>JACQVX010000252.1 GCA_016209495.1 Planctomycetota bacterium
CACCGAGGCCGAGCGAGGCGGCGCGAGGCTAGGAGCGAGGAGGAGCAATAGCAATGGAGAGCTATTCCGACGACGAGCGACGACGCATCGCGCCGCCGCAGCCCCGCGCCCCCGCCTTGCGCGAAGCGCAAGGCGGGAGGGCCTGCCGGCGGCAGGCCCGTGGGCGCGGCGAATGTAGCAGTGATTGTCTTACGGCGACTTACGCTGGTGACCATGGTTTGACGGGCGCTTTCGGGCCCGGTCGGGTATCCAGCAGGGGCATGGCCAGGGTCCTGCTCACCAGCGTCTGCCGCCCCCTGGGGGAGCGATACGGGGACGCCCCCAGCGTGGGCTACGAGCTGCTCTGGGGCCAGGTGACGCGGGAGCAGGGCGTCTTCAGCCCGCGGGCGAACCACGTCCAGTTCTCGCTCGAGTACCTGGCCGAAAACCTGGACGCCCCGACCACCGTCCTGCAGTATCCCAGCCGCCGCGAGCTGGTCCGCGAGCTCTCAGGGGGCTGCGACGTGGTCGGGATCTCCTTCGTCCTGGCGACCTACCACCGCATGAAGGAGGTGGTGGCCCTGGTCCGGCGCCACGCCCCCCGTGCCCGGGTGGTGCTCGGGGGCTACGGGACGGTCCTCTCCGACGCGGAGCTGGCGCCCTGGGCGGACCACGTCTGCCGCGAGGAGGGCGTGGCCTACATGCGCCGGCTCCTGGGCGA
This sequence comes from Planctomycetota bacterium, assembly GCA_016209495.1. Classification (GTDB taxonomy): domain Bacteria; phylum Planctomycetota; class JACQVX01; order JACQVX01; family JACQVX01; genus JACQVX01. The sequence goes on from JACQVX010000252.1 coordinate 701, forward strand.
GCCCCCGCTCGCGCCCCCGTACCACCACCCCCTGGTGGTGAGCCGCCTCCGGCTCTTCGGGCGAGAGGTGTCGCGGACCGGGATGGTCTTCGCGGGCCTGGGCTGCCCGAACGGCTGCGACTTCTGCTGCACCTCCCACTTCTTCGCACGCAAGCACATCCGGCTCCTCCCCACCGGAGGCGACATCTACCAGGTCATCGAGGGCTACCAGGCCGCGGAGCCCGGCATGGCCGCGGTGGTCCTGGACGAGGACTTCCTCCTGGATCGGCGCCGCGCCATGGAGCTGCGCCAGTGCGTGCAGGAGGGCGCCCGGCCGGTGTCCCTGTTCGTGTTCGCCAGCCTGCGGGCCCTGAGCCGCTACACGGTGACCGAGGTCCTGGAGATGGGCATCGACGGCGTGTGGATAGGCTACGAGGGACGCCGGGCGGGCTACGCCAAGCAGGCCGGACGGCCCGTGGAGGAGGTGTTCCGCGAGCTGCGCGCCCATGGCATCGGGGTCCTGGCCTCCATGATCGTGGGACTCCCGTACCAGACGCCGGAGGGGATCGAGGAGGAGCTGGACGGCCTCCTGGCCCTGGGGCCGGACTACACCCAGTTCCTGATCTACGGCCCCACCCCGGGGACGCCGTTCTACCGGCGGGTCCTGGAGGAGGGGCTGCTCTTCCGGGAGCTGACGGAGGACCCGGAGGCCTACTACCGTCGATGCACGGGATTCGCGGCCATGGTGCGCCACCCCGTCATGGGGCCGGAGGCCATCCTGGAGGCCCAGCGGCGCTGCTACCGGGAGGACTACCGCCGGCTGGGCCCGTCCATCTACCGCACGGTGGAGACCTGGCTGCTGGGCTATCTCCGGCTGCGGGAGGCCGAGACACCGTGGCTGCGCGCGAAGGCCCGGTGGTTCGCCTCCCAGGTCCGCCGCGCCTACCCCGCCTTCCTGGTGGGGCGCCTGCTCGCCCCCACCGCGGGGCTCAGGCGGCGCATCGCGGCCCTCGAGGCGCGCGCCCACGCCGAGCTGGGAGCGCCCACACTGGGCGAGCGCGCGACCGCCCTCGCCGCGGTGCCCATGGCGCTGGCCACGGGCCTGGGGCTCCGGCTGGGGCTGGGCCAGCACCCGAGGCTCGTACGCTCCCACCACCCTGCCCGGCGCCTGGCGCCGGAGGCCGAGCCGACGGGAGTCGCAGCGCCCACTTGATACCGCGGGGCGCCCGCGCCCACGGCCACGATCACGAACACGGTCACGCCCACGGCCACGCCCACTAGACACCGCCGGCCGCCTCCCCAAGATGCGCCCCCGTGGAGCCGCCGACCCACACCCGCCTCTACATCCCCGGCCCCGTGGAGGTCCACCCCGAGGTCCTCGCCGCCATGGCCCGACCGGTGATGGGCCACCGGGAGAAGCGATTCGAGGTCCTCTACGCCCGGGTGCAGGAGGGCCTGCGGCGCCTCCTGGAGACCCGTGCCCCGGTCTACCCCCTCCTGGCGAGCGCCACCGGGGCCATGGAGATGGCGATCCGGAACCTGGTGCGGAGGCGGGTCCTGTGCCTCTCGGCGGGCGCCTTCGGCGAACGCTTCCACGAGGTCGCCCTGGCCAACGGGAAGGAGGCGGTCCTCGCCGCCGTGGAGTGGGGCGAGCCCAACACCGCCGAGCAGGTCCGAGAGGCCCTGGGGGGGGGCGGCTTCGACGCGGTGACGGTGGTCCACAACGAGACCTCGACCGGGGTCATGAGCCCCCTGGCGGAGATCGCCCGGGCGGTGCGGGAGCACGACGACGTGTTGCTGCTGGTGGACGCGGTGAGCAGTCTGGGGGTGGTGCCCACCCCCCTGGACGCCTGGGGCGCCGACCTCCTCCTGGCGGGGGTGCAGAAGGGTCTCGGCTTGCCGCCCGGCATCGCGCTCGTGGCGGCGAGCGAGCGCGCCCACGCGCGGGCCCGGGCGGTGAAGGACCGGGGTTACTACTTCGACCTGGCGGTCCATGCGCGATACCACGAAAGGGACCAGACCCCCGTGACGCCCTCCGTCTCGCACCTCTACGCCCTGCAGGTCGCCCTGGACCGGATCCGCCGCGAGGGCCTCCCGGCCCGCTACGCACGGATGGAGTCCCTGGCGCACCGAGCCCGCGCATGGGGCCGCGAGCGCTTCGCCCTGTTCGCCCGGGAGGGCTTCGAGTCCGTCTCCCTCACCTACTACCGGAACACCCGGGGGGTGGACGTGGGGGCCCTCAACGCCCACCTGCGCGAGCACCACCGGCTGATCATCGGCAACGGCTACGGGAGGCTCAAGGACCGCACCTTCCGCATCGCCCACATGGCGGAGACGACCCTGGAAGACCTGGACGAGGTCCTCTCCGCCATCGACGGGTGGCTCGGGGTCTGAGGCCGCCCCGCTGGGTCGAACCGGCCGTGGCGGCCGGGCGGCCGCGTTCGCCTACGGGGCGGTCCTCCTCTCCCGTGACCCCGCCGCAGGCCTGGCATGGCTGCGGGAGGACGGGCCGGTGGAATGGCTCACGGTGGCCGCCCTCCTCGCGGCCTCGGCCCGGGCCTGGGTCGTGCGCGCCCGCCTGGGCCACGCCGCCGCGCGGCGGGTGTGGTGCGCCCTCGCCCTCGCCACCCTCTTCGGGGCCCTGGAGGAGGTCTCGTACGGCCAGCGCCTCCTCGGGGTCCGGAGCCCCGAGTGGTTCCAGCTCCACAACACCCAGGGCGAGACCAACCTCCACAACCTCCGCGTCGGGGGCGTGAAGCTCAACCGGCTGGTCTTCGGCAAGGGCCTGGTGGCGGCCGTGGCCTGCTACCTCCTCGTCCTCCCGGCCCTCTACCGGCGGAGCGAGTCCTGGCGCGCCCGATTCGGGCGGTGGGCCCTGCCGCTGCCCCGCGGACGCCACGCGGCGGCGTGGGCGACGGCGGCCCTCGTCGCATGGTGGCTGCGCGAGCCCCACAACCGGGCCGGGGAGCTGGGGGAGATGGCGGGGGGCGTCGTCTTCCTGCTCATCCTGCTCGACCCCCTCGACGGGCCGCCGTGACTCCCCTGCCGGCCCGGGTGCGGCTGGGGGCGGCCCTGGCGGCCGTGCAGCTCGCGGGCCTGGCGGCCTTCCGGGCGGGTTTCTGGGCCCTGTTCCACGGCCGCCCGGCGGGGGCGCAGGCCTCGGAGGTGGCCCGGGCCCTGGGGGTCGGCCTCCGGTTCGACCTCAGGCTCGCCCTCCTCCTGGCCCTGCCCCTGGTGGCGGCCTCCTGGGTGCCGTGGCTGGACCCCGCGCGCGGCAGCCGGGCGCGGCGGCTCCTCGTGGGCCTGGCCGTGCTCGCGGCCCTGCCGGTCTACCTGATGATGGCCGTGGACCTGGGGCACTACGGCTGGCTCGGCCGGCGCCTGGACGCCACGGTGGTCGAGCACCTGGAAGCCCCGGCCATCGCATGGGAGGCCCTGCGGGAGTCCTATCCGGTGGGCCGGATACTCGTGGGCCTGGCGGCCGTCCTGGCCCTGCACGGCATGGCCCTGGTCTGGCTCCTGCCCCGGCGGCGCGGCGGCGGAGGGCGAGGACGGGTCCCTGGAACCCTGGCCCTGGCCCTGGCCCTGGTCGCCGCCGGGATCTACGGAAAGGCCTCGTGGTACCCCCTGCGATGGAGCGACGCCTTCTGGAGCCCCGACCCCTTCCTCACGGCCCTGGGCCTGAACCCGGTGCTCCACCTGGTGGACACCTGGCCGAACCGCGCGCGCACCGCCGACCGGGCGCTCCTCGGCCGCCTCTACCCGGAGCTGGCGACCTGGCTGGGCGTGGAGAGGCCGGACCCCGAGCGCCTGGAATTCGAGCGCCGGGTCCCCGCGCGGCGGGCCCCGGCCGGCCCACGCCCCAACGTGGTGTTCGTCCACCTCGAGTCCCTGGCGGCCTTCAAGGTGGGCTGCCTCGGGAACCGCGCCGCCGGGACGCCCCGGCTCGACGAGCTGGCGGCCGAGGGGTGGCTCTACCGGAACTTCTTCGTCGCCACCTCGCCCACGGCGCGCTCGGTCTACAGCGTGGTCACGGGGATCCCGGACCTGAATCCCCGCGGCTCCGCCACCCGGAATCCCCTGGCGGTGGACCGCCCCTCGGTGGCCAGCGCGTTCGAGGGCTACGCCCGGCACTACCTCCTCGGCGGCAGCGCCTCCTGGGGGAACCTGCGCGCCCTCCTCACCCGCAGCGTGGAGGGGATCCAGATCCACGAGGAGGGTTCCTACGGGTCGCCTCGCAACGACGTGTGGGGCATCTCGGACCTGGACCTGTTCGGCGAGGCGCTCCGGGTCTTCGACGCCGAGGGGGAGCGGCCGTTCCTCGCCTGGGTGCAGACCGCCGGGAACCACCGCCCCTGGACGATCCCGGGCCCGGCGCGCTCCGCCGGCTTCCGCCCCACGGCCCTCCCGGACGAATTCCTCCGGGGGGAGGGCTTCGACGAGGGGCGCTCCGAGCTGGACGCCCTCCGGCTGCTGGACCACGCGGTGGGCGAGTTCTTCCGGCAGGCCCGGACTCGCCCGTGGTTCGGCCGCACCGTCTTCTTCCTCTACGGCGACCACGGCACCACGGCCCCCGCCTCCCACCCGTGGCACCCGCTGGGGCTCGACCGCAACCACGTCCCCCTCGTCGTCCACGCCCCGTGGCTCCTGGGCGCGCCGAGGGTGGAGCCCTCGGTGGCCAGCTCCCTGGACCTCCTGCCCACTGCGGCGGGCCTGGCCGGCCTGGCCTACACGAACCAGGGTTTCGGCCGCGACCTCCTGGCCGAGCGGCCGCCGGGGACGGGCGAGCCCTATGCCTTCATCCGCGCGGTCCCCTACCTGGGCCTGGTAGGGGACGAGCGGTTCCTGCGCCTGGACCCGGACGGGGCCGTGCGCCTCTACCGTCACCGGTCCGAGGCGCCCACCGAGGACGTGGCCCACCGCGAGCCCGACCGCGCCGCCCGCATGGAGCGCCTCTGCCGCGCCCTGGCGGAGGCCGCGCGCTGGACGCTGGAGGGGGGAGCCCCGTAGGCAAGGGAAAGGGGGGCCGGTCTCCCGGCCCCCCCTGGGTCACGGTCTGAGTCGCCGTAAGACAATCACTGACTACATTCGGCCGGCTGCGGCGGCGCGATGCGTCGTCGCTCGTCGTCGGAATAGCTCTCCGTTGCTATGACTCCTCCTCGCTCCTAGCCTCGCGCCGCCTCGCTCGGCCTCGGTGTTTCACGCAGTGATTGTCTTACGACTCCTAAGGGAACCCGACTCCCCGTCGCGTCCCCGCTAGCGCACCTGGATGGTGCGCAGGTCGCTCTCGATCGGAACCCCGTCCACCTGGGCCATCCCCCGGAAGTAGATGGTCCCGGTGTCCGGGGCGCGCAGCTCCACCCTCCAGTCGCCGAAGCCCAGCCAGTTCTTCCCGGCATCCCTCGAGCGCTGGTTCAGGGCTCCGGGCGAGGTCCCCCACTGGATCCAGGTGCTCGCCACCTTCTTCGCCCTGTGGATCTCCCAGTAGACCGTGTAGGTCTTGCGCCCGCCCACGCTGGAGGGCTGGCTCGTGATGTGGACGGAGGCCCCGTTGACGCGGATGGTGCGCACCGCCGACTCCACGTCCTGGCCGCGCACCCGGACGACCACCTTGTAGTAGATGGTCCCGTTCACCGGGGCGCGCAGCTCCACGCGCCAGTCCCCCACCCCGAAGAACCACGAGCCGCCGGCGTTGGCCGACTCCTGGGTGAGGGACGTGGCCGAGGTCCCCCAGCGGATGAAGGTGCGGTCGATGTGCCCCGCGTGGCGGACCTCCCAGTAGACCTTGTATTCGTCCAGGGCGTCCACGCTGGCCGGGGCCTGGGTCACCTGGATCTCCACGGGCCGCACCTGGATGGTCAGCTCCGGGCCCCAGACCTCGCGCCCGTCGGCCCGGGCGTGGATCCGGAAGTAGATGGTCCCCTGCACCGGCGCGGTGAGCTCGTTGCGCCAGTCGCCCAGCCCGAAGAACCAGGAGCCCGTGGCATGGACGGCCTGGTTGCGCATCTGCGGCCCGGGACGGCTCTCCCAGTCCCAGTGGACGTTGGTGTGGTCCACCTTCCGGGCGTCGTGGACCTCCCAGTAGACCTTGTATTCCTCGCCCGCGTCCATCGCCGGCGGGGCCTGGGTGAGCTTGATCCAGGGCATCTTGGTGACGACGACCGTCCCCTCGGTGGTCGCCAGGGTCTGCCCGTCGGCCACGGCCACGCAGCGGAAGTAGATGGTCCCGGACTGGACCTGGACCTTCTCCGTGGCCTTGAATGTCCCGGGCCCGCCGGACTGGATCGGGGTCTTGGCGGCGTAGCGGCCCGAGGCCATGCCGTATTCCACGTAGGTGGAGGCCACTGCGCGGGCGTCGCTCACCCGCCAGGTGACCTCCATGTCGCTCAGGGGACGGATCTCCGCCGGGGCCGAGACGAGCTCGATCCTTGGCTGGAGCGGGGCGGGCTGGATCGCGATGGTGCGCTCGGGGGTCACCACCCTCTGGAGCGCCGCCTCCACCTCGATGACGAAGCGGACCTGCCCTGCCGACGGGGCGGTGAACTCGGCCTCGAAGCCGCCGGCCGCGGCCCGCGCGGCCGCCACCTGGGTGTACTGGCCCGGCGCGGTGCCCCAGCGCAGCTCGTTCCGGGAGGGTGCGCTCGCGCCCGAGACGGCCCACCTCACCTGTACCCGGCTGCCGGCGGTGGCACTGGCGGGGGCCTGGACGCGGTCCACCGAGAGGGGCGCCGTCGCCGTCCCGTTCACGGTGAAGGGCATCCCGTTGGAGGTCTGGCCCAGGGCCTGCACGACCACGTCGCCGGAGGTGGCGCCCGTGGGGACCTCCACCTCCAGGCGCGTGGCGCTGGCGGAGATCACCCGGGCCGCGGTGCCGTGGAAGCGGACCTGGTTGCCGGAGGTGGTGGAGTCGAAGCCACGGCCCAGGACCTCGATCCGTGCGCCGGGGTCGCCGATGGCCGGGACCAGCCGGTCGATGGCCGGACCGGGCGTGAAGCTCCCGCCGGCCGGGTCGAAGACCTCCGTGGCGCCGAGCGGCGTCCCGGCGGCGTCCACGCCGCCCGTGAGGAGGACCCGGCCGTCCGCCAGGAGGGTGGCCCGGTGGGCGGCCCGCGCCGTCACCAGCGCAGGCCCCGCGGCGGTGGCCGCGCCGCTCAGGAACTCCGCCTCGCGGACCAGGTCCGTGAGCCCGGCGCCGCCGGCCACGAGCAGCCGGCCGTCCGACAGGAGGGTAGCGGTATGGGCGGCACGGGCCAGGGTGAGGCCCGCGGCCGGGTGGAAGGAACCGGGGCCCGAATCCTCGAAGGCCTCGACGGTGCCCAGGGGGAAGCCGGCGGCGTCCAGGCCGCCGGCCACGAGCACCGTGCCGGAGGCCATGAGCACCGCCGTGGCGTCCGAGCGCCTCTGGGCGGGACTCGCCATGGAGCGGAAGCGGCCCAGGCCCGTCTCGAAACGCTCGGCGCCGGCCAGCGCCCCGGCCGGCGCGAGGTCCGTCCGCCCGCCGTCGATGAGGACGTCCCCGCCGCGCAGCAGCGCCGCGTGGGCCCTCATGCGCGGCTCGATCATCCGGCCGGCCGGGCTCATGCGCCCCGTGGTCGCGTCGTAGACCTCCGCGCTGGCGAGGACCTCGACCCGCGGTCCCGCTCGCAGGAGTCCCCCGGCCAGCAGGACCCGGGCGGCGCCCGAGGCGTCCACGAAGGACACGGCCAGGTGGTCCGAGCGCGCCTCCGCCATGGAGGGCCCCGCGCTGAAGCGCCCGGTGCGTGGGTCGAAGACCTCCGTGGAGGCCAGGGCGTCCCCGTTCGGGGTAGCGCGGCCGCCGGCCACGAGGACGCGGCCGTCCGGGAGCAGGGTCGCCGTGTGGGCGGTGCGGGCCGTGGCCATGGAGGCCGCCGCCGCGAAGCCGCCGGCGTCGAAGACCTCGGCCGAGGCGGTGGCGCGCACGGCGTCCGTCGCCCCGCCGGCCACCAGGACCTTGCCCGAGGCCAGGAGGGTGGCGCTGTGACCCGTGCGCGGCTCGGCCAGGGACGGCGCGGCGGAGAAGGCACCGCCCGAGGCCACCGAGGGCGGAGGCACGCTCCCTCCCGCCGGGGCGAGCGCCACCGGCGAGCGCCCCGAGGACTGCCCGCACCCCGCCGCCAGGGCGAGGAGTGCGAGAGCCACCAGCCCCGTCCTCCACCCGGCGGCCGCTCGCACCCCCCTGGCCATGTCTCGACTCGTGCCTGCGCTCGACATCTCATCCTCCCCTCTCCGCGGGAATCACCGAGGCAATCCCGCGGGCGAGAAACCCCCGTCCCGGGTTCGCCACGCGTCCCGGGCCCCACACCCCTTCGATGCTCGTCTCGATTCTTCCGGACTCGTCAGCCGGGGCGCGCCCTGGGGCGCAGCCGGCTGGAAGGAGCAGCGCAAGGCATGTTCCCGCTCCTCACCATGGTGAATCGGTTCACCGAAGTGAAATCCCCGGAGCACTTGGACTGGTGTGGAGGTCGCCCGCGGGCGACGTAGGTCTGGCGAGGGCCTCTACAGAACGGGCCCGGTTGTAGGGAACCTGAACGGTGGGCGGGGTCGAAGGGCGTGGCGAGGGTCTGGAGGCCCGCAACCCCCGGGCTTCCGGAAACCCGGGCGATGCGGGACGGGACCCTCAGGTGTCGTCACGGCGACTCAGGAGAGCATGGCCTCGGTGACCGCGTCCTCCTCGCTGTCGTAGACGGTGAATAGCTTGTCGATCTGCATGAGCCGCAGGATCTCGAGGACGGCCGTATGGACGCAGCAGAGGTAGAGCTTCCCACGCTTCCGCTTCACGTCCTGGTGGAGCGCGATCATCTCGCCGATGAAGGCGCTCACCACGGCCTCGACGCCCTCGAAATTGAGGACGATCCGGACGGGATTCGAGTCCCGGACCAGCCGGAGGAGCTGCTTCCCCATCACCGAGATGCTGCCGATGTCGTAGATCCGCCGTGCGTCGAAGCGGATCACCACCACACCTCCGTCGCGCTCCTCGACGGACAGCCGGTGTTCAGCCACCGCCTTCCCCTTTCCCCTGCGCCGGACCGGACCCGGCCTGCCCCCCGGGTCCGGGCTGTCCTCCGGGTCCGGGCTGTCCCTGGAGCGCACGGATCCGGTCCCGGAGCCGTGCCGCCCGCTCGAATTCTAACGCCCCCGCGGCCTGGAGCATCGCTTCTTCCAGCGCGCGGATCCGCTCCGCGCGTCCGTAAGCCTCCTCGGGTCCGGCCTCCGAGGCGCCGCCCCGCGTGCCGGGCGCCGCGGGCCCCCAGGCCGCCTCCGCCGCGAGCTTCTGGGCGGCCACCACCTCGTCCAGGCCGCTGCGGATGGCCTTCGTCACGCTCACCGCCTCGATGCCGTGGTCGCGGTTGTAGGCGAGCTGCAGCTCCCGGCGGCGGCGGGTCTCGTCCACGGCCCGGCGAATGGACTCGGTCTCGCGGTCCGCGTAGAGGATGACCTCCGCGTGCACGTTCCTCGCCGTGCGGCCGATGGTCTGGATGAGGCTGGTCCCGCTGCGCAGGAAGCCCTCCTTGTCCGCGTCCAGGATGGCCACCAGGGAGACCTCCGGCAGGTCCAGGCCCTCGCGCAGGAGGTTCACCCCCACCAGGACGTCGTGCCCCCCACGCCGGAGGTCGTTCAGGACCTCCACCCGGTCGATGGCGTCCATCTCCGAGTGCAGCCACCGGGTCCGCACCCCCTCCTCGTTGAGGAAGAAGGAGAGGTCCTCGGCCATGCGCTTGGTCAGCGTCGTGACCAGCACCCGTTCGCCGGCGCGCGCCCTCGCGCGGCACTCCCCCACCAGGTGGGGGACCTGACCCGCGGCGGGCTCGATGCGGACCCGCGGGTCCACGAGCCCCGTGGGGCGGATGACCATCTCCACCACCTCGCCCCCCGCGCGTTCCAGCTCGTAGGGGCCCGGCGTCGCGGAGACGTGGACCACGCGACGGGCGAAGCCCTCCCACTCGTCGAAGCGCAGGGGCCGGTTGTCCAGGGCGCTGGGGAGCCGGAAGCCGTGCTCCACCAGGGTCTCCTTCCGGGAGCGGTCGCCGGCGGACATCCCGCCGATCTGGGGGATGGTGGCGTGGGACTCGTCCACGAAGACCAGGAAGTCCTCGGGGAAGTAGTCCAGGAGGCAGTAGGGCCGCGACCCGGGCCCCCGCCCCGAGAGGTGGCGGGAGTAGTTCTCGATCCCCGCGCAGTAGCCCGCCTCCCGGAGCATCTCGAGGTCGTGGCGCGTGCGGGCCTTCAGCCGCTGCGCCTCCACCAGACGGCCCCCGGCCTGGAACCAGGCCAGCCGCTCCTCCAGCTCCGCCTCGATGTCCCGCACCGAGCGCTCCACGGTCCCCTCGGGCATGACGAAGTGCTTCGCGGGGAAGACGGTCACCAGGTCATAGGGCTGGAGGACCTCGCCGGTGAGGGGGTCCACCTCCGCGATGGACTCCACCGTGTCCCCGAAGAACTCCACCCGGAAGGCGGTCTCCTCGTAGGCGGGGAAGACCTCCACCACGTCTCCCCGCGCCCGGAACCGCCCGCGCTGGAAGTCCACGTCCGTGCGCTCGTACTGGATGTCCACCAGCCGCCGGAGCAGCGTGTCCCGGTCCAGGCGGTCCTCCCGGCGCACGGTCACCAGCATCTCGCGGTAGTCCTTGGGCGAGCCGAGGCCGTAGATGCAGGAGACGGTGGCCACGATGACCACGTCGCGGCGGCTCATGAGGGAGGAGGTGGCCGCGAGGCGCAGCCGGTCCAGGCGGTCGTTGATGGCCGCGTCCTTCTCGATATAGATGTCCCGCTGCGGGATGTAGGCCTCGGGCTGGTAGTAGTCGTAGTAGGAGACGAAATAGTCCACCGCGGTGCGCGGGAAGAACTCGCGCAGCTCGGCGAAGAGCTGGGCGGCGAGGGTCTTGTTGTGGGAGATGACCAGGGCCGGCAGCCCCATCTCCTGGATCACGCACGCCATCACGAAGGTCTTGCCCGTCCCCGTGGCGCCGAGGAGGGTGGTATGGGGCCGCCCGGCGCGCAGGCGCGAGACCACCTCGCGGATGGCGCGGGGCTGGTCCCCCGCGGGCTGGAAGGGGCTCACGAGCTCGAATCCGCCGGTGGGACTGCCTCGACGCGCCCGGACCGTCCGGCCGCCGCCGGCGCCGGGCGCCGCGCGGCCGCGGCTCCCCCTCCTCACGGCGCAGTCCTGCGGCGGCGGCGTCCACGGGGGGGGGGCGTGGGCCCGGGCTGCGGGGCCGACGGACCCTGCGCCACGGTGACCCGGTTGCGACCCTCCCCCTTCGAGCGGTAGAGGGCCCGGTCCGCAGCGGAAAACAGCTCCTCGTGACCCGGCATGGAGACGGCGACCTCCGAGACCCCCGCCGAGAGGGTCACCGGGATCCGTGCCCCGTCCGCCGACGAGAAGACCTGGGCCTCCACCGCCTTGCGGATCCGCTCCGCGACGACCACGGCCTCCGCGGCCCCTGCCTCCGGGAGCAGGAGGCACATCTCCTCCCCCCCGTACCGGAAGGGCAGGTCGATGGAGCGCACGGAGCGGCGCACCACCTCGGCGACCCCGGCCAGGACCCGGTCGCCGGTCTCGTGGCCCCAGGTATCGTTGACGCGCTTGAAATGGTCGATGTCCAGCATCACCAGGGCGAGGGCGGAGCCCGCCCGCCGCGCCGTCTCAAAGCGCCGCGGCGCCTCCTCCAGGTAGTGCCGCTTGTTGAACATGCGGGTCAGGGGGTCGTAGACGGCCCGGTCGTAGAGGGAGGGTTTCTCCACGGCCAGGGCCACGGGTTCGGTCACCTCGCGCACGGCCTCCTCCAGTCCGTCCAGGGCCGCCGCGTCCCCATCGGGCGAGGGGACCACCACCCGCACCGCGCCGATGGGCTCTCGGTTGGCCTCTAGGAGGACCACGCAGGCCACGTGGGCGCCCACCCGCTCCCAGGCCGCGCCGGCCCTGGATCGGGCGACGGAGTCGTCCACCACCCTCTGCACCCCGGCCAGGTCCACGGCCCCCGGGTCCACCTCCCGATCGAATCGCACCACCTCGCCGACCCTGTGCGCCCCGACGCGGAGCGCCCCGGTTCCGCGGTCGCGCAGGTAGATGGCCACCTCGCGCGCGTCCACCAGGCGCGCCACCACGGCGGTCACCTCGCCCAGGATGCTGCGGAAGTCCACCGCGTCGCTCACCGCCGCCACGACGTGGTGGAGGGCGCTCAGGACCTCCACCCGCTGCCGGGTCCGATCCAGCTCCTCCGCGTAGCGGCGCAGGCTCCGGTCCAGCTCGGCCTCCCGGCTCGTCGCCGCGGCCACCAGGGCCGAGGCACGAGCGGACGCGCGCTCCACGACGAGGACCCGCCATGCCCCCCCCAGCCCCGCCAGGGAGGCCAGGGCCGCGAGGGCCGCGAGTCCGGCGGGGTGCGCGACCCCTCCCGTCAGCGCGCACCAGGCCGTGGTCCCTGCCGCCGCGGGGACGCCCAGGCCCAGGAGCGAGGTCCAGAGGAGCGGGAGGCCTCGCACCTGGGCTCACTCGCCCCCGGCCACCAGGTACGGACGGGCCTCCCGCAGGGTCACCGGGCCCACGCCGGGGACCGCCTCCAGGTCCTCCACGCTGTGGAAACGTCCGTTGCGCTCCCGGTAATCGACGATGGCCCGGGCGCGCCCCGGGCCCAGTCCGGGGACCGCGGAGAGCTCGTGCCAGGCGGCGCGGTTGAGGTCGAGCCGCGCGGGGGGGAGGGGAGACGCCCCGCCCGCCGCCACGCCGAACTGCTGCCAGGCCACCGCCGTAGCCAGGAGCGCCAGGAACCCCGTGAGGGCGCACCACTCGCGCCAGGTCCGCCGCGGGGTCATGGCTCGCCCCGGAGCTCCTCGAGGCCCTCCACGACGTCGCCGGGGAGGACGCCGTGGGCGGCGCACCAGCCCTGCCGAAGCTCCAGGGCCAGGCGCACGGGGCGGCTGGAGGGGATCGTGGTCGTGTCGAAGGGCCGCATGGGGAGCACCTCGACGATGCGCCCCCCATCATCGATGTAGGCGATCTCCAGGGGGAGGGAGGTGTTCTTCATCCAGAAATGGCGCGGGCCCGCGGAGGGGAAGACGAAGACCATCCCCTCGTCGGGGGCCAGGGCCTCCCGGAACATGAGCCCGCGCGCCCGCGACGAGGCCTCGTCCGCCACCTCGGCGCGCACCGGGTGGGGTCCCACTCGCACAACGCGGACGACCAGGCCGCTGGCCGGGTGGCGCTCGCGGACGGGGGAGGCGGCGGGCGCGGGGACCGCCGGGGCGGGTGCGGGGCGGAGCCGGTCCTCCGGGCAGCCGGCGCCGAGGAACAGGCCGGCCCCCAGGATGGACGCCCACGCCCTCACGGATGCCGTCCCCCGCCCAGCTCGGAGAGCATGGACTCCAGGAGCTCCATGGGGAGGCCCACGACGTTGGAGTAGGAACCCTCCACGGACCGGACGAAGCGATCGCCCGTCTCCTGGATGGCGTAGGCCCCGGCCTTGCCGTCCGACTCCCCGCTGGCCACGTAGGCCTCCACGTCCTCGGCCCCCAGGGGGCGCATCACGACCCGCGTGGTCTCGTGGCGGACGAGGGGGCGCCCGCCGGGGGCCTCCACCAGGCAGACCGCGGTGATGACCCGGTGGCTCGTCCCGGAGAGGCGCGTGAGCATCCGGCGCGCCTCCGCCCGGTCGGCGGGCTTGCCCAGGACCTCGGTCCCGAGGGCCACCACCGTGTCGGCCCCGACGACCACGGAGCCCGGCGGCGCGCCAGGGGCCACCGCCTCGGCCTTGCGCCGCGCCAGCTCCCGGGCCACCTCCTCCGGGGAAAGCCCCGGCGCCACCTCCTCGCGCACGCCGGCCGGACGGACCTCGAATCGGTAGTCCCTGCCGGCCAGGAGCTCGCGGCGCCGCGGCGAGGAGCTGGCCAGGACCAGCCGCAGCCCCTCCCGCAGCCGGCGCGAGCGCTCCTCCTCCCGCGCCGCCTTCCGACTCCGGTGCCGCACCACGGCCCTGAACGTGAGGGGGTAGAGGGGCAGCCCCAGGGCCGTTCCCAGCAGGAGGCCTCCCACGAAGGTCACCATGAAGACGTGGGCCCCGAGGCCCAGGGCATTACTCAGGAATTCCTGAAACTGGGCCAGCCAGCCCGTGGATTCCAGGTCCAGGAGCCCCTCCCACTCCTCCATGGGGATGCGCGGCGCGCCGTAGATGAGGCGGCCCACCTCGTAGTCCGCCCAGTAGACGGGGACCATGGTCAGGGGGTTCGTGAGCCAGACCATGGCCACCCCCGCCACCCGGTTCGCCCGGAAGACGGTGTTGACGATGATGACGAGGACCATCTGGATCCCGATGGTCGGGGTGATGGCGACGAGCATCCCCAGGGCGACCCCCCGGGCGATGGACTCGGGGGTGTCGTGGATCTGCAGGATCCGGCCGACGAGGTCCCGCACGCCCGCGTCGAGCCGGAACCAGAGCCAGGTGAAGGGGAAGAACAACCAGCGGACGAGTCGCATGTGGAACGCCCCGCGGGGGAAGCGGTGGTGTAGCACCGCGCGGACGGCCCGGCAACGGGAAAGCGCCGCGGGGCTATTTCCCCTCCGACTCGAGGTAGAGCAAGGTCCCGCCGGTGGCCGCCAGGGGCAGGACGCAGACGTTGAGGAGCGGGACCCAGCAGAGGGCCGCCAGGGCCAGCCCGAAGCCCAGGAGCCGCATGCGGTGGCGTCCCAGGAAGCCCAGCCACTCGTGGAAGCCGTAGCCTCGCCGCCCCAGTGCCAGCTCCACGAAGGGGAGGGCCTTGACGAAGAGGGCGTCGGAGACGAGGCCCAGCCCCATGGCCACCACCGCCACGGGCGCGAAGACCCAGCCTCCCACCGCCAGGGCCAGGAAGGCGAGGTTGAGGGCGATGCCGAAGGCCAGGACCTGGCAGGCGTCCACCACCACCTGGAGGAGTGGGGGCTCCCAGGCGGCCCGCAGCGGGCCCTGGAGCCCCAGGGCCACCCGCTCCACCTCCCGAGAGAGGGCGTCGTGGAAGACGGCCGCCAGGGCGAAGCCCACCAGGACCGCCAGGGCGAGCACCGTCCCCAGCACCGCCACGTCGACCACCAGGTACTGGATCGCCCAGGCGAGGGAACCCCACCACCAGCCCGACCAGTCGGCGAGCCAGCCCCGCACCCAGTGGGCGTTGACCCAGGGGACGGCCAGGGCCAGCCCCGCCCCCAGGGCGGCGACCAGGAGCGCGGCGTTGAGGAGGAGGGGCACCACGGCCCGGAGGGCGAGGCGGGGCCGCGAGAGGAGGAATCCCGCCGCGCGCGGGACGTAGGCCATCCCGCGGACCAGGCCCAGGACCGCGGCCCCGGCGGCCCAAGCGGCGGCGGGGGGCGCGGGCGGCGGTCGGCCGCCCCCGCAGGCCAGGCAGGCGCCCTCACCGGCCAGGCGGTGCCCGCAGCGGGGGCAGCGAGGGGGCGGGGTCGTCACGCGCTCGCTCGCCACCTCCTACCGGAGCCGGATCTCTCCGGTCAGCTCCTCGCCCTCGCGGTTCACGGCCACCACCACCGCCTCCCCCGCGGGGAGGCCGTCCAGGATGGAGGACAGCCCCTCGAGGCCCTCGACGGCCACCATGCGCACCACGCTCCCGTAGAGGGTGGGGCGCCGGAGTCCCAGCTTCTCCAGGACGTCGCCGGGGGTCAGCCCCACCGCGGCCCCGGGGCCGCCCTCCTCGACGCGACGCACCACGAGGCCCACCCCCCGCCGCTCCACCAGGGAGACGCCCATGCGCCGCTCGGCCTCCGCCTCGCCCCGGGCTCGCGGCCTGGCCGCCACCTTCACGGGCACGGTGCGCGCGGGGGCCGCCGCCGTCCCGCCCAGGCCCAGGCCCAGGGTGTCGCCCGCGGAGGCCCGCAGGATCGCCCGCTGGAGGTCGAAGGGCCCGCCCACGGGCCGTCCGTCCACCGAGGTCACCACCTCCCCCGCCTTCACCCCCGCCTCGGCGGCGGGAGAGTCCTTGGCCACCGACTCCACCCGTGCGCCGCCCTCGACGGCCTGCGCCGTCTCCAGCCCCAGCCACGTGCCGTTCAGGACCTCCGGGGCCAGGATCTCCCCCAGGACCCGCTGGACCCGGTCCGCCGGGATGGCGAAGCCGATGCCGGTCGCGTCCTTCACGATGGCGGTGTTGATCCCCCCCAGCTCCGCGTTGACGTTCAGGAGGGCGCCGCCGGAGTTCCCCGGGTTGATGGCGCAGTCCGTCTGGAGCAGGTCGGTGAAGACCGTCCGGCCGCGCTCCTGGATGGACCGGTTCCGGGCGCTGAGGACCCCCGTGGTCACGGTGTTCTCGAGCCCGAAGGGGTTCCCCAGGGCGACGACCGTCTCGCCGATGAGCAGCCCCTCGCTGGACCCGAAGCGCAGGGCGGGGAGGGCGCGGTCCGCCGCGATGTGCAGCACCGCCAGGTCGCTCTCGACGGAGGTCCCGACCAGCTCGGCCGTGTAGGCGGCGCCGTCGGCCAGGGTGATGTGGATCTCCGAGGCCCGGTGGACCACGTGGGCGTTGGTGATGGCGTAGCCGGCGCCGTCCACCAGGACCGCGCTCCCCAGGCTGCTCGTGGTGAAGGCCCGCTCACGGCGCCGGCCGAAGAAGCGGCCGTAGAACTCGTCCATCAGCGGGTCGCCCAGGTCGAGGAAGGGGTCCCGCCGCACCACCACCCGCTCCGTCGAGACGTTCGCCACCGCGGGGCCCGCCCGCTCCACCGCCGCCACCACGGGGGTGCGGCGCGCGAAGGCGGCCGGCGCCACGTCGGAGTCCTGGGCCCCCAGGGCCGGAGGGGGGGGAGGGGAGCCGGCGAGCTGGGCCAGGACCAGGCCCGCGACCAGGCCGACGAGGACGAGCAGGAGGTGGGCGTTCCGCATGGGGGGGCTCCGCGAGCGCTTCCGCCAGTATAGATGAGGCGGAAGGTCGTTCAAGGGATGCGGGCCGCCCGAGCCGGCGACCCGGTCGGGGTCCCAGGGGAGAGACCCCCTTGGGAACCGCCCGCGTCACGCTACAATCCGCCCCCTTCCAGGCGAGGGAGAGGTTCCATGCGCGACCCCCGGACCTTCCTGTGGTCCTCCTCGGTGACGCTGGTCTTCGCGGCGGGCTGCGTGACCCAGCCGGTGCACTTCGAGGAGCCGGCGAGGCTCCGCCACGAGACGACCCTGCCCCACCGCGCGGCCCTCTACCTGGCCAGCGCGGCCCGGCACGACGAACGGGTCGTCCACGCGTGGAAGGCCGGCGTCTTCCGTCGCTGGTCCATCCCCCTCGGGCAGGTCGTCCTCCACCACGCGAGCGCCGAACTCCTGAGCGCCTTCCAGGGCGGCCGGGTGAGCGAGGACGGGGCCATCGGGGCCGAGGACGACCTGGTGGTGGAGGTCTTCGTCCGCGACTTCGAGGTGCGGGACTTCCAGCCCCGCCTCCAGGTGGAGGCCCGGGCCACCGACCGCTCGGGGGCCGTGGTGGCCGCCGCCGTGGGCCGCGGCGTGGGCAAGGCCGGGGCAGGCCGCATCGCCTTCGAGGGGGGAGCCGCCATGGCCACGGTCCTGCGGCAGGGCACCGACGAGGCGGTGAGCCAGGCCATGGCGGAGGTCCTGGACGGCCTGCGCCCGAGCCTCGAGCGGCCCTGAGGCCGCGCCGTGCCCGGCGGACCCAGGGAGGGCGGGTCGAGCGGTCCCTGGCCCAGGGGGGCGCCCTCGGGGGAGGCCCTCTTCGGCCAGCTGATGCTCCGAGACAGCCGGGTCACGGAGAGCCAGCTCGCCGAGTGCCTCGCGGAACAGCGCGCCCGGCGGCTCCGTGGCGAGCGCCCCCTCCTGGGGGAGATCCTGCGCGAGAAGGGATACGCCACCGGGGACGAGGTCCAGTCCATTCTCCAGGCCCAGCGCAGGCTCTCGACCCAGGACCGGGACCTGCGCTTCGGGACCATCGCCGTGGATCTGGGCCTGCTCGGCCCCCGACAGGTCGAGGAGGCCCTGGCCTACCAGGAAGGGGGCGAGGTCCACCGGCGCCTGGGGGAGATCCTCGTGGGGAAGGGGTGGCTGACGGAGGCCCAGGTGCAGGCCGTCCTCGCGGAGCAGGAGCGCCGGCGGGGGGTCGTGTGACGGCCGGGTCCTCAGTCCCCCGTGTCCCCCCGGTAATGGCAGGAGGCGGTGCAGGTCTCCGCGACGCTGACCCGGCTGAGGAGCGGGAGGGCCGGCCTCAACCGGTCCCAGACCCAGCGGGCCAGGACCTCCGAGGTGGGGTTCTCCAGCCCCTCCACCTCGTTGAGGTAGTGGTGGTCCAGCCTGTCCCTCAGGGGGGCGAAGGCCCGCTCGAGGTCGGCGTAGTCCACGAGCCAGCCCATGGCCGCGTCGACGGGGCCCGAGACCTGTACCTCCAGCCGGAAGGAGTGGCCGTGCAGGCGGGAGCATTTGTGCCCCGAAGGGACGCGCGGGAGTCGGTGAGCCGCCTCGAAGCGGAACTCCTTGACGAGGTCGACGTGCACGGCGCCCCAGTCTATCGCATCGCGCCCGGCTTTGCCCCACCGCGCGGCCGGTGCTATCTTGGGAGTCCTTGGACGTCCGCCCATGGCCACGATCCACATCCTCGACAGCCTCACCGCCGTCCACGAGAACGAGATGGACCTGGACGGCCGCACCATCACCACCATCGGCCGCTACTACAAGGACGCCATCGAGCCCGACTTCGTCGTGGCCACCACCCATTTCCGTCAGATCCCGGACCAGTCGGTGATCCACACCCCCAAGGATCGGAGCGCCGACCTCTACATCTCGCGCAACCACGCCGCCATCAAGCGCCTCCAGGACGGCTACTACGTCTCGGACAACCAGTCCAAGAACGGCACCCGGCTGAACGGCGAGGCCCTCCCGCCCTTCGAGGATGTGCGTCTGCGGCACGGCGACGTCATCGAGCTGGCGAGGCACGTCCGCCTCGAGTTCCGCGAACCGGCGTAGCGCAGAGCGGCGCCTCCCTGTATCCAGGCGGCGCGGCGGGTGCGGAGGCACCCGCCGTGACGACTTCTCGCGTTTGACACCCTCCGGACGCGGGGCTATCTTCCGGCCCCGTGCTCCCCGAGTTCGCGAACGAGGCCTTCACCGACTTCTCCGTCGAGGCCAACCGCCGCGCCATGATGCGTGCCCTGGAGGGGGTCGCCTCGGAGGCCGGTCGGGAGTACCCCCTGGTCATTGGCGGCGAGGAGCTCCGTCCCGGCCCCACCATCCGCAGCCTCAACCCCTCGGACCCCGAGGAGGTGGTGGGGGTGGTGGCGAGGGCGGACCAGGCCCTGGCGGGGCGTGCCCTGGAGGCGGCCTGGGTCGCCTTCGACGGGTGGCGGGACGTGAGCCCGGAGGCACGGGCCCGGTACGGCTTCAAGGCGGCGGCCCTCCTCCGCCGCCGGCGCATGGAACTGGCCGCCGTCCTGGTCCTGGAGGTGGGCAAGTCGTGGCCCGAGGCCGACGCCGACGTGGCCGAGGCCATCGACTTCCTGGAGTTCTACGCCCGGGAGGCGATCCGCCTGGGCATGGAGCAGCCTCTCACCCGGGTCCCCACGGAGGACAACGAACTGCGTTACCTGCCCCTGGGGGCCGGGGTCGTGATCCCCCCCTGGAACTTTCCCCTGGCCATACTGGCGGGGATGACCTCCGCGGCCTTCCTGGCGGGGAACACGGTGGTCCTGAAGCCGGCCAGCGCCGCCCCGGTGATCGCCTGCAAGTTCCTGGAGGTCCTGCGGGACGCGGGCCTGCCGGCGGGCGTGGTGAACCTCTGCCCCGGTCCCGGGGAGGCGGTGGGGGACTACCTGGTGCAGCACCCCAGGACCCGCTTCGTCTCCTTCACCGGCTCCCGGGACGTGGGCCTCGGCATCCACGAGCTGGCGGCCCGCCACGCGCCGGGCCAGGTCTGGCTCAAGCGGGTGGTGGCGGAGATGGGCGGCAAGGACGCCATCGTCGTGGACCAGGGCGCGGACCTGGACGCGGCCGTGGACGGGATCGTGGCCAGCGCCTTCGGATACCAGGGGCAGAAGTGCTCCGCCTGTTCCCGGGCCATCGTCCACCAGGCGGTCCACGACCGGGTCGTGGAGGCCGTGGCGGACCGGGCCCGCCGGATCCCGGTGGGCGACGTGCGCGACCCGCGGTCGGCCATGGGCCCGCTCATCGACGAGGCGGCCCTGGAGAAGGTCCTCTCCTACATCGAGGTAGGGCGGCGGGAGGGGCGCCTGGTGGCCGGCGGCGGGCGCATCCCCGGCAAGGGGTGGTTCGTCCAGCCCACCGTCTTCGCCGACGTGGCGCCCCGGGCACGCCTCGCCCAGGAGGAGGTGTTCGGCCCCGTCCTGGCGATGGTCCGCGCCTCCGACTTCGAGGAGGCCCTCGCCATGGCCAACGACTCGGACTACGGCCTCACGGGCTCGGTCTACAGCTCCGACCGCGCCCACCTGGAGCTGGCGCGCCGGCGTTTTCACGTCGGGAACCTCTACCTCAACCGGAAGTGCACCGGGGCCCTGGTGGGCGTCCACCCCTTCGGCGGCTTCCAGATGAGCGGGACCGACAGCAAGGCCGGGGGCCGCGACTACCTCCTCCTCTACAGCCAGGCCAAGGTCACCAGCGAGCGGCTGTAGCCCCGCGGCGCCGCCCGGTTTGACAGGCCTTCCGGGGTCGTGCTACCTTCGCGCCCGGCGATGCCCCGCATCAAGATCCTGAGCGGAATCCGAAGCGGTGAGG
Organism: Planctomycetota bacterium; assembly: GCA_016209495.1. GTDB lineage: Bacteria > Planctomycetota > JACQVX01 > JACQVX01 > JACQVX01 > JACQVX01. The sequence continues at coordinate 21,391 of JACQVX010000252.1, forward strand.
TCTTCGATCTCTCGGGGGAGCGGGTGTCCTTCGGCCGGAACCGCGGCTCCACCGTCCGCATCCTGGATTCCTGGATCTCCTGGGACCACGCCCGGCTTGTCCGCCAGGGCGAGACCTGGTGGCTGGAGGACCAGGGGAGCGCCAACGGCACCTACGTCAACGAGGCGGCCATCACCCGGGCCGCCCTGAACGACCAGGACGTCTTCGCCCTGGGCAAGACCCAGGTCCGCTTCCTCGCGAGCGACGGGGCACCCGCGGCCGGGGCGGAGCGGGTCGCCCCGCCGCCCCCTCTGCCGGCGGCGCCGCCCGAGCCCGAGGTCCCCGGACCCGATGCGCTGGGCCCGGGGCACACCCGCCGGCTCCCCCGCCTCCCCTCCGAGGAGCGGCCCGCGGTGCCGGCGGGGCGCGACCCGGCCCCGAGGCCTGCCGTCCGCTCGACGCCCTTCTCGAGGGGCCGACAAGGCTCGGCGGCGGAGGCGGCGTCCCCGCCCCCGAAGGCCGAGGTGGCGGAGGCCCCGCCGGCCGTCCCGGGGCCGCAAGGCGAGGCCGGTGCCGCCGCCGGACGCGCCGCCCCGTTCTCGAGGGGCCGGCGCACCACCTGGCTGGGAACGGTGGTGGACGAGTCGCAGGCCGCGGGGACCGGCGCAGCCCCCGGCGCCCAGGAAGTCGCGACGCCCCGGGGGCGCTCGGCCGGCGCCCCCAAGGGCCGGATCACCATCACCCGGGGCCCCCGTCCCGCGCGGCCCAGCGGCGAGGTGCCGGCGGCGGCAGCGCCCGCCGCCCGGGACGCCCCGCCGCCGGACGCACCCGCGCCCGCGGGCGGGAGGACCCTCCGGAACCACCCGCTCCTCAGGGGCCGCAAGTCCAGGACCGGCGAGGTGGCCCTCCCCGCCGGGCTGCCTCGCGCGGAGGCGCCCCCGCCGCTCGTGGCCCCCACCGCGGAGCTGGCCGTGCCGGTGGAGACGGGGGAGCTCGGCGCCCTCCAGGGGGAGCGGCCTGCCGCGCCGCCCCCCGAGCGACCCGGCCCCTCCCCCCGCGTCCGTC
>JACQVX010000253.1 GCA_016209495.1 Planctomycetota bacterium
CACCGAGGCCGAGCGAGGCGGCGCGAGGCTAGGAGCGAGGAGGAGCAATAGCAACGGAGCGCTATTCCGACGACGAGCGACGACGCATCGCGCCGCCGCAGCCGGCCGAATGTAGTCAGTTATTGTTTTACGGCGACTAAGGGCCTGATGTCCGGGGAGGCCGGACGGCGGCGCGAGACGGTGCTCATCGTGGTGAACCCCATCTCGGGCAAGGGACAGGGCCGGGCGATCCTCCCCAGGGTGCGGCGGGGCGTGCGCAGTCTGGGCTATGCCGTGGACACGGTCATCACCCGCGGGGCCGGCGACGCGCGGCGGGCGGTGGAGACGGCCAACGGGGTCTCGGCGGTGGTGGCGGTGGGGGGAGACGGGACCATCAACGAGGTCCTGAACGGCCTGGCGGGGCGGCGGCTCCCGGTAGCCATCTACCCCGCCGGGACCGGCAACATCCTGGGCAAGGAGCTGGACCTGGCGGCCAGCCCCCAGGCCCTGGTGGACCTCCTGCGCGACCGCCGGGTGAGCTGGTTCGACCTGGTGGAGGTCGAGAGCGCCACCGCCCCGTCCACCGCGGGCCCCTCGGCCCGTTTCCACCGGCGCTTCGCGGCGGTGGCCGGGATCGGATTCGACGCCTCCATCGTCCGGGAGCTCTCCTCGCTGCGGGAGGGCTCCATCCACATGGCCTACTACACCATCCCCATCCTGAAGGTCCTGGCGACCTACGACTTTCCGCCCCTGCGGCTGGAGGTGGATGGCCGCGTCGTGAGCGAGGGGGCGGGCTTCGCCATCGTGGGAAACGTGGCCTCCTACGGGGGCCCGTTGCGTCTGGTCCCCCGGGCCTCCTCCGACGACGGCCTCATGGACGTGTGCGTCTTCCGGAAGCGGAGCGTCTGGGACTTCCTGCGCTACGGATTCGGGGTCCTCACGCGCAGCCACCACCGCTATCCGGACGTGCACTTCCACCAGGGGCGAGAGGTCCGCGTCTCCTCCGAGTCCCCGCGGGTCCCGGTCCAGGTGGACGGGGACAACGCGGGCTTCCTGCCGGCCACGTTCCGGGTCCTGCCCCGGGAGGTCCCCATCCTCGCGCCCCGGAAGAAGGGAGGGCCCGGTGGCGCCCTCGAGGTTTGAGGTAGGCGACGTGGTCCTGGGGCCGGGCTCGCCCCTGTTCCTCATCGCGGGCCCCTGCGTGGTGGAGGACGAGGCCACCGTGCTGCGTATTGCCCGGAGGGCCGCGGCCATCTGCGCGGCGCGCGGCGTCCCCTACATATTCAAGGCCTCCTACGACAAGGCCAACCGCACCTCCGTCTCCTCCTACCGCGGGCCCGGCATGGAGGAGGGGCTGCGGGTCCTCCAGGAGGTGAAGCGCCAGACGGGCCGGCCCGTCCTGACGGACGTGCACCTGCCCTCCGAGTGCGCCCCCACCGCGGAGGTGGCGGACGTGCTCCAGGTGCCGGCCTTCCTCTGCCGCCAGACGGACCTGGTCCTGGCCGCCGCCGCCACCGGCCGCGCCGTCAACGTGAAGAAGGGCCAGTTCATGGCCCCCTGGGACATGCGCTCCGTGGTGGGGAAGCTGGAGGCCGGCGGCTGCCGGCGCTATCTCCTCACCGAGCGCGGGGCCTCCTTCGGCTACAACAACCTGGTGAGCGACATGCGCTCCATCCCCATCATGCAGGCCCTGGGCTGCCCGGTGGTCTTCGACGGGACCCACAGCGTGCAGCTCCCCGGGGGCCAGGGGGAGACGAGCGGGGGCTCGCCGGAGTTCATCCCCACCCTGGTGCGCTGCGCCGTGGCGGCGGGCTGCGACGGCCTGTTCCTGGAGGTCCACGAGGATCCGGCCCGCTCCCGCTCGGACGCGGCCAACGCCCTGCACCTGGACCGCCTGGACGGGCTCCTGTCCCAGGTGACGCGGATCCGGGAGGCGCTGGGGGCCGGCTCGTGAGCGGTCGGGCGTCGGCGTGGCTCCTGGCCGCGGCCGCACTGGCTGTGGCGGGCCTCCTGGGGGTGGTGAGGGTCCTGGGGCCCGAGCGCGAGCGGGACCGGTGGGTGGACGAGGGATGGCGCATCCTCCGAGGCAAGGGTGGCGGGGCGGAGGCGGCGCTCTGGGCCTTCGAGCGGGCGGAGGCGGCCACGCCGGGGGACCCCCAGGTGGCCCACGGCGTGGCCCGCGCCCTGGCCGCCCTGGGGCGCCACGCGGAATCCATGGACGCCTACTCCCGCGCGGCGGCCGCCGGGGTACTGGAGCATTCGCGCTGGCGCGAGGGGCTGTGGCGCGGCGCTTCGACCGGGGATCTGAACTGGGGCTTCCACGTGTCGGCCGAGACCTTCCTGACGACCCTGGCCGAGGAGGCGGCCCGCGCCGGAGACACCGCCACGGCGACGCGGGCCTCCGGCGAGGCCCTCCGGCGCCTGGAGGCCGCGGGGCATGCCGCGCCGGCGACCGACCCGTCTGCCCTGGTCCGCCTGGCCCGGCTCCGCCTGGCGGCCGGGGAAGGGGAGGCCGCGCGGGAGGCCCTGTCCCGGGCCCTGGACGCCCTTCCGGACGGGAGGCTCCCCCAGGCCGTGGCCGTCCAGTTGCCGCACTTCCTGGACCGCGTGGGGGACCCGGCGCTGGTCGAGCGCGTCCTGGAGGCCCTGGGCCGCGAGGACGCCGATTCGGGAGACCTGTCGCCGGACGAGATCCAGCGCCGGGTGCTGGAGGCCCTGCAACGATAGGGAGCATCATGATGAGGCACCGATGGGTCCTGGTACTGGTCCTGGGGCTCGCATGCGCGAGCGGCCCGGCTATGGCCCAGGTCGCGACCGACGACCGCATCGGGCGCAACCTGGAATGGGCCGGCGAGAACGCCGCGGTCCTCCAGGGCTTCCTGGACGCCTACGAGGGGGAGCGCCGCGCCGCGGCCGAGTTCCTCGTGGCCAACATGCCCGCGGGGGACCTGGCCGTGGCGACGCCGGAGCTGCTCCGGGGGACGGTGGACTATGCCTTCCGGGCCCGGGAGGAGCTCGCATGGGCCCGGGAGGTGCCCTGGGAGGTCTTCCTGCACTTCGTCCTGCCCTACCGGGTGGCCGAGGAGCGCCTGGACCCGTGGCGGGGCTACTTCTACGAGCGGCTGGCCCCGCGCTTCCGGGGCCTGGAGGACGCCGCGGACGTGGCCCACGGGGTCAACCTGTGGCTGGGACGCTGCCCGGCGGAGGGGCTCCCGCCCCGGGTGCGCTTCGTCCAGACGGAATTCCGCGACCAGGGGCCCCTGGAGACCCTGAGGGGAGGGACCGGGCGCTGCGAGGAGATGATGGTCACCTACATCGCCGCGGCGCGCTCCCTGGGCATCCCCGCGCGCTCCGTCTGGACCCCCTGGTGGGCGACGGGCGACAACAACCACGCCTGGGTCGAGGTCTGGGCGGAGGGCCAGTGGTACCCCCTGGGGGGCTGCGAGCCTGGGAGCGACCCCAGGCTACGCTCCACCTGGTTCTCCGGCCGGGCGGAACGGGCCGCGGCCATCCGCGCCGCCTGCTTCGGGCGCCCCGCGACCGCCGCCGAGGGTCGCCTGAGGGGCGAGACCATCGACGCCGCGGGGGAGAACTTCGCCATCCTCGACACCACGGGCCTCTACAGCCGGACCGGGGTCATCGAGGCCGTGGCGACGCGGAGGGACGGGAGCCCCGCCGCCGGCGTCCCCGTCACCGCGTCGGTCTTCAACTACGGCGGTCTCAGGGTCGTCGATCAGGGACGCACCGGACCCGGCGGCGTGGCCCGGCTCCGCATGGGGATCGGCGGCTACTTCCTGGCGGCGGGGGACGGCCCCGAGCGGGCCTGGGCCGTGGTCCAGACCGTCCCGGACGGGACGGTGCGTGTCGAGATGGTCCTCGGGGACGGGCCGGGACCGGAGGGCGATTTCTGGCTCCGGTACCCCACCCCGGCGGAGGCCGCCCATCGGCCCGACGCCGAGGAGGCCGTCCCGGCGGGCGGGCCCCCGGAGGGCCCGGGCCCTGACCTGGCGGCCCTCGCCCTGGACCCTGCGGAGGTCCCCGCGGACGTCTGCCGGGCGGCTCGTTTCGACCCGGATCGCGAGGAGTTCGTCTCCGGGCATCTGCGGGAACACCTGGCGGACCCGGGGCCGGCCCTGGGGGCCCTGGGGGACGCGGCGGGGAACTGGCGAGAGCTGGCGGAGGCCCTGGTCCGCGCGGGGCCCGAGGGGATCGAGGACATGGCGTGGCTCCTCTCTTCCCTCGCCCACCTGGACCGCCTGGCGGCCACGGCGGAGGCCCTGCTGGAGCACGTCCGTGAGGCCCGCGCCGCGCGGGGGGCGGCGGCCTGGGAACTCCCCGACGACCTCTACCGCGGTCAGGTCCTGGCCGTCTCCATGGGGAGTTGCCACTTCAGCGCGTGGCGGGGCGAGGCGCGGCGCCGCTTCGGCGACCTGGCCGCCGCCGACCGGCGCGCGACGGCCCTGGGGGTGAACCGGCGCGTCGCATCGACCCTGGCGCGCCGGGGCGGGGGTGGGGGGCGCTTCGCCCCGCCGGCCCCGCCGGAGGCCACCCTCCGGGCGGGGGGGGGCTCGGACCACGAGGTCGCCCTGGCCACCGTGGCCGCCCTGCGAGCCCTGGCCGTCCCGGCCCGTGAGTCCGGCGGCTGGGTGGAGTTCCACGACGGGACAGGCTGGCTCCCGCTCTACCCCCACGACCCGGACCACCTGGGGGACAGGGGGCGGGACGCGGCGGCCTCGGCCCGCTACGTGGAACCGGCGCGGCTGGTCCCGCGCCTCGTCCGCGGGGGGCGGCCGGACGAGGGCCGCTCGGCCTGGGCCCTCTCGCGCTGGGGCGGTGCGTCCTGGGAGCCCCTCCGGCAACTGGACGCCGAGGGAGATGCCGTGCGGGTCGAGCCCGGGGACTACCTCCTCACCGCGGGGCTCCGGAACCGGAACGGCGACGCCTACGTCCGCTGCCTGCCCCTTCGGCTGGCGTCCGGGGAGCGGCGCGAGGTGGAGGTGGCCCTGGACCCGCCCTACGAGACCCGCCGGGAGGTGGACCTCCTGGTGCGACCGCTGGCGGAGGTCCCGGACCTGGGGCTGCCGCTCGAGGACGGGACGGCGCGGCGACTCTCGACCGTGCTGGCCGAGGGACGACCCGTGGTGCTGGCCTTCTTCACCACGCGACACGAGCCCTGCATCCGCATGATCCCCCTCGTGGCCGCCGTCCGCGGCGCCCGCGTCGTCGCGGTATGCACGGACGAGGGAGGTGCCGCCGCCCTGCGGGCCGACGGCCGTCTGGCGGACCTGGGGGTGGAGTTCTGGTTCGACCCCGGGGGGAGGGAGGCCGCCCGATTCATCCCGGACCTGGCGGGTCATGAGGCCGAGCGGCTGCCCTCCGTCCTCCTCCTCTCCGGCGGCCCCGCGAGCCGGGCCGTCTACTGGTGCGAGGGCTACGACCTCAACGTGGGCTCGGACCTGGGCTCGGCCCTGGAGGCCTTGTCCAGGGCGGCGGCCCAGCCGGCGCGGCGGAGGGCGTACTGAGACTCGCACCCGAGGGGGGAGGCGATGGTCGAGGCTGGCTCAGGCGACGACGGGGCACTCCTCCGGCTCTATTCCACGGCCATCCGCCGCAACCGCCTGCTCGGCGACGACCAGCTGGCCGAGGCGCTGGTGGTCCACGAGAAGGTCCGGCGCCTGGGCGTGCGCATCGACCTGCTCGAGGTCGCGGTCGCGCACGACCTGCTGAGCGACAAGGTGGTGCGGTCCCTGCGCCGGCTGGCCGCGGCGCGTGGCCTGTCCGTGGAAGATTCCCCGCGACTCCTGCAGGGCGTGACCCCGGAGGCGGATCACGCCCTGGGCGCGCTGGCGGCGCAGAACCTGCTCATCCCGCCCCAGGCGCTGGGCGAGGCGCTGGACCTGCAGCGCGCCCTGCGCGACCTGGGCGTCGAGCGGCGGATCGGGGAACTGCTGGTGGAGCGCGGTCACCTCCGCGCGGAGATCCTGGGCGACCTCCTCGTCCTGCAGGCCTGGCTGCGCGACCCTCGCCAGGCAGCCACGCCCGATGCCGGGCTGGTGATCACGCCGGAAGACGTGCGCTTCGGAAAGGTCGCCATCGACCTCGGCGTGACGGAGCAAGCCGCCGTCCAGGAGGCGCTCCACCTGCAGCGCACGGTGCTGGAGCGCACAGGCCTGCAGCTCCCCGTGGGCGAGGTGCTCTACGGTCTGGGCCGGATTGCAGGCCCCGACATCGAGCGCGTGCTGGAGGAGCAGCGGCGCCGCCTCGAGGCGGGGGCCGCCCCGGCCCTGGTCCGGCTGAGCGAGGAGGACAACGACCGCCTGGGCCAGGTCCTGCGCGAAAACCGGCTTGCCACCCCCGAGGCGCTGGACCACGCCGCTCAGGTCCAGCGGGCGCTGAGGGACCTGGGGCTCAGGCGGCGCCTGGGGGAGGTCCTGATCCTGCTCGGCCACCTGTCCGCGGAGGACGTGCGCGCGGCGCTGGCCGTGCAGCAGGCGCGCCGCGCCCGCCGGACGGGGGTGGCCGGGGGTGCGCGACGGGCGCCCCGGGCGGCCGGGAGCGGCCACGGCCGCAGGGTCGCGGCGGTCCTCCTGGGACTGGGCGCGCTCCTCGTGGTGTTCGGCGTGCTCGCCTGGTCTCTGCTCGGGCCGCCCACGCGCGGCCCCCGGTCGGACGGCGAGGTCGTCGCGACCGGGCCGGAGCCCGGGGACGAGCTCGGGGGGGCGGGGACCGGGGCCGACGCGCTCCTCGCCGTGGCCCAGGAGGCCGAGGCGGCCCGGCGGCTCCTGCGCGTCCAGGATCTCATGTGGGACGAGGACGTGGCCATCGAGGCGCTGATCGGCGCCCTGGAGCAGATCGCCGAGCGCTATCCGGGGACCGAGTCGGGGCAGCGCGCGGGGCGACTGGGCGCCAACTATCGCGAGGGCCTGGCCCTCCGCGCGGGGCCTCCGGCGCGTGTCCACCGCCCGGCCGAGGAGGGCGGGCCGGAGGCCGACGATGCCGGGCCGGGGACCCGCGGCGAGGTCGGCCCAGGGG
>JACQVX010000259.1 GCA_016209495.1 Planctomycetota bacterium
CCCCAGGAGCGAGCCCCCCCCCTCCTCCAGGAGTTCCAGGACCGCCAGGGCCAGGGCGCTGGAGGGGTCGTCCTCGGCGAAGGTGGAGGTGTGGAGGTAGCCGTAGTCCGCCAGGTACCGGCCGCTCTCCACCAGCAGGGCCGAGATCTTGGCCAGGCCCCCGCCCAGGGACTTGGAGAGCAGGTAGTAGTCCCCCCGGACCCCGCTGGGTTCGGAGGCGAGGAAGGTCCCGGTGCGGCCCATCCCGCACTGGATCTCGTCCATCACCAGGGGGAACCCGCCCTCGTCGGCGGCGGCCCGCAGGGCCCGCAGCATGGCGACGGAGACCTCGCGGATGCCCCCCTCGCCCTGGACAGGCTCCACGAAGCAGGCGGTGATGTTGGTGCAGGCCCGCTCCCGGAGGCCCACCTCCCCCCCCCCTCCCACCACCAGGTCCAGGTATCGGGTCCTGGGGTTCGCCACGGCCCGCGCGGCGGCCTCCGGCTCGTCCCGGGGGAGGAAGACCGTGCGCAGGCCGAGGCGCCTCCACGGGCTGCGGTAGTCCGGGTTGTGGGTGAGCTGCAGGGCCCCGGTGGACTTCCCGTGGAAGCTCCCCTCCAGGGCGAGGAACACCGGCTCCCGGTCCATGGCGTCCAGGGCGCGGCGGAAGAGGCGCAGGAACAGGTCCTCCAGGTCCGCCACCTCGGGTACGTCCAGGAGGCGGGCCGCCTCCGGGAAGAGGCCCTCGGGGACCCGCACCGAGTGCTCGCGCAGGCCCGAGCGCACGCGCTGGAAGGCGCGCCGCAACCCCGCCAGGACCGCGTCGGCGCGAACGGCGCACTCCAGCTCCGCGTGCTTGATGGCCGCCTCCACCGCCTCGGTGCCCGAGCTGGCCAGGGTGACCACGTAGGAGCGACCCGTGGACCGGCCCACCGCCTCGCTCAATCGTCTTGCCAGGAGGCCCGCGTAGCCCCGCGCGCTGGCCTGGGCCAGGAAGGGGACCCCACGATCCAGGAGCCGCCGCGACCGCTCCACCAGCGCCGGGTGGTTGTGCCCGAGGAGCCCCGCCCCGTAGCCCCCCACCAGGTCCAGGACCTCCACCTCCCCGCCCCGCTTGTCCAGGTACCAGAGGCGGTCCCCCAGGCCCCTCACGTAGACCAGGTCCAGGCCGACGGCCCCCAGCACCTCCATGAGCCGGGGCCGGGCGTGGCGGGCGTATGCCTCGCGGGCGGACTCGTCCAGCGGCGGCAGTGCGCCGGCGGTGGCATGGGCATTCACTGGGCGCATTGTATCGGTCCTCGGCGGCTCCATCCGGGCCGCCAAAGGAAATGGGAATGCCCTACCGATATAGATGGCGCGCCGGGGGGGCGGCCCAGGTGGAGGACGTCATGGCGGAGGCGATGCGACCATCGGTCGGGGCCTTGACCACGGAGGCGCCCGATCCCGTCTGGGACCGCCCTCCCGGGACTCCCAGCCACGAGGAGCGCATCGCGGAGCTGACCCGGAGGCTACGCGACGCGGATCTTCGGCGCGACAGGGACATCGTGCGCCTGGACTCGGCCCTGCGCGTCCATGGCTCCGTCCTGGACCGACTCCTGAGGAGCCGGCTCCTCGTGGCCGGGGCGCACCGTCGCGGGGCCTTGCGGTGGGGCGCCGCCCTCGTCGCCGCGGCGGGGGTCTTCGCCCTCCTGAACTGGAACCTGGCGGCCTGGGACCGCCTCGTCCGGGGGCGGGAGACGCGCGTGCTGGGGGCCCTGGATCGCGCCTCGGCGGCCGAGGTCGAGGCGGCCAGGTCCCGTGAGGAGGAGTCGGCGGCGGACCTGCGGCGCCTCGAGCAGGTCCTGGCCCTCGCGCGGGCGGACCGGGAGCGCCTGGAGGCGGCCTTCCGGGAGCTGGAGGGCGTCCAGCGGGCGCGCCAGGAAGGCCTGGAGCGGTACTACGGGGCCCTGCTGGGGGAGAAGGACGCCGAGCTGGCGCGGCTTCGCCAGGCGCTGGAACGCTGACCACGTCCCGGCCACGAGTCCATCGACGGGGGTAGGGGTGGGGATCGGGGGATGCCCGCCGGGGCCCGCGACGCGGGCCCCGGCGCGGCGTCCCCCGCCGTGAGGGGGGCCGAGGCGCATTCCTCGCGCTAGAATGTGACCCGTGCTCTCCGTCGATGACGCCCTCGCCCTCATCCTGAGGCACACACCCCTCGGGCCCGTGGAGTCCGTCCCGTTGGAGGAGGCCGCCGGCTGCGTCCTGGCGGAGGAGGTCCGCGCCGACCGCGACTCGCCGCCCTTCCACCGGGCCATGATGGACGGCTACGCCGTCCGTTCCGTGGACCTGGTCGCCACACCGACGTCCCTGCGGGTGGTGGGCGAGGTGGCGGCGGGGGCGACGCGGGACCTCGTCCTGGAACGCGGCCAGGCGGTGCGCATCATGACCGGGGCCCCGGTCCCGGCCGGCGCCGACGCGGTGGTCCGCGTGGAGGACACGGAGGCACCCGCGCCGGAGGAGGTGCGGGTCCGCTCGGGCGTCTCGCCGGGCCGCAACATCACGCCGCGCGGCGTGGAGGTCGGGCGAGGCGACCGGGTCCTTGCCCCGCCTCTCCGCATCGGTCCGGCCGAGCTGGGGGTCCTGGCCGCGGTGGGGGCGGCGCGCGTCCGGGCACGGCGCCCGCCGCGGGTGGCGGTCCTGTCCACGGGGGACGAGCTGGTGGAGGCCCACGAGTCGCCCGGACCGGCCTCGATCCGCGACGCCAACTCCTGGTCCCTGGCGGCCCTGGGCCGGGGCGAGGGTCTGGCGGTGGAGAGGCTGGGCATCGCGGGCGACAGCGCCGGGGCCCTGCGAACGGCCATCGCGGGCGGGCTCGCCTACGACCTCCTGGTCCTCTCCGGGGGCGTCTCCATGGGGGTATACGACCTCGTCAGGCCGATCCTCCTGGAGGCCGGGGTCCACATCCATTTCGAGCAGGTGCGCCTCAAGCCCGGCAAGCCCGCGGTCTTCGGCACCCGAGGCCAGGCGGCCGTCTTCGGCCTCCCGGGAAACCCGGTCTCCGCCTTCCTGACCTGGCTGCTCTTCGTGCGTACCGCCGCCCGGGCCATGCAGGCCGACCCGGACGCGACGGGTCACCGGGTGCGCGCGAGGCTGGCCGGCGATCCGGTGCGGACCCTGGACCGGCGGCTCTACCTCCCGGTCCGGCTGGAGGCGGGTCCGGGAGGCGAGACCGCCGCCCGGCCCGTGGACTGGCACGGGTCCGGGGACCTCTACGCCCTGGTCCGCGCGGACGGCTTCGCCGCCATCCCCGAGGACGCCGGCCTGGTGGCCCCCGGCTCGCCGGTGGAGGTCATCCCCTACAGGCCTGGCTGGTAGGCCAGGCAGGGCCGCAGGCCGAGCTTCGCGAGGCCCTGGTCGTGGTCGTGGTCGTGGCCGTGGGCACGGGCGTGGGCGTGGACGTGGGCACGGCCGTGGGCACGGGCGTGGGCGTGGCCGCGGCCGTGGGCGTGGCCGCGGCCGTGGGCGTGGCCGCGGCCGTGGGCATGGCCGCGGGCGTGGGCGTGAGCGTGAGGGTGGGCGTGGACGTGATCGCCGACGGACGCCCTACCGCGCCTCCCCCGCGAGCTGGCGGAAGCGGCGCTGTCCGCGCAGGCCCTCGAAGGCCGGCTCCTTGGGGGCCAGGTGGAGGTGGGGGAAGCCTAGCTCCCGGGAGCGCTCGAGGAACTTCAGGGCGTCGCCGGTCTCTCCCTTCAGGGCGTGGGCCACGGCGCGGTAGTAGGGGACCACGTAGAGCTGGGGCGCCAGGACCTCGGCCCGCCGCAGGTCCTCCAGGGCCCCGTCCGCGTCGCCCAGGCGCAGGCGGTACATCCCGCGGAAGGCCATGGCCGCGGCGAACTCCGGGTTCATCTCCACGGCCCGGTTCATGGCCTGGAACCCCAGGGCCAGGTCCTCCGGGCTGCACGTCTCCGGGTCCTTAAGGGCGATGGTGAGGCCGAAGACGAAGTGGGTGGCGGCCTCGTCGGGCTGCTGGGCGAACAGGACCGTGGTGAACTGGGTCACCAGCTCCGGGGGGACGGTCTTCCGGAGCGGCCAGATGTTCTCGTAGTAGCTCGAGATCCTGGCCGGGTCCAGCTCGATGGCCCGGCCGAAATGGTAGAGCCCCTCCGGGTACTGGCCCCGCCGGAAGTAGAGGTCGGCGAGGCGGGAGTGGCCCGCCACGTGGCCCGGGTCCAGCTCCACCACCCGGGTGAGGAACCGCAGGGCCTCGTCGGCCCTGGGGGCGCCGCTGGAATAGGCCTCCAGGGCCTCCGTGCCCAATCGGAAGTAGTCGGCGACGGACCGGCTGGAGGCGCGCAGCCGCTCGAAGGCATCCTCCTCGGCGAGGGCCTCCTCGGCGAGGCCCTCCGAGCGCAGGACCTCGGCCAGGAAGCGGTGGGGCCACGCGTAGGCCGGGTCCAGCTCGATGGACCGGAGCAGCCGCCGGCGGCCCTCGTCCGGGCGGCCGCGCAGGATCTCGATCTTCCCCAGCCCGGTCTCGGCGCGGGGCGAGTCCGGGTGGATGGCCAGCGCCCTGGAGAAATCGGCCCAGGCGCCGGGCACCTCGCCGTCCCGCAGCCGGGACTGACCCCGGGCGATCCAGGCGTCCTCCAGGAGCGGATTGGCCCGCACGGCCTGATCCAGGTCCGCGCGCATCCCCTCGGCGTCCCCCAGGGCCGCGAGGCACTCCGCCCGGAGGAGCCAGGCGCGAGCCAATCGGGGGTCCAGCAGGAGGGCGTTGTCCAGGAGGACCCGGGCCCGCTCCGGGAGGAGGAGCCGGAGGTCGGCCTCAGCCCGCTCCACGAGGACCCGGCCACGGCTCGCGGAGCGCTCCTGCAGCGACAGGGCCCGGAGCCATGCCTCCTGGGCGAGCGCCCTCTCCCCCACGGCCTCCAGGAGGTCGCCCCTCAGGGCATGGGCCCGGGCCAGGAACGGGTCCTGGGCCACCGCCCGGTCGCAGGCCTCCAGGGCCTCGGCCGTGCGCCCCTCCTGGCGGAGGGCCCGGGCGGTGGCCTCCGCGACACGAGCCCCCTCCAGGGGCTCGGGGCCGCCCCACCCCAGGACCAGCAGGGCCTCCTGGTGGCGACCCAGGGCGAGCAGGGCCTCGGCGTGGGCCGCGATCGCCTCCGGGTCCCGCGGCATGCGTTCCCGCGCGCGCCCCAGGAGGTGGGCCGCCGCCGGGAGGTCGCCCGCGCGCAGGACGGTGAGCCCCTGTTCCAGGACCGCCCTGGGGTCCCCGGGGGCCAGGCGCTCCGCCGCGCGGAAGTCCGCCCCGGCCAGGTCGGTCTGGCCCAGGAACCGGTGCAGCCGCCCTCGCTGGAGGAGGGCCTCCCGGTCGGCCGGCGCCAGGGCCACCGCGTCGGAGTAGTCCTCCCGAGCCTCCTCGTGGCGTCCCAGCCTCTCGTGGATCTCCCCTCGCCGTAGGTATGCCTCGGCCTCGTCCTCGTCCAGGTGGATGGCCTGGTTCAGGTCCTCCATGGCCCCATCCAGGTCCCCGGCGGCGGCGCGGGCCCGGGCCCTGGCCACGTAGTGCGCCGCCGACTGGGGGTCCAGCCCCACCGCCCGGTTCATGTCCTCCACCGCGGCCGCCGCCTCCCCCGCGGCGAGGCGGGCCATGGCGCGCACGTGGAAGGCCGTGGCGCTACGGCGGTCCAGGGAGATAGCGGCGGTGGCGTCCTCCACCGCCTCGGCGGGCCGGCCGAGGTCGATGCGCATCCTCGCCCTGGCCACGTAGGCGTCCACGAAGCCCGGGTTGAGGGCCACCAGGGCGGCGTAGTCGCCCTCGGCCTCGGCGGGACGCCCAAGGCGCTCGCGGACGCGGGCCCGGCGGAAGAGGGCCTGCAGCTCGCCGGGCGCCCGTTCCATGGCCTCCGTGCAGGCCCGCTCGGCGCCCTCCAGGTCCCCCGCGGCCTCCAGCGCCTCGGCGCTCACCAAGGCGACGCGCGAGCCCGCCTCCGGGTAGTCTCGCACCCTCGCCAGGTGCTCAAGGGCCAGGGCGGGCCTCCGGCGTTCCAGGGCCAGGGTGGCCTGCACCACGGCGGCGTCCACCTCCAGCGCCCTCTGTCGCGACTCCAGGACGAGGCGCGTCCGTTCGGTCTCGGCCTCCCTCCAGCGGACGTTGAGGAAGGCCGCCGACGCGGTCCCGAGGGCCAGGGTGAGGGCCAGGGCGGTGAGGCGGTGGCGCGCCACCAGCCGCGCCAGCCGCGCCGCCGGGCCCAGGGGCCGCGCGAGGATGGACTCCCCCTCGATGAGGCGGGCCAGGTCATCGGCCAGGGCCCCGGCGTCGGCGTAGCGCCAGGCCGGGTTCTTCTCCATGGCCTTGAGGCACACGGTCTGGGCGTCGCGGCTCACGCGGGGATTCCGCCGCCTCGGGGCGATCGGCTCCTCGTGGATGATCCGGTGGAGGACCTCCAGGGTGGCCTCCGCCTCGAAGGGGACTCGGCCCGTGAGCAGCTCGTAGAGCACCACCCCGAGGGAGTAGACGTCCGTGCGGGCGTCCACGTCCCTGGAATGGCCCAGGGCCTGCTCGGGCGACATGTAGGCCACGGTCCCGACGATGGCCCCGGTCCGCGTCACCGTGCTCTCCTCGCGCTCGGAGGAGAGGTTCTTCGCGAGCCCGAAGTCGGTGATTCGCGGGCGACCCTCCCGGTCCAGGAGGACGTTGGAGGGCTTCAGGTCCCGGTGGACTATGCCCCGGGCGTGGGCGTAGTCCATGGCCCTCGCCACCAGCTCCAGGGTCCTGAGCCCGCCCTGGAGCTCCGCCTCGCCGCGGGCCATGACCTGGGCCATCGTCGGCCCCTCCACGTATTCCATGGAGAAGTAGTGGCAGCCCCCGTGCTCGCCGACCTCGTGGATCGCGACGATGTTGGGGTGGGAGAGGCGGGCCACGGCCTCCGCCTCGATCCGGAAGCGCCGCAACTGATCCACGCTGGCCGACTCGCCCCCCTTGAGGACCTTGAGGGCCACGACCCGGTTCAGGTCGCGCTGGCGCGCGCGGTAGACGATGCCCATGCCCCCCCGGGCGACCTCCTCCAGGATGTCGTAGTTCCCGAAGGTCTCGTGGACGCGGATCTCGCGAAGCCCGGGGGCGGTGCCGTCCAGGCTGCTCTCGGGGCCGGCGGCCTGGGTGTCGTCCCCGGCCGCCGGCGCCGCGTCGGCGGCCGGGGGCACGACGGCGGTCGCGGCGAGCCCCTCCGCGCGGGCGGCCCCGGAGCGCATCTCCGCCAGGATGCGGGAGAACTCGTAGGGCCCCAGGTAGTGGCGATCCAGGAGCATCTCCCCCAGGGGGACGTGGCGGCCCGCGCACTTCATGCGGGCCTGCTCGCGCACCACCTCGTCGAGGTGGGAGAGGCCCACGGCCCGCCGTTCCACCAGCAAGCGGTGGAAGTTGGCCTCCTCCATCAGTCCTCCCGTAGCTCCTGGGCCGGGGCGGTCCGGAAGACGTCCTCGAAGCGAGGGTGCTCCCGGAGGGGGGCGAAGCGCTCGTCGTCCCGGTAGCGGTTGCGGCCCTTCAGGCCCTGGCGGAGCGAGCGCTCGCAGTCGGCGAGGGCCGCGTCCACGTCCCCGGCCTCCACGTGCCACAGGGCCAGGTGGAACGAGACGATGGGGGCCTCAGGCTCCAGGGCCCGGGCCACCTCCATGTCCCGCAGGGCCCCGGGGCGGTCGCCGGACTGCTGGCGCGCGTAGCCGCGGAAGAGGTAGGCCGCCATGAATCCCTCGTCCAGGGCCACCGCCCTGTCCAGGTGGGGGACCCCCGACCGGACCGCCTCGGGAGAGGGGGTGTCCAGCTCGGCCAGGAGCAGGGGGAGGACCCCGGAGAGGAAGTGGGCCGCCGGGTCCTCCGGGTTCTCGGCCAGGCAGCGCCCGGCGGACTCGGTCAGCAGGTCCACCAGGGGGGCGCCGAACTGGATGAACTTCCGGAAGCGGTCCTTGGAGAGGAAGTCGCGGCCGAACTCCTCGCAGTGCATCGAGTCCATGCGGCAGGCCCGGGCGAAGTCCAGGAGCCCCCCAGCGAGGTCGCCGAGCTGGAGCCTGCACTTGGCCCGGTTCATCATGGCCTGGTCGTGGCCCGGGTCCAGGGAGAGGACCTCGTCGTAGAGCCTGAGGGCCCGGGCGTACTCGCTGGTGCGCTCGTAGGGCTCGGCGGCCCTCTGGAAGACCTCCTCCGCCCGGCGTCGCCGCTCGGAGGAATCCACGAGGTGGAGCCGCTCCCAGGCCGCCTCGTCCTCGGAGGCCCCGGCCGGGTCGCCCCGGGCGCTACGCAACCGGGCGCGCATCCGGTAGGCCAGGGCGTAGCCCGCGTCCGCCTCCAGGGCACGTCCCAGGGCCTCCTCGGCGGCGGCCTCCTCTCCGCGGCGCTCCAGGACGTAGGCGCGGCCCCCGTGGGCCTCCGCCAGGCCCGGCGTCCGGACCAGGGCGGCGTCGAAGTCGGCCAGGGCGCCGTCCGGGTCGCCGGCCGCGAGCCGGGACCGGCCCCGGATCACGTAGGCGCTCGCCAGGTCCCGGTCCAGGTCCAGGGCCCGGTCCACCGCCATGGCCGCCTCCGCCCGTCCCTCCGCCCCCTGCGCGGCCCGGGCGCGTACGAGCCAGGCCTCGCCCCACCGGGGCCACTCCCAGGTGAGCCACCGCGCCAGGGCCAGCGCCCGTTCCAGGGAGGCGGCGGCCAGGAGCCCCTCCGCGCGACCGAGCAGGTGGGCCGGTGGCGGGGCCACCGCGGGCTCGCGGCCCTCCGCGGGGGCCGTCTCCTCCGGGCTCAGGGCGGCACGGACCGCGGCGGCCCCCCGGCGGGCCGCCTCCACGGAGGCGCCATCGGGGACAAGCTCCCCGACCCGCTGGAAGTCCGCCAGGGCGAGGCGGGGCCGCCCGTCGGCCAGGTAGAACCGGCCGCGGGCCAGGTGGACCTCCGGGTCCAGCGGCGAGCGCTCGACCGCCAGGTTCAGGTCCCGCTCCGCGGCCACCAGGCGTCCAAGCTCGGCGGCCAACCGCCCCCGCGCCCCGTAGGCCGCCGCCCTTCCCGGGTCCGCCTGGACCGCGGCTTCGGCGGCGGCCAGGGCCTCGGGGAGGCGCCCGAGGGCCTCTAGGACCCGCGCCCTCTCCAGGTGGACCTCCACCGGATCGGCCATGAGCCCCAGGGCGCGTCCCAGGTCCTCCAGGGCCTCCGGGCCGCGGCCCGCCGCCAGGAGCCGCCCGGCGCGGGCCATGCGCCCCGCCGCGTCCTCCCCCGTCTCCAGGTAGGCCTCGCAGTCGGCCAGGGCGCTCGCGGCCTCGCCCCGCCGCGCCCGGAGGCGCGAGCGGTCCAGGTAGGCCGACCGGAAGGCCTCCGCATTCCGCGCCAGGAGGAGGCCGTAGTCCGCCTCGGCGCCGGCCAGGTCCCCGGCGGCCTCGCGCAGGCGGGCCCGGGCGTCCAGGGCCTCCGCCAGCGAGGGGTCCAGGGTCAACGCCCAGTCCAGGTCCGCGAGGGCCTGCCCCGGCTCCCCCAGGGCCGACCGCACGCGGGCGCGCACCAGCCAGGCGCGGGCCTGGCCCGGGTCCAGGGCCAGGGCCTCGTCCACCGCCGCCAGGGCCGCGCGGTGGCGGCCGTCCCCGGCGAGGATCGCCGCCTGTCCCAGGCGGTCCCGGGCGCTGGCCCGGCGGGCCTCCTCCGCGAGGCGTCCCGTCTCGGCGCGCTGCCACACGAGGACGGAGGCCAGGGTGGGCACGGCCAACGCCCCCACCAGGGCCAGGGCCGCCGCGGCCCGGTGCCGCCTCCCCCAGCGCAGGGCCCTCCCGGCGGGCCCCACGGGCCGGGCCAGGATGCCATCGCCCCTGCGGGCGCGGGCGCAGTCGTCGGCCAGGTCGGCGGCCCGGGCATAGCGGCGCTGCGGTTCCTTCTCCAGGGCCCGGAGGCAGATGGTCTGGGCGTCCCTGCCCACGCGGGGGTCCAGCCGCCGCGGCGGCTCCGGCTCCTCGCCGATGATGCGGTGCAGCACCTCCATGGTGGACTCGCCGGGGAAGGGGACCCGGCCCGTGAGCATCTCGTAGAGCATGACCCCCAGGGAGTAGACGTCCGTGGCCCCCTCCACGCGCTTGCCCTCCCCCCGGGCCTGCTCCGGCGACATGTAGTGCACGGTCCCGACGATGGCCCCCGTGCGGGTCAGGTCCTCCCGGCCGGAGGCCTTGGCGAGGCCGAAGTCGGTGATGAGCCACCGCCCGTCCGGGTGGGAGAGGACGTTGGAGGGTTTCAGGTCCCGGTGGACCACGCCCTGGGAATGGGCGTAGTCCACCGCCCGGGCCAGGGTCTCGGTGATGGAGAGGGCCCCGGCCTCGTCGACGGGTTCGCGACGGAGGCGCTGCTCCAGGGTCTCCCCCTCCACCAGGTCCATGGTGAACCAGTGCTGCCCCTCCTGGCAGCCGACCTCGTGGATGGCCACGATGTTCGGGTGCTGGAGCCGCCCCGCCGCCTCGGCCTCCGCCCGGAAGCGGGCCACGCCAGAGGCCGACCCAGCCCCGTCCACGCGTTTCAGCACCTTGAGGGCCACGTCCCTCCCGAGCCCCTCCTGCCTGGCTCGGTAGATGAGCCCCATGCCCCCCTCGCCGATGCGCGCCAGGACGCGGTAGGGGCCGAACAGGAGCGGCGGGGCCCCCGGGCCGGCCGCGGGGGGGCCCGGGATCTCCACCGTGGCGGCGGACCACGGCGGCCCCGGCGCCCGCGCGGGGTCCTCCGCGCGGCGCGGATCCAGAGCCCCCCAGCGGACGAGGATCTGGGAGAGGGGCTCGAACCGGCGCTCGGTGACCTTGAGGCGGGCCTGCTCGCGCAGGCCGTCGTCGACCTGGCCCGGGGTCGCCAGGCCGCGGGCAAGCACCAGGTTCCGGAACGCGATCTCGTCCATATCGGATCGGCGGGCTCGGGGCCCGGGGGGGGCGGGGGTCAGCCGGTCGGCCTGGCCGACTCCATCTTCTCGCTGAGCTGCTGTATGTCGGCCTGCAGCTCCCGGCGGCGGCGGTGCTGCAGGTAGGTCTCCTTGTAGTCCGGCGGCAGCTCGTTCCATACCCGCTTGAGGATGTCCATGGCGCGGATGTAGTACTTGGCCGCCTCCCGGGGGTTCTTCTGGCGGAAGTAGGTCTTGCCGATGGCGTGGTTGACACGCCAGCGCAGCTCCGGCCAGCCCTTGCGGTCGGCGAACTTCTCCACCCGGAAGAGGCGGTTGAGGGCATCGTCGAACTGCCCCTGGTGGCCCGCCACCAGCCCGCGCACCAGCTCCGCGCGGTTCTGCAGGTCCTCGTCCCCCAGCCGCCGGGCCAGGTCCTCCGAGTCCTGGGCCCCCCGGCTCGCCCGGTCCACGTCCCCCGCCTCCAGGCATGCGTCCACCAGGTGCAGGAGCGCGTCGCAGGCGTCCGACTCCTCGCCCGCGGCGCGAAGGTCCGCCAGGGCCCCCTCCAGGAGCTTGACCGCCCCGGGGGCGTCCCCCTCCGCGTGGGTGACGACGCCGGCGGTGCGACCGATCCGGCCGCGCCGCGCCTCATCGGAGGAGGTATCGAGGATCTCCCTCGCGTCGTCCACGTAGGCCCTGGCGCGATCCACCTTCCCCAGGGTGGCGTAGACGAGGCCGATGGCGGCAAAGGAGTCCAGGATGCCGCGCCAGTCCCCCACCTCGCGGACGATGAGGGCCTGGTGGAAGTACTCCACGGACTTGTCGTATTCCCCCTTGAGGAAGTGGGCGCGGCCCCGCTCGTTCAGCAGGGTGGCCACCTTCTCCTTGTCCACCGGCCGCTCGCCGTCGCCGCCGTCCATGACGGTCGAATGATATAGCAGACTCCACGGCCTCGTCCACGCCCACGTCCACGGCCACGTCCACGCCCACGTCCACGGCCGCGCCCACGCCCACGCTCACGCCCACGCCCACGTCCACGGCCGCGCCAACGCTCGCGCCCATGCCCACGGCTACCCAGACCCGGTGAGGGCCTGAACGGTTACCAGGAACCCTGTGGCCTCCTGTCCCCAGGACGGCTCCATGCGGACCCTCGTCGTGGACCGCGCAGGCCCTGGGGTGCGCACGGCGCCCCGGGCGGCCCCCGAGCCGCCACGCACCCACCCGCGGCGTCCGAGACGCAGCGAGACCGCGGTGCCGCTTGATGTGTCGCCAGGGGGACGCTACCATGCGCCGCCACCCACGGCGGACGCCATGGGGTGGCTAGAGGAGAACCGTGGATCCCGCCCTCGAGCGCTTCCAGCGTTCCTGGACCCTCACCCGGAAGCTGACCTTCGACTTCCTCCACCAGCTCCCCCCCGCCCGCCTGGGCTTCTCCCCGCACCCGGAGGCCAGCCCGCTGGGGCGGGAGATCCGGCACCTGGCGGCCATCCAGAAGGCATACGTGGATGCCCTGGAATCCAGCCACCTGGAACGAGGGGCCGCGGGGGCAGGCGGGGTGACGGAGACGGACAAGAAGTCCCTTGAGGCCGCCCTCCACGTCCAGGACGAGCGGCTGAGGCGCTGGCTGGAGGGGTTCCGGGGCGACCCCACGGAGGCACGCGTCTCGGTCGGGGATCGCAAGGCCTCCGTCCTGGAGGTCCTCCAGGAGATGGCCCACCTGGAGGCGGTGCGCCAGGGACGGTGGTCCCTCTGCGCCCTCCTGGCGGGCTTCGACGTCCCCGACTCGTGGTACGAGATCCTCGAGGAAACCTAGGTCCTACCCCGGCCCCTAGTCCACGACCCCGCGCAGGGCCTCCACGAACTCGTCGGCGTCCGACTCGCAAAGCGTCAGGGGTGGCAAGAGGCGCAGGGTGTCCGGGGCGCTAGAGGTCCCGGCGATGACGCCGCGCTCCAGCAGGGCGCGCGCCACGGGTCGGGCCTCGCGGTCCAGCACCACCCCCAGGAGCAGGCCCAGACCTCGCACCTCCCGCACCGCCCCCACCGTGGCCAGCGTCCGCCGCAGGTGATGTCCCACGCGGCGCACCCGCTCGTAGATCCCCTCGCCCTCCAGGACGTCCAGGGTGGCCTCGATGGCCGCGCAGGCCACGGGGCCCCCGCCGAAGGTGCTGCCCAGGACGCCCTGGGTCGCCGCCTCCGCCACGGCCGGCGCGACCAGGGTGGCGCCAGCGGGGAAGCCGCTGGCCACGCCCTTGGCCAGCGTGATGACGTCCGGGATGGTCCCCAGGGGGACCGCGGCGCTGAAGGCCCCCGACCGCCCGGCCCCGGTCTGGACCTCGTCGTAGATCAGGAAGGCCCCCACCTCGTCGCACAGGGAGCGGAGACCGCGGTAGTATTCCGGCCCGGCGATGCGACAGCCGGCCATGCTCTGCACGGGTTCGAGGATGATCGCGGCCACCTGGACGTCCAGGGCCCTCCGGGCCGCGGCGAGGTCTCCGAAGGGGACCCGGCGCGTCCCCCCGGGCATGGGGCGCACGTCCCGGGTGTAGGACTCCAACCCCGTTACCGCCAGGGATCCGAGGGTCCGGCCGTGGAAACCGCCGTCCATGGCCACCACGACCTCGCGTCCCGTCCGGCGCCTGGCGAGGCGCAGGGCGGCCTCGTTGGCCTCCGTCCCCGAATTGCACAGGAAGACCCGCGTCCCCCGGATGGGGGATGCGGCGGAGAGCCTGCGGCAGGCCCTGGCGCGCGCGTCGTTGTAGCAGACGTTCGAGTAGAAGAGCAACCGGGCGGCCTGCTCCGCGATGGCCCTCACCACCCTGGGGTGGCTGTGCCCCGTGGAGGCCACGGCGTGGCCACCGTAGAGGTCGAGGTAGCGGCGGCCTTCCGAGTCCAAGACGCGGACCCCCTCGCCCCGTACCAGGGCGAACGGGTGCTTGGCGTAGGTGGGGAGCTGGTAGGCGTCCTCTTCCTCGAGGATGCGCGCCGTCGGTTCACCGGGTGGTCCCCGAACGCCGGAGTCCCGCTCACTCAATCGTCGTGAAGCTGGGACCGGCGCGCTCGAACTCGTCCTCCTCGCCCCCCTCCTCCTCCTGGCGCCGCTTGCAGTCCATGCACAGGGCGGCGAAGGGGATGGCCTCCAGGCGCTTCACCCCGATGAACTGCCCGCAGCCCTCGCAGACGCCGTAGATGCCCTCGTCCATCTGCTTGAGGGCCTCGTCGATGGCCAGGAGCTGTTCCATCTGGTTCCTGGCGAGCTGCATGGCCAGCTCGTCGTCATAGGAGTCGGAGGCCTGATCCATCACCTCCGCCGAGCGATTGTCTGACGAGGTGTGGGCCTGGCCGAGGATCGTGTTGATCTCGTCCACGAGCTCGGCCTTCCTGTCCAGGAGCCGCTTGCGCAGGTCCTTGAGGTCGGCGGTGGTCAGCTTCTCCTGCTTGGCGCCCTTGTTCGCCTTGCCGGCCATTTCTGCTCTCCGCAGCTTGGGACCCGTCAGGCAATGACTGCTACCTTCGGCCGGCCACGAGGGCCGCTGGCGTTGTCGCTCCTAGCCATCGGCCTTCTCGTTCGGCCTCGGTGTCGACGCATCCATTGTCTGACGGCTCCTTGGAGGGCCCCCACGGAGGCCCCTGGGAAACACGCCATACCGCCCCGGGCGGCCACGCACGACGCTACGGCCCCACCTGCAACGAGCCGGCGCCCGGAGGGACCGGGGCCGGCACCGCCGCCCGGCGTGCCCAGAGGGCCATCATCCGGTGGGCGAGCCGCGCCGCAGTATACTCGGAGACCGCGTTGCCCTCCAGCGGTCGGATCTCCACCACGTCGCAGGCCACCACCTCCTTGGTATCGAAGACGGCCTCCAGGAGGTCCGAGACCTGGTGCCAGCCCAGCCCCCCGGGCTCGGGGGTCCCGGTGCCCGGGACGAGCGAGGGGTCCAGTCCGTCCACGTCGATGCTCACGTAGACCGGGTCGCCGAGGGCCTCCAGGACCTGGGGGATGTGGCCCTCGAAGTCACGGTGGGTGTCGCGATCGAGGAAGGTGGTGACCCGGGGGTGGCCCTCGATGAACTCCGCCTCCTCGCGGGAGACGCTCCGGATCCCCACCTGCACCACGGGACAATGCTCGAGGACGCGCCGCATGACGCAGCCGTGGCCGTAGCGCGTCCCCTCGTAGGCGTCGCGCAGGTCGGGGTGGGCGTCCACCTGCAACACCGACAGGCCCGGGTGGAGAGAGGCCTGGACCCGGATGGGGGCCAGGCTCACCGAGTGCTCGCCTCCCAGGACCACCACGAACTTCCCGTCGCGGGCGTAGAGCCGGTAGATGGGCTCCACGCGGTCGGCAAAGGCGCCCGGGTCCTCGTCCGCCGTGATGGGGGGCGCCGTGTGGATCCCCAGGAGGTAGGGCTCGAGCCCCGTGGCCTCGTCGTACAGTTCCATGTTGACGGTGCAGCGGATGGCCGCCGCGGGTCCCCGCTCCGTGCCCTTCTGGAACGTGGTGGTCCGTTCGAAGGGCAGGGGGAGCACCACGAAGCGGGACCGCTCGTAGGTGCTCCACTCGGCCTCGAGCTGGCCGAAGTTGTCCGGGGCGTGTCGGGCCGCGCTCAGGGGATCAGGACCGCCGCGGCCACCACGCTGGTCCATACGCCCTTCTTCCCGATGGCCGACTGGGTGACGTTCTGGGTGCGCACGATGTCCTTGGAGAGGCGCCACACCTGCTTCTTCTCGTCCCAGGAGGCGTCCGGGTCGAAGGGGACCCCCAGGACCGTCGCCAGCATGCTGGCCGCCAGATCCTCGGTGTAGTCGCCGGCGAAGTCGTCCGTCTCCCCGAAGGAGTGGTGCTCCGCCAGGTAGCCCACGCGGGACTTGTCGGCGGGGATGGCCACGCCTACCGAGGCCGCCAGGAGGCGCCGGTTCTCATCGGTCTCGTTGCGGCTCATGACGACGTGGACCACCTCGCCGGGGCTCAGCATGGGGACCCCCTTCTCCCGCGTGATCAGGCGGGCGTCCGGGGGAAAGATGCTGGAGACCGAGACGAGGTTGTATTGGGCGATCCTGGCGTCACGGAGCGCCTCCTCGAAGGAGAAGAGCCGTTCCTTGTGCCTGCCGACCCCGTTGGTCAGAAAGACGTAACGTGCGTTCACCGCCGCCCTCCTTCCTGGAAGAGGGCCGCCGAGCCCTCCGGGAAGAGGGCTCGCGCGGCCGCCTCGGCGACGGGGTCGGCCTCGGGCAGGACCTCCGGCGCCGCCATGGTCCCGGTCACGCGAAGCGCGTGAAGCCGGGTTTGCACCTCGTCAAAGACATCGGCGAATTTCGCCTCCGGGCACACCGAGAGCGCCGCCGCCACCTCGAGGGGGGCGCACGCCACCTCCAGGCCCAGCCTCGCGCCGGGGCCCACCGTCCCCCGGGCCGCAAGGGCCAGCCCCCCGGCTCGGGCCCAGGCCTCGACCTCGCAGGGCCCGGCCCCGGGAGAGCGAATCGTGGCCCGGCCGGAGTCCACCCGGGTGAGGGCATGGGCCGGATCGCCCCCGGCGGCCGCGGCCGCCAGGATCCGGCGGACCAGGGTCGCGTCCCAGGTCCCTCCACCCAGCTCCAGGGTCACCTCGCCGCGCAGGGCCTCGTCCGAGCCCCCGCGGGCGAAGCGGACGTCGCCGTCGAGGCGGCCGTCGCCCTCGGGCCCGGGGGCCAGGGCCCCGGGGAGCTGGCGGACCCGGCCCCCCGTCAGCCGCAGCCTCCCGTAGACCGCCGGGGACGGGGCGGACTCCACCACGCACTCACCCTCCAGACGGCCACCCCAGAGGTCGGCCTCCAGACCGCTCAAGACCGCCCGGTGGCCCTCCACCTCCAGCCGGGCGTAGAGGTCGGCGAGGGCCGAGCCGCACACCCGCAAGGCGGGGGCGGAGAGGGTCCCCGCGAGGCCGGTCTCCGTCGAGACGGCCTGGAGGCGGACCGTCCCGCGGACCCCTTCCTCCAGCCCCTCCAGGCCGAGGTCGAGGCATTCCAGCTCCAGGTCCGCACGGGCCGACGTGGCATCGCCCTCCAGGTCGAGGCCCAGCCCCAGTCCGCCCCGGGGGCGGAAGGCCTCCCACACGCCGGACCAGGTCCCGCCCACGGCGCGACCGAGGGCGGCGGCGTCGATGCGCTCCGCCCTCAGGGCGATGCGGTGGCCGTCGGCCCCGACGTGGCCACCCGGGCCGCCCTCCAGCCAGACGTCCCCGCCGGGGGTGGAGCCCCTGAGCTCCAGGACCTCCAGTCCATCACCGCGGCCGACGGCCAGGGCCGCCACCCGGTCCAGGCCCAGGGGAAGGCCGGCCGGGTGGAGGGTCGCGCCGAAGCAGCGGACCTCCGCCTCCCAGGGCCGCCCCGAGGCGGCGCGCACGAGCAGGTCCACTGTCCCCCGGGGGGAGAGCCGGTCCCAGGCCGCCGCCAGTCCGGCATGGGTCCCGCCCTCGTCGAGGCGTCGGCGCAGTCCCTCGTCCAGGCGCACCCCTTCCACCTTCGCCGTCCACGACCAGGTCCCGTGCCCCGGGTGGCATTCACCACGGAGCGAGGCGCGCTCCCAGGCGGTGTCCCGTGCGACCCCCTCGAAATGGGCGGATCCATCGGGGTGCAGGCGGATCTCCACGTCCCGGAGCACCGTCGGGCTGCCGTCCGTGCGAACCTCGTCCAGCACCGCCACCGTCGAGGCGAACCGACCGGATCCGGCCTCGGTGGTCGCCGCCCCGGCCCTCCAGAGACCCACCCACGGGTTGGCGTCCGAGCCACGTACGACCGTCAGCGCCGGGGTCGCCATGGAGGCGACCACGAAACGCCCGGTCAGGAGGCCCAGCGGTCGGTGGGTCACGAGGAGGCGGTCGAGGCGCAGGGCGGCCCCACCAGGGCCCGGCCCGATCCGCAGCCCCTCCAGGGCGAGGCCCTGCCAGGGGTGGAATCGCGCCGCGTCGAACCGCACGGGCCAGGCCAGGAGGGCCTCCAGGTTCGCGCGGACGCGGCGCTCCACGTGCCCCTCGTCCAGGAAGAGGGAGACGTCGAGGGCGCCCAGTCCGGCGAGGACCAGGGCGACCCCGGTGGCAGGTATGGCGAACCCGTGCCTCATGCACCCTCCAGCCCCGGTGGGGGGGAAGTAATATCGACGGTGGCGAGGACGGTTTCAACGCACGATACCGGGCGTATGGGAGAATTATCGAAAGGGGGTCCCAGCGCGTGGCCGCGGGCGTGGCCCGGGTAGGCCTACGGCCTGGAGCCCGTGCCGGGTCCCCGGCGGTGGGTGACGAGGCGCCACTCGCCGTCCTCGAGGGCGAAGTCCGCCTCGACCCACCAGGTCTCCCCGGTCAGCGGGAGGAAGCTCGCCGGGTCCCGCAGCTCCTCGGCCCCTCGTTCGACCACCGTGGCGGTGAGGCGGGCGGTGGCGCGCTCTCCCACCACCCGCGCCTCCAGGTCGCGGACCTGGACCACGGTGGGATTGCGCTGGTGGAAGACCCCGTTGAGGTAGAGGCGGAGACGGGAGGGGTCGTTCCCCTCCGCGTCCTGGTACGAGGGGCTGAGGTGGGCGCATACCCCGCGGGCGTCCTCCGCCTCGAAGGCGCGGGCCATGGCCGCGATGACCCGCCTCACCCGCGCCTCCTCGGAAACCAGCCAGTGCTCCGCGGCCTGCCATAGGAGCCATCCAGCCACGGCCACCGCGACCGCGGCCCATGCGACGCGGCGAGCCGCGGTCATGGCCGCACCCCGGGGAATCCGAGCCCGGCGTCCTCCGGGTGGCCGAACATCAGGTTCATGTTCTGCACCGCCTGTCCGGCCATGCCCTTCACCAGGTTGTCCAGGGCCGTGAGGACCACGAGGACCCCCGGCCCGGCATGCACCGAGAGGTCGCAGAAGTTGGAGTAGCGCACCACCCGCGCCTGGGGCGTCTCCCCGTCGTCCAGGACCCGCACGAAGCGCTCGCCCCCGTAGCGCCGCCGGTAGATGGCCTGGGCCTCCCCGGCCTCCACGGGGCGAGGAGGCATCACGTAGGCCGTCGTGTAGATGCCCCGCGCCATGGGGGCGGAGTGGGGGACGAAGTGCAGAGCGGGGCGGTGGGCCGCCAGGCCAAGGGCCGCGCGGATCTCCGGGAGGTGCTGGTGCTGTAGCACCTTGTAGGCCCGGAAGTCCTCGGCCCGCTCAGGGTGGTGGGTCCCCGCCCTGGGCTCCGCGCCGGACCCGCTGGAACCGGTCTTGGAATCCACCACCACGTGTTCCCCCAGGAGGCCCTCCAGGGCCAGGGGGGCCAGGGCGAGGATGGCCCCGGTGGCGAAGCAGCCGGGGTTGGCGACCCGGCGTGTCCCGCGGAGGCGGTCCCGGGCCAGCTCGGTGAGCCCGTAGACGAAGCCTTCCAGGAGCCGGGGGCAGGTGTGCTCCGCGCCATAGGCCTCGCGATACGTCGCCGGGTCCTTCAGCCGGAAGTCGCCCGAGAGGTCCACCACCCCCACGCGAGGCGCCGCCTCCAGGATGCGCGGGACGGCCTCCAGGGCGGCCCCGTGGGGCAGGGCCAGGAAGATGCAGTCCACGTCCCGCGCGGCCTCCGCGGGCTCGGCGGCCTCGAAGCGAAGCCCCGAGACCCCGCGGAACTGCGGGTGGACCGAGGCCACGGGACGGCCCGCCTGGGAACGCGAAACCACCCGCACGACCTCGGTCCCGGGGTGGGAGAGGAGGAGCCGGAGCAGCTCCGAGGCCCCGTAGCCGGTGCCGCCCAGGATGGCGATACGGGTGGGCGCGCCCGTCGCGATCAGTCGCGGGCCGTGGCCGGCTCGCCGTGGTGGGCGGCCAGGGCGCGTTCCACCACGTCCGCGAGGGACCGCGGCTCCCCGTGGGCGTTGGCGGCCTCGATCTTGAGGGTGGACCGGATGTACTCGGTCCCCACGTCGTTGTCCGTGGCGGGGCCGGCCATGACGTCGATCGTGATGCCGTAGATGTTCATGACCCCCACGGCGCCCCAGGCGGCCACCAGGTCGTTGGCGGTGACCACGTGGCAGCGGACTACGCTCAGGATTTCCTGATCGTTGAAGACCGAGGGTAGTCCGTAGCGGCCGATGATCCCGTCGCCCATCTCCACCACGACGGCGTCGAGCCCCGGGTTCCGTTCCACCAGGGTATTGAGCAGGGCCTTGGCCACCCGGTTCAGGTCGGACCGGCCCACGGTGGAGGCCAGGCCGCAGTCCAGGAAGGACAGGGTGTCCACCGCCCCGTGGTCGCGCATGGCGTAGGTGTCCTTGAGGCAGGCCACCCCGCTCACCTTGGCGGCGGCCACACGCCGGCCTCGTTGCGTCAGGTGCTGGATGATCGCGCTCGCGGCGTAGGTCTTCCCGGAGTTCATGCAGGTCCCGGAGACCATGACCACCGGCGGCATGGCCAGGAGCTGGTCCGCCAGGGGCAAGGCCCCGTCGGCGATGTTGAGCACCCGGCCGCCCCGGACGGCCATGCCCAGGACCTCGACGGAGAGGGGGCGGCCGATATCGAGTCGCTCGTGGGGAGGGGCGAGGCCGATGACCCCGCCCAGGTTCAGGATGTGGATCCGGTCCCGCAGGGCCAGGCTGGAGGGGACGTCTCCCATGAATCCCTTGAGGGCACGCCGCGCCCCCAGGGCCCCGACGATGAGGTCCCCCTTGCTGATCTTGGCCATGCGGCCGCCGACCAGCTCGAGGGTGTCGTAGACCCGCTTCTCCTCCAGGGCCCGCACCACGACCACGTTGCCGGCGGCGGCCACGCAGGCGTCCGATATCTCCACCTCGGGCCTCAGGTCCAGGTTCGTCACCACGCTGGCGATCTTGTCGACGCGCAGGAATCCCACGGGCGCCGGGCGCGCCTAACGGCGCGTGTCCTCGTGCGAGTCGGCAGGCGGCCTCGCGGGGGCAATGGGGGCCCGGTCGTCGCGGCGGGCGGCCAGGACGCTCCCCAGGGCGTAGATGCGCGCGAAGCCGGCGTAATCCCGTCCGTCCCACCAGGAGGCCAGCTCCCCGTAGCGCCCCATGTCCTCGTCGACGAGGCTGTACGGGCTCCGACACCCGGTCACCTGGACCACCCCCTGGCTGAGCCGCACGCGCACCTCCCCCGTGACGGCCCGCTGGGCGCTCTCCAGCCATGCCTCCACGTCCCGCATGACCGGGTCGTAATAGAGGGCCTCGTGGAGCATGTTCCCGTAGAACTCGCCCAGGGTGCGCGACCAGAATTGCTGCCAGCGGGAGTGGACCAGCTTCTCCAGCTCCCGGTGGGCCTGGACCAGGATCAGGGGCGCCGGGGCGTCGAACGCGATGCGGCCCTTGAGGCCCAGGATGGTGTCCCCCACGTGGATCCCGCGCCCCACGCCGTAGGCGTGGCCCAGGTAGTTGAGGTCGTCCGCCATGCGCACCCCGTCCAGGTCCCTTCCGCCCAGCCGGCGCGGGATGCCGCCGCGGAATCCCAGGGTCAGCTCGTGGTAGGCGTCCCGGGTATCCTCCGGGGTCATGGCCCCCAGGAGGGAGGCGGGGACCTCGGCCCAGGTGTCGTGGGTGCTGCCGCCCCCGATGGTGGTCCCCCAGAGCCCACGGTTGACGCTGTAGGTGGCCTGCGCCTCGGAGACCGGGACGCCGTGGGCGCGGAGGTAGGCCGCCGCCGCCTCGCGGGTGACCGACCCCTCGCGGATGGGGGCCAGGACCTTCAGCCCCGGGGCCTGCACCGCGAAGGCCACGTCGAAGCGCACGCCGTCGTTGCCGGCCGCCGTGGCCCCGTGGGCCAGGTGGGTCGCCCCCACCTCCTTGGCCACCCGGGCCACCTCCTCCGCCTGGACGATGCGCTCGGCCGCGACGGAGAGGGGGTAGACCCCGCCCCGGAGGACGTTCCCGCGGATGAGGTAGGTGACGAATCGCTCCCAGACCGTGGCGCGGCCGTCCACGGTGCGGTGCGCCACGGCCCCCAGGGCCCGCGAGCGCTCCTGGATGGCCTCGAGCGCCCCCGCGTCGAAACCGCCGGTGTCCACGGTGACCGTGACCACCTCGGCGCCCAGCTCCTCGCGCAGGTGGGCCACGCACCAGGAGGTGTCGAGCCCGCCGGAGAAGGCCAGGACGATCTTCTTCACGCTGCCTCCGCGCCAGGCCAACCCGCACGGGACGTGGGAATGGGGGCCGCTTCATAGCACCCCCCCATCGGGCGATCAAGGAAATTCGCAAGGCGGGCCGCGGCGCTACAATGCCGCCCCGTCGCATGGACTCGTCGGAGACACGAAGGGGGCCCAGGGGTCCCGGGCCGCCTCCCGGGCGCGCGGTGGTCCTCTACGACCACGTCTGCGAGATCTGCCAGGCGGGCGTCAGCTACATCCGCCTCCTGGACCCCCGCGGTCGGGTGGAGTGCCGACCCATCGTGGACGCCGAGCTGGCGGCCCTCCACCCCTCCCTGGACCCGGAGGCCTGCCGGCGCGAGATGCACCTGGTGGCCCCGGACGGCTCGGTCCATGCCGGTGGGGACGCCATCCGGTGGCTGCTGGGCCACCTGGGCTGGACACGTCCCCTGGGGTGGGTCGCCGGCCTGCCGGGCCTGCGGGGCCTCGTGGACGGGCTCTACCGCTTCGTGGCGAGGAACCGCTATTCCATCTCCAGGTGCCGGGGCGGTTCCTGCCGCGTCCCCAGGCCGGGGGGCCTGCCGCCCGGGACGCCCCTCCGGGTCTTCTGGGCCTGCTACTGGATCGGCTTCTTCCTGCGGCTGCCCCTGCTCGCCGCGACCCTGGTCTACTACCCGGCGGCGAACACCCTCGCCTATCTGCATACGTGGCGTCGGCGTGTGGATCTGGCCGGGGGACGGCTTCGCGTCTGCTTCCTGGGGGGGGTGCGCCCGGACCTGGGGCCCCTGTTCTTCGGCGAGCGCTTCTACTCGCTGGTATACGACGGGCTGCTCATCGACCCCGGTTCGGTCCTCATGGGCCGCTCCCTCGTCCGGCACCTCGGGCGGCTCGGACGCGAGACCCGCGAGGACTTCGTGGGAGTGGTGGCGACCCACTTCCACGAGGAGCACGTGGGGAACCTGGACCTGGCCGGCGAGGCGCTCGGCGTCCCGACCTTTGCCGGTCCGGCCACCATCGAGCTCCTGCGCCAGCCCCCGCGACTGCCCTTCATGCGCCGTCTCATCATCGGACAGCCCCGGCCGCAGGGGACCCTCCGCCCCGTCCTCCCCCTGGGCGACCGGCTCCAGGGGCGCACCCGGACCCTCCGGGTCCTGCCTGCCGCGGGCCATTCCAGCGACCACGTCGCCCTCTACGACCCGGAGGAGCGGCTGCTCATCTCCGGCGACTCGTTCATGGCCGCCTACTTCACAAGCCCGAATCCCGACGTGGACAGCCGCCGCTGGATCCAGACCCTCGAGGGCTTCCTTTCCCTGGATATCGAGGTGCTCACCGACGGGCACGGCACCATCTACACGGAGCGGGCCGACTACGGGGAGGTGCCCTGGGTCGTGGTGCGCGCCCACCCTCGCACCCTCCTGGGGGAGAAGCTGGCATTCATGCGTTGGATGCAGGCCGAGATCGCCCGCGGCGTGAGTGAGGGCCTGCCCTTCGACGTGGTGGAGGCGAGCCTCTTCCCCTGGGGGCGTCCCTGGGCGTGGAAGAACTGGTACTTCGACGAGCTGGCGCGGTTGATGAGTCTCGGCGAGTTCTCCCGCACGGAGCTCATCCGCTCCTTCTACCGGGGTGAGCCTACCGCCGAGCGAGTGCCGGCCCGCTTCCCCAGGGTCTGGAATCTCTGCCTCCTGACTCGGCGCGCGGCCCGCCTGGGGCCTGGGCCCGGCGCCACGACGTGAGCGTCGACGCGCACGGCGCGCGGAGGCGGCGTTGCGAGGGGGACCGGGTGCTGGCCCGGGAGGTCCTGCGGCGGCGGTGGCTGGCGCCTCGCGTGCTGCGCGCGGCCCAGCTCGACCTGGAGGCGCGCCGCGGGGCGGGGGCCGACCACACCCTGGCCCAGGTCCTCCTGGGCTCGGGGGCCCTGGCCCCGGCCCAGGTGGAGGAGGCGCGCGGCTCGCCGGAGGCGCCGCCCCCGGCGGCCGACTGGGCGGCCCCGCCCTCGGGGCCCCCGGAGGTCCCCGTGGCGTGCCCGCGCTGCGACCGCGCGGCGCCGGAGGGGCGGGTGCGCCGGCGCGGGGCCTGGCCCCATTGCGAGAACTGCGGGGGCCTCCGGCCGACCTTCTGCCACCTCTGTCTCATGGCGCCCCGGGACAGGGTCCGCCTCCACCGCGTCCGGGAGGCGGGGTTCCTGTGCACCTCCTGCCTGGACGCCATCGTCCTTGGGGACTTGGCCTGGGAGGGCGCGCTGACGGTCCGGTCTGCCGGCAACCGATTGCGGCCCCTGGGCCACGCCGCCCGATGGGTGGGCGTGGGCGTGGGCGTGGGCGTGGGCGTGGGCGTGTTCGCGGGGGTGGTCGCGGGGGTGGGCGTGGCCGCGGCGAGCCTCTGCCTAATGCTGCCCCGGTTCGGCCGAGGCTTGACCCTCACCCCCGGTCCTCCCGCCGAGGGCGGCGCCGACCCGCCGGCCCGCCCGGGGCAGGCCGAGCCGTCGCCGCGGCGCCTCGGCGGCGTGGACCGGGTGGCCTTCGAGGTCCTCCTGGAGGACGCCGCGCGGCCTTCCGGGGGGGCTTGCCCGGCCCCCTCACCGGCGGGGGCCAGGGCCGTCCGCGACCTGCTGGAGGTCCCCCTCGAGCGGGCCTGTCCCTGCGGCGCCACCGGGCGCCGCTCCCAGGACCAGGTCTGGGGCCTCCGGGGCCACCTCTACCTCTGGGGGCGCTTCGACTGCCTCGGATGCGGCGGGTCCTCCTGGGAGGCCTATCGCCTGGAGGCCCGCCGGTCCTCGGGGGCCGGCCGAGTCGAGGCGCCCGTCCGGCGCCGCGCCCGCGGTCTCCTGCTCGACCTTCCGTAGCGGGGCGCCCCGCCCCCCCGTATCATGGGGGCGAAGGATGATCGAGCGCAACGCCATCGAGCCCCTCATCGCCGAGGTCTCCCGCCTGCGCGACCGTCAGGCCATGTCCTCGGTGGACAAGCGGAAGCGCCTGGACGAGCTGGCGGACGAACTGGGCGAGTTCTACTGGTCCGGGGTCCGTTCCATGGTCCTCGCGCGGGTGCGGCGCGGGGACGAGGCGCTGGAGTTCGACCGGGAGGAGCGGCTATTCATCGACATGGCCTTCCTGGATGGCCGCCTCCTGGAGCTGGGGGCGCGGGCCGAGGACCTGCGCACCCAGATGGTGAAGGAGCTCTACCAGGACCAGGACTGCGGGGTCTACTACCTCTCCGAGTGGCTCGAGCGCCGCTACGCGAATCACCAGGTTCTCCTGGAGGTCCAGCGGGCCCAGGCCGAGCGGGCCAGCCTGGAGAGCCGCCGCAGCCGGCGCACCCAGGAGGTCCACAAGCTCCGCGAGGCGCGTCGCCGGGTCTACGCCCGGTTGCAGGCCGGCTTCGGCAACCTCCCCGGGATCGGGCCCCAGGTGGTGGAGGCGGTCTGCTCCGGCCGCCTAGACGAGCACATCGAGGGGATCCTCGTGACCTATCTCCGGGACCGCGACGGCAAGCGGCTGCGCGACCGGGAGCGCTTCGTGGCCCTGCGCCGGAAGGTCGTCGGCATGGCCCGCGCGCGGGCCGCGGGCCCCATGGATATGGAGCTCTTCGACGCCCTGGAAAAGGTGGAGAAGCAGATCAACGACGCCATCGTATCCATGGCCCGCCATACCGAGCAGATCAAGGCCCTCGCCGGGTCTCCGGCCCCTGCCGGTCCCTCCACCGAGGCTGGCGGTTCCAGGGAGGTGGAGGTGGGGGAGGTGTGCGACTTCCTGGGCGCCGAGATGGGGAGCGTCCGCACCCTGCTGGTCCTGGGGGCCATAGGCGGGGGGCTGCGCCAGGACGCCCCGTTCCTGCACCTGCACCTCGGGCGCATCACCCGCCGGGCCGTGGCGGACTCGCTGGCCCACATCCGCGAGTTCGACCTGGGCTGGCAAGGGGAGCCGGAGATGGTGATCGCCCCCTTCCGCGGCAGCGGCTTCTTCGACTGGGACCGGGACACCATCTTCGTGCCCCTGCTCCCGGTGGGGGAGGTGGAGCGCGCCGTCATCGGGGCCGCCACCAACTACCGGGTCCTCATGGACGCCCGGGCCCAGGGAGGGCGCCTGAGACAGGCCTTCCGCGAGGCCTTCCCCGACGAGCCGTACCGGCAGCGTTTCGGGATGGACTACGAGAAGTGGCTCCTCAAGACGGCCCGCGGGGTACGGGGGGCCCTCTCCCCCAAGTCCTTCGAGTTCCTCCGGGCCCAGCTCGGGCCTCCGGCCGACGGGGTCCTCGGCCCGCCGGAGCTCCTGCGCCTGGAGGGCGATGCTGCCCTGGAGGCCGAGCGTCGGTTCGCGGCCCAGGTGAACGGGGAGGAGGTCCCCTTCCAGGCCCTCCACGGCCTGGCCACGTTGAAGTGGAAGCGTGGTCGGCTCTCGGAGGCCATCGAGCTCATGGAGAGGGCCGTCCGCGTGCGCCCCACGGAGCCCAGGGTCCTCTACTCCCTCGGGCTCCTCCACATGAAGGCGGGGCAGCGCCTCCTGGCGCGGCGCTTCCTCCAGGAATGCCGGGACAACGGCCAGAACACCCTCTGGCAGGTCTACGCCTGGGACCTGCTGAACAAGCTGTGAGTCGTGGAGACCCCGCGAGCCGGGGCCTCCGCGTCCTGGGTGGGAACGCGAGGGGGCGGCGCCTGGGTGCCCCCTCGGGCCTCCAGGTGCGGCCCATGGCCGCCCGGGTCAAGCAGTCCCTCTTCGGGGTGCTGGGCCCCCGGGTGGAGGGGGCCTCGGTCCTGGACCTCTACGCCGGGACGGGCTCCCTCTCCCTGGAGGCCCTGAGCCGCGGCGCCGCCCACGCGGTCCTGGTGGAGCGGGACCCGTCGGTGGCCGCGCTCGCCCGGAGGAACGCCGAGCAGTGCGGCTTCGGCGAGAGGGTGCACGTCCTGGTGGGGGATGCTCGCGACGCGGTGCGCCTGCTGTCGAGGCTGCCCGTGCGGCCGGTCTTCGACCTGGTCTTCTGCGACCCGCCCTACGCCCTCTGGGATCGACCCGGGGAACGGGTGCGCGTGGTGGGGGCCCTGCAGGGCCTCGCCCTGGCCGGACGCCTCCAGGCGGGGTCCGTCGTGGCGGTGGGCCTGCCGGCCTCGGCCGGCCCCGAGGCCCTCGCCGTCGCCCCCCTGGAGGTCCTGGACCGGCGGACCTACGGCCAGTCCGCCGTGTGCCTCGTGGGGGTCCGGGGAGGGGCCAAGGGCTAAGGAGTCGTGAAAGAATCACTGCGTGAAACACCGAGGCCGAGCGAGACGGTCTCTGGCGAGGAGCCGCGACGACGCGTATCGATGGAGAGATACGTGGAGGAGAGGCGACAAAGCCAGCGACCTTCGCAGCCGGCCGAATGTAGCCGTGATTCTTTCACGGCGACTAAGCCTTGACGATCCGCTCCCGGCCCTCGGTCACGCGGCGGGTGGCATTGCGGGTGTCCACCACGAGGCGGGCACCGGCCACGATCCGGTCCCAGTCGTAGGCCCCGTGGTCCGTGGCCACCAGGACGCAGTCCTGATCGGCCAGCGCCTCGTCGGTGAGCTGCACCGACGAGAGGCCCAGGTCGTGGCGGCGGGACCGGCGCAGGCGCGGGATGTAGGGGTCGTTGTAGCTCACCTCCGCGCCGTGACCCTTCAGGAGGTCGATGATGTGGAGGGAGGGGGACTCCCGGTCGTCGTCCACGTTCGGCTTGTAGGCGATGCCCAGGACCAGGACCTTCGCCCCCTTGAGGGCCCGTCCCCGCTCGTTCAGGGCCTCGGCGACGCGCTGCACCACCCACCGGGGCATGGAGGAGTTGATCTCCCCCGCCAGCTCGATGAAGCGGGTGGACTGCTCGAACTCCCTGGCCTTCCACGTGAGGTAGAAGGGGTCGATGGGGATGCAGTGGCCCCCCAGGCCCGGCCCCGGGTAGAAGGGCATGAAGCCGAACGGCTTCGTCGCGGCGGCCTCGATGACCTCCCACACGTCGATGCCCATCTCGGTGAACAGGACCTTCAGCTCGTTCACCAGGGCGATGTTCACCGCCCGGAACATGTTCTCCAGGATCTTGGCGGACTCCGCGACCCGGGTGGTGGAGACGGAGACCACCCGGGGGACCACCTTCCCGTAGAGGGCCGCCGCCAGCTCGCCGCTGGGCCCGTCGTGGCCCCCGACCACCTTGGGTATGGTCCCGGTGCTGAAGTCGCGGTTGCCCGGGTCCTCGCGCTCCGGGGAGTAGGCCAGGTAGTAGTCGGCCCCCGCCGCTAGTCCGCTCGCGCGCTCCAGGATGGGCCGCACCACCTCGTCGGTGGTCCCGGGATAGGTGGTGCTCTCCAGGACGATGAGCTGCCCGCGGCGCAACTGCCGGCCGATGGACTCGGCGGTGGCCTGCACGTAGGAGATGTCCGGCTCCCTCTGGGGGGTGAGGGGGGTGGGGACGCAGATGAGCACCGCGTCGCACTCGGGGATCCGGTTGTAGTCCGCGGTGGGGCGGAAGCGGCCGCTCCCCACCAGGTCCCCCACGAGGCCATCGGGGATGTGGCGGATGTAGGACCGTCCGGCGAGGAGGCTCTCCACCTTCGTCGCGTCCACGTCGAAGCCGATGACGGAAAAGCCGGCGCGGCAGAACTCCCGCACCAGGGGGAGGCCCACGTAGCCGAGGCCGATGACGCCGACCCGGGCCTGGGCGGAATGGATGCGGCCGAGCAGGGCCTGGTGGGACATGGGCGCGCATCCTAGTCCAGCGGCCCTCCTTGTCAACGGACCGCGCCACCCCTAGAATCCGCCGCCTCATGGAGCTGGAAGCGGCGCCCCGCGGCCTCCCCGAGCGGGTCCTCCTGGCCCTGGCCGCGGGCCTGGGGGTCGCCTTCGCCCAGGTCCTGCTGCGCACCGTCCGCGTGGAGCACCTGGGCCGCGGCCCCATGGAGCGCCTGGAGGCCGAGGGGCGGGGCCTCATCTACGCCATCTGGCACGACCAGTTGCTCCTCTGGACCCGCACCCACGCGGGGCGCGGGATCCATGCCCTCGTGAGCCAGCACCGGGACGGGGAGCTCATTGCCCGCGCCCTCGCGTGGCTCGGCTGTCACTCGGTGCGTGGCTCCTCCACCCGCGGGGGCCGGGAGGCCCTCCAGGAGCTGGTGGACCTGGCCTCCCGCGGGGTGGCCGTGGGCGTGACCCCGGACGGCCCCCGGGGGCCGCGCCACGTCCTGAAGCCCGGGGTGGTGGCCCTGGCGGCGAAGTCGGGACGGCCCATCGTCTGCGCCGCCAACGCCTACGACCGCGCGTGGACCCTGGGCTCCTGGGACCGCTTCGTCATCCCCGCCCCCTTCGCCCGGGCGGTGGCTTGCTACGGCGAGCCGATCCACGTCCCGCGGGACGCGCCGCCGGAGGCCCTGGAGGGGATCCGCGCCGGCGTGGAGGCGTGCCTCTGCGACTTGACGGCGCGGGCCGAGGAGCGCGCCCGTGGTGGTCCCGAGACGGGCGTGGCCGACCGGCGGCCGTGGTTCGCCGGGGCGGCGGCCGTCACCCTCGGCCCGGCGGCGGCCCTGGCCCTGGCGGCCCTGGCCGCGCCGGCGGGGCTCTCGAGCGCGCCCCGGGCGGCCTTCGTGGGCGCCACCTCGCTCGTGGCGGCGACCCTGCTGGCCGTCCACGGCGGGGTCGCGACGCCTCGCTGGGTGGGCCAGACGGCGGTGGCCCTGGCGGCGGGCCTGGGGGCATGGCTCCTCGGCGCCCCGTCCGTGGCGGCCCTGGGGGCGGCCCTGGTGGTCCTGGCCTTCGGCCTCGCCGTGGCGGAGGTCACCCGGTCGGGGGGGAGGATGGCGGGTCTCGCGCTGGCCGCACTGGCCCTGGCCCTCCCCCTCCTCGCCGGCCCTGTCGTGGAGGCCCTCCCGTCGGCGGCTGCCCGGGGGACGGCGACGAGCGGCCTCCTGGGCGCCTCGCCTGTGGCGGCCATCGTGGGTTCGGCCCTGGGCGTGGACCTCCTCCGGCGACGCGAGACCTACGCGATCTCGGCCCTGGGGGCCTACCACCCCTACGCCTATCCTCCCTGGTGGCGCACCGTCCTGGGCTATCTGGCCGTGGCCCTGGTCCTCCGGGCCGCGGGGTCCCTGGCGGGCCGCCGGGGACAACGCACGGCGCCGGTCGGCCGGCTCGTGGCGGTGGCGGCC
>JACQVX010000254.1 GCA_016209495.1 Planctomycetota bacterium
GACGGCCCCCCTCCCCTCCCCTGCCGCTGGACTGACCTGGGCCGGGCCGCCTACGGCCCCGTCCTCGAGGTGCAGCGCCGACTGGTCGGACTGCGCGCCGAGGGCCGGGTCCCCGATACCCTGATCCTGGTGGAGCACCCCCCCGTGGCCACCATTGGCCGCGGGGGGCGCGAGGAGGACGTGCTGGACCCGGCCATCGAGCGCCACCAGGTCGAACGGGGCGGCGCGGTCACCTGGCATGGACCGGGGCAGCTCGTCGGGTATCCGATCCTGCGACTGGAGGGCGCGAGCCGCGACGCCCGCGGTCTGCTCCGCCGCCTGGAGGAAGTGCTCATCCGCGCCAGCGGGGACCTGGGTGTGGAGGCCGGACGGTGCGAGGGTCGCACCGGGGTCTGGGCCGGCGGACGCAAGCTCGCCTCCCTGGGGATAGCCCTCCGGCGCTGGGTGAGCTTCCACGGGTTCGCCCTCAACCTCAGCTCGGGGGCCGAGGCCTACGCCGCCGTGAATCCCTGCGGCATGGGGCCGGGGGTCATGACCTCCCTCGAGCGGCTCTCGGGCCGGACCGTGGGCCGTCCGGAGGCGGTAGCAGCGGTCGTGCGGCGCTTCGGGGAGGTCTTCGAGCGCCGGATGGAGTCGTGGAGGGACGAGCCCTACCCTGCCAGCGCCTCGGCCGCCCTCGCGGGGTCCTTGACCCGGAAGTAGAGCGTCACATTCCTGGAGCGCGTCGCGGCGCTGCCGTAGGCGTACTCGATGTTCATGCGCGCCTTCGCCAGGCGTTCGGAGACCTCGGCCAGGGCCCCCTTGCGGTTCGGCAGGGACACCTCCAGCACGTCGTTGGCCACTACCAGGACCGAGCGCTCCTCGAGGACGCGCAGGGCCCTGTCCGGGTCGTCGGGGACCAACCTCACGACCGCGTGGTCGAAATGGTCCGCGATGGTGAGGGCCAGGAGGTTGACACCGTGCTCGGCGAGGGCCGAGGTCACGTCGTGGAGCATCCCCGGTCGGTTCTCGAGGAAGATGGAGAGTTGCTTCACCACCGGCATGCGCTGGACCTCCTTGGCCGCTCACATCCCCCGGGGGGCGACCCCCGAGGTTCCCCCCCCGAGCATCGGTCCGCCCAGGCCGCCCTACCCCGGGCCCTCAGTCGGCGGTGGCGACGCTCGGCGCCTTGCCGTCGCTCCCGTGTCCCGCCCCCTCGTCTTCCGTGGCGGTCTCCGGGTCCGGCGGCCCGAGGACGATCTTCTCCTGCACCACCTCCTCGAGGGCGATCTCGATGGGCCGGTGGGGGCCTTCCCCCATGAACACCATGGGCCTGGCGCCGCGCATGATCTCCACGCAACGCTTCTGGAGGAGGGTGGTGAGGAGGAAGCGCCCCCCCACCATCTTCTCGGCTTGCGACATCTTCGCCATGTCCATCCCTGCCCTCCGCGTCCCGCGACCAAATAGCTCGG
The DNA here is from genome assembly GCA_016209495.1 of Planctomycetota bacterium. GTDB lineage: Bacteria > Planctomycetota > JACQVX01 > JACQVX01 > JACQVX01 > JACQVX01. Next base: position 1,452 of record JACQVX010000254.1, read on the forward strand.
GGGGGCAGCCTCGAAGGCCCCCCCCGAAGTCCCCCCCTAGGCCGCCGAGCTCGCCCCGGCTGACTTCCCCGTGTCCTTGCTCGCCCCCTTGGCCGTCCCAGGATCCTTCGGCGTCCCCGATTCGGCCCTGGCTCGCGACTGGTAATCTGATTTCGGGCTCCGGTAGTCCGTGATGTAGAAACCGGAGCCACGGAAGATGAGCCCGCTCCCCGCGCCGATGAGCCGCCGGACACGCTTGCCGCACTCGGGACAGCGCCGCACGGGGGCCGCGGTGATGGGCTGGAACCTCTCGAACCGGTGTGCACAGGAGCCGCATTCGTATTCGTAGGTGGGCATCGCGGATCCTCCCGCCTCCCGGCAACGCACAAACGGTGCCGCGATCCCAGGACTTCGGGGCGCGCAAGGTAGCCACGACAGTTGGGCTTGTCAAAGGAAATCCCCAGCACGCCCTATCGGCGGCCGGAGTTGCCCGTGGGTGCCCCCCATGGCAGTTGCGGGGGGGCTACAATCCCACGCCCCCGAGACCCCCATGCGACCCTGGACGCGCGTTCACGCCCCCGCCACCATCGGCAACCTGGGTCCCGGATTCGATACCCTGGGCGCCGCGGTCCGGGGTGCCGGGGACGAAGTCCACGCCCGAACCGTGGGCCCCCGAGGTGTACGGGTGCTCCAGGTCCTGGGTGTGGGCGCCGCGGGCATCCCCCTGGACCCCACGAGGAATACCGCCTCCGTGGCCGCGGCCGCGGTTCTGGAGGTGATCGGCTCGCCCCGTGGTCTCGAGCTGCGCGTCCTGAAGGGACTCCCCCCGGGGTCGGGGCTCGGCTCCAGCGCGGCCAGCGCCGCCGCCGGCGCCGTGGCCGCCGCGCGGGCGCTGGGCGAGCGCCTCCCGGCCGAGGTCCTGGTGGCCTGCGCCACCCGTGGGGAGCAGGCGGCCAGCGGCGCATGGTTCGCGGACAACACCGCCGCGGCGGTCTGCGGGGGTGTGGTCCTGGTGGCCTCTCACGAGCCGCTCCGCCTGGTGCGGCTGGGGGTGATCCCGGGCCTCGCGGTGGCCCTGGCGACGCCGCGCACGCCCCTGGAGACGCGCACCTCCCGCTCCGTGCTCCCGGCCGAGGTCCCCCTGGCGGACGTGGTCCACAACATGGCGCGCACCGCCCAGCTCGTGGCCGCCTTCGCCCGCCGGGACCCCCGCCTGCTCCGGGGCGCCCTGGAGGACCGCGTGGCCGAGCCCGCGCGCGCGCCGCTCGTCCCGGGGTTCTACCAGGTCAAGGAGGCGGCCCTCTCCTCGGGCGCCCTGGGCGCCAGCCTCTCCGGGGCGGGCCCTACCGTCTTCGCGCTCTGCATGGGCGTGTCCGCGGCGCGGCGCGCCGCCGGCGCCATGCGGGCCGCCTTCGCCCTCGCGGGGGTGGAGTCGGACGAGCGGGCCGCCCCCCTGGCCGCCTCCGGGGCCCGCGTCCTCGGACCTTGATCCGGACCGCGGCCCAGGCGGAGCGATTCCTCCTCCGCGCGGTGGACTACGAGCGCGGCTCCGAGTGGAAGCATGGCCCCGAGGGCTTCCACCTGGGCCCGCTCCGCGCCTACCTGGAGGCCCAGGGGCGGCCCCAGGACTCCTGGGACTCCATCCATGTCGCCGGGACCAAGGGCAAGGGCACCACCGCCGCGGCGGCCGCCGCGCTCCTCGCCCACGCTGGCGTGCGGACGGGCCTCTACACCTCGCCCCACCTCTGCACCATGCGCGAGAGGCTGCGGGTGGACGGCCGGCCCATCGAGGCGGGGGCCTTCGCCCGCCTGGTGTCGCGCCTCGCGCCCGGTCTCTCGCGTCCCTGGGACGGGCGGGAGCTCACCTTCTTCGAGGCCCTGACGGCGGCCGCCTTCGTCCACTTCCGGTCGCTCCGGGTGGCCACGGCGGTCCTCGAGACCGGCCTGGGAGGCCGCCTGGACGCCACCAACGTCGTCCGTCCGCGGGTCTCGGTCGTCACGCGCATCGGGATCGACCACACGGCGCAACTCGGGCGCACCCTGGCCCTCATCGCGGCGGAGAAGGCCGGGATCGTCAAGCCCGGGGTCCCGGTGGTGGCGGCGGCCAATGGCCCCTCCCGCGCCGTCCTGGACGCCGCAGCCCGTCGGGCCGGGAGCACCCTGTGGCGCCTGGGCCGCGAGCTGAGGCTCCGCGTCCGGGCCCTGGACGAGCGAGGGACGCGCTTCGACCTCCGGCTCCCGGGCGCCGACTACCCTGGGGTCTGGGTCCCCCTGCCCGGCCGGCACCACGCGGAGAACTGCGCCCTGGCCCTGGCGGCCGTCTGCCTCTCGGGCCTGATCCGGCCGACGAGCGGCGAGGCCCGGGAGGCCCTCGCCCACCTCGACTGGCCGGGCCGCGGCCAGCTCCTCGCCACGACACCCCCGTTCATCGTGGACGGGGCCCACAACGCCCCGGCGATGAGGGCCCTGGAGATCGCCCTGGGCGAGGCCCACCGGGCGGGGCCCGTCCTCCTCGTCTTCGGCGCCGGCCGGGACAAGGACGCCCGCTCCATGCTGCGCACCCTGGCCCCGCGGGTCCGCCGCGCATGGTTCTGCAGCAGCGGACACCCCCGCGCCCGGGCGCCGGAAGACCTCCTGGGCCTCTGGCCCGGCCCGGCCCCCGCGGAGGCGGCGGGGTACACGGCGGAGGCCCTGGGGCGGGCGGCGCGCGCCGCGCGCCGCGGCGAGCGGGTCCTGGTCACCGGCTCCTTCTACGTGGCGGGCCAGGCCCTGGACTGGCTGCGACGCTCCGGACTCCTTCGGACCGTGGCGGGGCCTTGAAGCGCCGCGGCCTCCTGCTTACACTCCGCCGCGCCATGCGCCTCCTGGGCAACTTCACCCTCCAGGACTACGTCACCCACTTCCGCAACCGCGACGACTACTACCACCGGAGCTGCCTGGAACGGGCCAACGAGCTGCTCTTCAAGCGGGTCGGCGTTCTGGCCGCGGTCCTCGTCCTGGCGCTCGGGAGCGCCTGGGCCACCTTCGGACTGGTCACCGAGGTGGAGGCGGCGGGCCGGCGGCTCGACGAGGCCGCCGCCGAGGGGGTGGTCCTCAAGTCCGTGCTGGGAGAGCTGAGCCCCGAGCAGGTGGATCGCGTCCGGGACCGGCTGAAGGGCGCCGACCCTGCCGAGCTCCAGCGTCTGCGGGAGGTCTACGAGCGCGAGCGGGGCGGTCGATGAGCCTGATCCTCGTGGCCATCCCCCCCGTGGCCGTCCTCGCCGCGGCCTTCACATGGTTCTACCTCCGGGGCCGCCAGGTGATGGAGCTGAACCGCGTGGGGCTGGACTACCAGGACCTGGGACGCCACGACGAGGCCATCGTCCGCTTCCGCGCGGCCCTGCGGAAGGACCCGCGCCTGGCCCTGACCCACTACAACCTTGGCTACGCCCTCTACCATGGGCCGCGCCGGGTCGAGGACGCCCTGGTCCACCTCCGACGCGCCCTGGAGCTGGAGCCGGACCACCCGGGCGCGCGCTACGCCCTGGGATACGTCCTCCTCCACGAGCGGGAGGACCCCACGGCCGCCCGCGCGGAGCTGGAGCGGGCCCTCGCCCTGCTGGAGGCCTCGGGGGCGGAGTCCCAGGGGCGCCTCCCGCCGGTGCTCAATTCCCTGGGCCTGGTAGCCCTCCGGGAGCAGGACTGGGAACGGGCCATCGGCCTCTTCCAGCGCGCGGTCTCCGGGCGGTGCGACGACGCGGGGGTCCATGGCAACCTGGGCGTCGCCCTGGTCCATGGCCACCGCATCGACGAGGCGATCGGGGCCTTCGCGGCCGCCACGCGCCTGGACCCAAGGAATGCCTCCCACCTGAACAACCTGGGGAACGCCCTGGGGATGAAGGAGCGCACCGAGGAGGCCCTGGAGGTCCTGGGGCGCTCGCTCGAGCTCGACCCGGCCAACGGCTACACCCATTACTGGCTGGGCACGCTGAACGGCCGGGTCCGCCGCTACGACCAGGCCGCCTCGAACCTCGAGGCGGCCCTGGCGCGCCTGGGGGCATTCGCCCCGGCGCATTTCAGCCTGGCGGTGGCCTACGACCGCCTCGGCCGCGCGGAGGACTCCCGCTCGCACATGGACCGCGCCATCGCCCTGGACCCGCGCATCGGAAGGGGGCTGAGGGGCCCCGAGGAGTGACCATGGCCGCCAGCGCCCTCCTGAAGAAGCTCGCCATCTTCCAGGACCTGAACGACGAGGAGCTGGGACGGATCCTGTCGGTCGCGGAGGGACGCGAACTCCCCCGCGGGACGCGCGTCTTCGAGGAGGGCAGCCGCGGAGAGGAGTTCTACGTCATCGACGAGGGGGTCGTGGAGATAGCCAAGAACGTGGGTGGGGGCCGCCGCCGGGTCCTCCAGCGCCTGGAGACCGGAGAGGTCTTCGGGGAGATGGTGATCTTCGAGGACGTGGAGCGATCGGCCAGCGCCTTGGCCGAATCGGCATGCCGGCTCACGGTGTTCTCCAGGAAGCGGTTCTTGAAGGTCCTGCGCCAGGACGAGCGCCTGGCCAGCCGGGTCCTCTTCCGCCTCCTGGAAGTCCTGGCGGAACGCCTGCGCCATACCAACGAGAAGCTGAACGAGGCCATCGTCTGGGGCTTCCAGGCCCAGGGTTGACCGCAGCCCCGTCCCTGCACGCGCATCCCCGGCGAGGCGGCGGACCGGCTCACGCTCCTCCTTGCCCCGCGCCCGCGACCCGGGCACGATGCTTGTCGCGAGGGAGACTCGCCCATGGTCCCCATCGAGGCCCTACGCAGCCTGGAGCGCGCCCTGGCCCGAATCGAGGCCCTGGCCGCTGAGGGCCGCCTGGTCGCCGGCGACCTGGAGGCCTTCCGGGCCTGGGCGGCGCCCCTCCGCCGCCAGCTCCTGGGCGCCCGGGCCATGTCCGACAAGGAGCTGGCCGGGTGGCTGCGTTCGCGGAGCGAACACGGCGAGTGCCCGGCGGCGCTGGCCGCTTCGCTTCACGAGGCGGTTGTTGCCACCGGCGCCGCCGGATCCGAGCCCGAACCTGAGCCCGTCGATGCGCCCGGGTCCGACCTCGTCCCCCTCGTCGTGGCCGTCACCCCCGTGGTGCCCCCGGGCCGAGCCCTCCCCTCCCCGGTGGCCAGCTCGAGCCGCTGGACCGGCGCCCTCCAGTCCCAGGCGAGCCTGCGCTGGGGCCAGATGGCGGGGGCACTCCTCATCGTGGGCTCCTCCCTGGCCCTCGCCACGACCCTCTGGCAGGCGGAGGCCCCCTGGGCCCGCTACGGCGCCCTCCTGGCCGTGGGGGCCGGGTTCCTCCTCTTCGGCTCCCTGGCGGCGGGACCGTGGAACCTGGGCCTGCTGGGACGCTCGCTCCTGGTCATCTACGCCCTGCTGGTCCCGGTGGACGGGCTCATCGCGGCTCGCCTGGAGGGAGGCCCCCTAGTGGTGGGCGTCCTGGCGGCCCTCCTGGCCGCGGGGGCGGCCTGGGCCGCCCTGCACCTCCTCACCGCACGGCGCGCCCCATGGGTCCTGGGCCTGGTCCTCCTCTCCGCCGTGGCGCCGGTGGCCACTCTGGCCCCCTCCCAGCCCGCCATCCTGGTGACCGGCGCCGCCGCCGTGCTCCTGGCAGGGGTCCTGGCGGCCCCCGTCGCCGACGGTGGGGCCGCCGCGGGGACCCTGGCCTTCGCCTTCCTGGTCGGGGCGCTGTACGTCTGCGTGGGCGCCGGCGCCCCGGCCCCCCACGCTGGCCTCCACCCCCCGGACCTCTCGCCCGCCACGCTCCTGGTCGCCCTGGCGACCCTGGCGGCGGCCCGAGGCCTGGCGGCCGCCGGCACACCCGGCACGCGGGCGGCCGCCGCGGTGGCCCGGGCCCTGGCCGGCCTGGCGGGGCTGGCGGCCCTGGGACTGGCCGCCGTGGACCCGGTCCAGCGCCCCTGGCCGGGCCTGGCCGTGGGGGCGGCCCTGTCCGTCTTCCATGCCCTGGGGCTCGTCGTCGCCACGGGCGCCCTGGGCGCCCTCCTCGGCGCCTCCATGGTCGTCGCCTCCTCCTCCCTGGCCTGCGTGGCGGCCCTTTCGCTCGCGCCCTCGGGCGTGGCACACGAGATCGAGGCGACCGCCTGGGTGCTCCTGGGCCTGGTGTGGATCCTCCTCGCCTCCAGGCTGCGGCGGGTCGCGGTGCCGGAGACGGCCGTCTTGCCCCTGGCCTGGGCCGGTGTGCTCGCCTGCCTGGGGGCGGGGCCGGTCCTGCGGGGTCCCGACGGGGCGCTGGCCCTGGGCGCGGTGGCGGTGGCCCTGGGGGCCCTGGCCCTGGACGAGAGGGCCCTGGGACTGGCGGCCGGGGCGGGACTCTGGGTGTGGGCCCTGCGGGCCGCCCCGGACGGCGAGGGGGCGCGGGCCGTTGCCGGGGCCGCCCTCTCCCTGGGCCTGGCCCTGGTGGCGCTGGGGGCCCGCCGCCTGGCGGTCCACGCCGCGCCGCTCCGAGTCCTGGGCGCCCCGGTGGCCCTCGCGGCCGCCCTCGCGGCCGTCTCCTCGACGGCCTGGCTCTTCCCCGGGGCGATGCCCCCCGGCTTGGCGGCCCACCGCGCGCTGGCCCTGGAGGCCGCGGCCCTCCTGGTCTCGGCCTGGGTCCTGGGGAGTCCCCTCCCCTCCTGGCCGGCGGCCCTGGCCCTGGCCGGGACGACAGCCTGCTGGGTGCTCCACCGCGAGGGGCCCGAGGTCGTGCGCGAGGCGGTCTACCGCGGTCTCGGGGCCCTCATGGTCGCGGGCCTCTTCCTTGTGAAGTGCGGGGGGCCGGCGGCCCGCCTCGCGGGGACGCCCCTCGCGGCCGTGGCGGCGGCCCTCTCGCTCCCCGCGGGGCTCGCCATGCTCCTGGACGGACCCACCCCGGGCTCGGGCGTGGCCGTCGCGGTCGTCCAGGACCTCGGCATCCCGGCAGTGATGCTTGCCTTCACGGCGGCCTCCTTCCGACTCCCCTGGCTCATGGCCATTGCCCTGGCCTCGGGCGCCGCCTCCGCGGGGGCCCTGGCGTGGCACCTGGGGGCGAGGACGCCCCTGGGGGGCGAGGCCACGGCGCTCCTGGCCCTGGCGGCCCTGGCCCTCATCCTCCGGGGGGCGGCCCTCCACCGGGCCTCGGGTCGCTGGCGCTGGCCCCTGGCGTGCGTCTCGGCCCTGGCCGCCCTGGCCTGCGGCGTCGGGCTCTCCCTCCGGCTGGTGGAGGCCCACGTGGCGATGACCGTCCCGGCGCGCGCCCTGGCGGGGCTGGCCGCCTGGTCGCTGGGCCTGGTGGCCGTGCTACCCGTCCCTGGCAGCAAGGGCGCGGGGCCGAGGCAGGCCCTCTCGGGCCTCTTCGTGCTGGGCGCCACGGCCTGGCTCACGACCCTCCTGGCCGGCGGGACCCACGGAGGTCGGCTGGCCCTGGGCTGGGCCCTGGGCGGAGCCGCCACCACGCTGGCCGCGGCCGCCTGGCCCCGCGGCGAGGCTCTCCGCGACGGGCGCACCCTGGGCCTGGGCCTCGCGGCCGCCGCCACCGTCGCCTGGGCCCTGGCCCCCCTGGAGGCCCCCGCGGTGCTCGCCCTGGCCCTGGCGGGCGCGGCGGTGGTGGCCCTGGGCGTCCTGGCCTCGATGGGCGCCCTCGTGCGCACCGGGGGTCTCGCCCTGGCGGTGGCGGCCCATCTGGCGCTCCACCGCGCGCTGCCCCTGGGCGAGCGGCCCGACCACGCGGCCAGCTTCGCCCTGCTGGCCGTGGTCTACGCCTTCGCCTGGTCCGCGGTGGGGATGGCCCTGGAGCGCCTGCGCGCGGGGCCGCCGGCGAGGGCCTACGCGGACGTGGGCGTGGCGGTATCCCTGGCGGCCCCGGCCTGGCTGGCCCTCCACGTGGCCGCCCTGGACGGCGGCGAGGCCGCCCCCGCGGCGGTGGCGCAGGGCCTCTCGGCCGCGGCCGGCCTCGCGGGCTTCCACCTCTGGGCTGCCCATCGCTATCGCCTGGAGGTCTACGTCTACGTCGGGGAGGCGGCGGTGGTGGGCACCCTGGCCTATCTGAGGCTCGCGGCCCCTTCCCTCTTCCACCTGGGATTCGTCCGCCGTTTCTGGCCCCTCATCGTGGTGGGCGTGGCCTACCTGGCCGGGGCGGTGGCGGTCGCCCTGGAGCGCGCCCGCGCCGCCCTCTACGCCCGGCCCACCGCCTGGGTGGCCCTGCTCCTGCCCGCCGTGCCGGCGTTGGGCTGCTGGGGGCTCGGGCCGGGGAACGCCTCGGCCACCTTCGCCGCCATGGCTGGACTCTACGCGGCCCTGGGCTGGGCCCAGGGCCGCGGCGCCCTCCGGCTGGTGGCGGTGGGGGCGGCCCTGGTAGCCCTCCACGCGGGGCTCGCCCATCGGGGCTGGCAGGTCCTCGTCCACCCCCATGTCTACCTGGCCCCAGTGGGGCTCCTCCTGGCCTGGGTGGCCCACCGCGAGAGGGGCCGTCTGGAGCCCCGCGTCGCCGAGACCCTGGGCGGCGCCGGGCTTGCCATGGCCTTCGCCTCCATGGCGGGCGCACTCTACCTGGACGAGGCCCACCGCGACCTGGAGACCGTCCTCCTGGCCCTGGCCTCGGTGGGGGGCCTGTTGGCGGGCCTCGCCCTGGGGCTGCGCTGGCTCACCTGGCAGGGGGCGGGATTCCTGGCCTTCGACGTCCTCTCGCGGGTCTACTGGGCTGGCCAGGAACACACCTGGGTATGGTGGCTCACCGGCCTGACCCTGGGGACGAGCCTCGTGGCCTGGTTCGGCTGGCTGGAACGCCGGGCCCGGACCGCCCACGGCTCCTAGACTCGCCTTCCCACTCCAGCCTGGCCGCGATGCTCGCCCCGGCGGGGAGCACCAGGCCCCCGGCGCCCACCCGGCGCGCCTCGGCGGCGGAGATGCGGTAGAGCGCCCGGTCCAGCCATGCCGGCACGGGGCCCACGTTGCCCTCCTGAGTCTCCAGGGGCGTCCACAGGTTGCGCCACCACACGACCGCCGCGACGGCCGGGAGGATGGCCAGGTTGAACGGACTCGAGTGGAGGACCCGGAATCCCGAGCGCCGCGCGAGGGTCGAGAGCCCGTCCGGGGTGTACCGACGCCGGTGCTCGCTCAGGTGGTCCTCACCACCCCAGAGCCAGCGGTATGCCGGAACGGTCACCACCGCCTGTCCCCGCGGGACCAGGAGCCCGCCCAGGGCCCGGAGGCCCTCCAGGTCGTCATCCATGTGCTCGAGGACGTCCAGGGCCGTGACCACGTCGAAGGAGGCCCGATGGGCCTCCACGGCCCCACGGAGGTCGATGAGGCGCCCCGCGGAGGGCGCCGCGGCGGGGCCCTCCAGCGCCTCGCGCGCCACGTCGGCCCCCCAGGCCTCGCCCAGGCGGGCCAGCGCCGGGATCAGGGACCCGGTCCCGCAGCCGTAGTCCAGGAGCCGGAGGCGGCGAGCGGGCCACCCCTGGGCCCGCGCGGCGGTCTCCACCATCCGGAGGACGAGGACCCGCCGGGCCCGGAACCACCAGTGGTCCGACTCGTGCGCCCGCGTCCGCTCCCAGGCCAGGGCCCTCACGTCACCGCCCCGCGATGGCCCCGGAGGAGGAAGAGGTCCTCCCGGCGGCCCTCCCGGTAGTCGAGGAGGTCGCCGCCAAAGGACGAGGCCAGCCCGTGCAGCATCTCCCGGTCGAAACGGAATCCCACCGGGCCGCGGCCCAGGGCCGCACCCCGGTGGGCCAGCCAGCGTACCAGGCGCGAGGGGTGGGTCCCCAGGTTCCGGATGGGCTCGGCCACGAGGAGCGCGACGCGGGCCGAGGCGGCCAGCCGTACCAGGAGGTCCCGGCAGCGGGGGGCGAACTGGTAGAGGGAGGCCTGGATCAGGACCCAGTCGGCCTCCGGGAGCGGGTCCTCCAGGACGTCGGCCCGGCTCACCGGCAGCCCGCGGGCTCGGGCCCATCGCAGGAAGGTCGCGTTGGTGTCGTAGCCCCTCCAGGCCAGGTGTCGCCGGCGCAGGTGACGCCGATAGAGCTCCGCCGTCCCGCAGCAGTGCTCCGCCACCTCCACCCCGTCGGGGATGCGCCGGGACAAGGCGCGGTACCGCAAGGCCAGGTCGGGTCCGTAGAGCAGCCGCATCGCCACGTCGTAGACCCGGGGATCGGCATAGACGGGACTGGCGCGCATGAGCTGTCGGCCCTCGAGCGCCCCCCGGCTTGCGTGCGGCGGCGCGCCATGGAATACTCCGGCCAGGCTGAACCGCCGAGGATCGCTTCGGGGGTGACCGGATGTCAACCACGTCCCCCGCCCTGCCCGGGATGTCGCAGGAGCCGACCACGCCCGCGCCCTGTCGGGATTCCGCCGCTGCCTGGCCGCGCTCAACGCCGGAAGTGGGCAAGCACCCTCCTCGTCGCCCCCAGGACGTCCTCCACGTCCCGATCCGAGAGCCGCGCCGAGAGGGGAAGGGTGAGGGTGCGCTCCGAGACCCACTCGGCCTCGGGGAACTGGCCCCGACCATACCCGAAGGTCTCCGCGTAGTAGGGGTGCAGGTGGAGCGCCACGTAGTGCACGCCGGTCCCGATGCGCTCCTGGATGAGGGCGTCGAGGACCTGGTCCCGGGTCGCGCGGAGCCGCTCCAGGTCCAGGTGGAGGTTGTAGAGGTGGCGGGCGTGGCGGCCGCCCTCCGGCGGCGGCGCGGGGGTCCAGGCGGGGAGCCCGGCGAGGCCCTCGTCGTAGCGCGCCCAGATGGCCTCGCGCCGGCGGAGGTTCGACTCCACCCGGGCGAGCTGATGGATCCCCAGGGCCGCCTGGAGGTCCGTCATGTTGTACTTGAAGCCGGCCTGCTGGACCTGGTAGTGGCGGAAGCCGGCGTCGCTGTAGCGCATCCAGGCGTCGGCGGAGAGCCCGTGGAGGGCCAGGACCTGGATCCGGTCCGCCCAGTCCGGGTGCGAGGTGGTCACCATCCCCCCCTCTCCGGTGACGACGTTCTTCGTCACGTAGAAGGAGAAGCAGGCGGCGTCGCCCAGGGTCCCCACCCGGCGGCCGTCGTGCATGGCCTCGATGGCGTGGGCGGCGTCCTCGATCACGACCAGGCCGTGCCGCCGGGCGAGCCCGAGGAGGGCGTCCATGTCGCAGGGCCGGCCGGCGAAGTGGACCGGGACCATGGCCCGGGTCCGCGGCGTGACCGCGGAGGCGGCCGCCGACGGGTCCATGCACTGGGTGCGGCGGTCCACGTCCACCAGGACCGGTCGTGCCCCGGCGTGGACGACGGCGTTGGCCGTGGCGGCGAAGGTGAGGGTGGGGACCAGGACCTCGTCCCCGGGTCGAACGCCCGAGACCAGGAGCGAGAGGTGCAGCGCGGCGGTGCAGGAGGAGACCGCCACCGCGCGCGGGGCGCCGATGTAGGACCGGAAGGCCTCCTGGAAGCGGCCCACCCGCGGCCCCGTGCCGATCCAGCCGGACCGCAGCGTGGCCAGGACCTCCTGGATCTCGGGCTCCTCGATGGCGGGCGCGCCGTAGACCAGGAAGGAGTCCCGGAGGGGCCGGCCGCCGGCCACGACGGGGAGGTCCGCCTCGCTCTCCGAGCGCGCCATGGGGATGTAGCCTAACCGTTGCGCGGCGCCCCCGACAAGAAGCGCGACGAGGCGCCCGCGACGCGCCCGCCCCGCCGGGGGCTCCTCGCGGCGCTGCTCGTGGCCGGCCTGGTCCTCCCGCAGTTCGCCCTCTACGCCCCCTCCTTCCTCGGCCGCAAGCTCTACCTCCCCATGGACACCCTGGGCTATGACCAGCACTGGCCCTTCCCGCGGCAGGCGGGCCGGATCGGGGCGATGCAGAACCGCGTCCTGAGCGACCCGGTCCTCTACTACGCCCCGCGGCGTGTGGTGGCGGGGGAAGAGCTGCTCCAGGGGCGGCCCTTCTTCTGGAACCCCTACAGCTACTGCGGCCACCCCATGCTCCTGGGTATCTACTCGGTCTTCGAATGGGTGAACCTGGCGGCGGGTGGGGACCCGCGCGCCGCGGTGTGGATGCAGCTCGCCAAGGCCCTGGCCGCGGGCCTGGGCGCCTATCTCTACTTCCGGTTCGCCCTGGGCGTCGGGGTCTGGTCCTCCCTGGCCGGGGCCTGGTGCTATCCCCTCACCGGGGCCCTGGTCATGTGGTCCCACTTCGAGACCTCGTCCTGCTGTCTCCTCCTCCCCTGGTCCCTCCTGGCCGTGGAGGCGACGGTCCGCGTCCGCTGGTGGGGCGCCCCCGCGCTGGCCCTGGTCACGGCCCTGGCCATCCACGAGGGGATCACCGGAGAGGCGGGTCTCGTCCTCCTGGCCTCCGGGCTATACCTCCTCTGGCAGCTCGCGGCCCTCCACGGGAGGCGCGCCCTGGCCGCCGGGCGGCCGGGGCGCCGCACCCTGGGCGCGGCCCTGCTCGCCTGGACCCTGGGGCTGGCCCTGGCGGCCCCGAGCGCCCTGGTGGCCCTGGACTACATCCCCACGAGCCGCCGCTACGCCGAGCGCCGAGCCGGGGCCATGGAGACCCACATGGTCGGCGCCCCGGCCCTGGTCCAGGTCGTCCTGCCCTACTGCCGCGGGGCCGAGCGGCCGGGGGCGGTCTACGTGGGGCGCTCGGGAAACCGCGTGGAGTCGAGCTCCGCCGCCTACGCGGGGCTCTTCGTCACCCTGGTCCTGGCCCCCCTCGCCTTCGGCCACCCGCGCCTGGGCCGCCTGAACGTCTTCTGGGTCCTCTTCGCCGTCCTGGGCCTGGGCCAGATCCTGGACTTCCCGCTGGTCAACCAGGTCTACGGCCTCCCCGGCGTGCGGCTCATCCGGGGGAACCGGTTCACCGTGCTGGCCGCCTGGGCCTTCCTGGCCCTGGCCGTGACGGGCCTCGAGGCCCACGCCGCCGGCCGCCGGCCCCGGCGTGGCTGGGCCCTCGCCCCTGCGGCCCTCCTGGCGGCCCTGGGGGGCTTCTGTGTCCTGCGCGCCCAGCGACTCCCCGACGACGCCCTGGAGCGCCTCCGCGCGGGGGCCGGGGTCTACCAGGTCCCGGTGGCCGACGCCCTCCAGTGGATCACCCGAGCCCATCAGGTCTACCTCGCCCTCGCGGTCCTGGCCCTGGCGGCCTGGGGGGCCCTGGCCCTCCTGCGCCAGGGGCGAGCCTCGCGGTGGATCCGCCCTTCGGTGGCGGGGGCCGCCATCCTGGAACTGGGGCTGAGCGCCGTGGGGGTCAACCCCCAGTGCGACCCGGCGGCCTACTACCCGGAATCGCCCCTGGTCCAGGCCCTGCGCTCGGCGCCGCCGGGGAGGGTCGCTGGGGACAACGTCTACCGGGCGAACCTGAGCATGGTCCACCGCCTGCGCGACGTACGGGGCTACGACGGGGCCGACCCTGTGCGACTGATCGAGCTCTTGCGCCTGGCGAACCCCGCCTGGAAGGGGGCGCCGCCCTACGCCCACACCCATTCCTTCGCCCCCCCCACGCCGGTATCCTCTCCCATCCTGGACATGCTGAACCTGCGCTACGTCGTGCGCCCCGGGGCGCCGCCCCCGGGGGCGCGCGTCCTGGCGAGCACCCCGGACCATTGGGTCGAGGAATGCCCGCGGGCCCTCCCGCGGCCCTACGTCCCCCGCCGCGCCGAGGAGGTCCCGGACGACGCGGAGGGCTTGCGGCGCCTGGGCCGCCCCGGCTTCGATCCACGCGAGCTGGCCCTGGCGGCGGGACGCGCCGGCGTCCCCCCGGGGCCGGTCCAGGGAGAGGCGCGGATCCTGGAGGAGTGGCCAGGCCACGTGGCCATGGAGTGCAAGCTGGACGCCCCGGGCCTGGTGGTCCTGGCGGACCTCTGGTACCCCGGGTGGTCCGCGCGGCTGGAGGGTCGCTCGGTCCCCGTCCTGCGGGTGAACCACGCCCTCATGGGCGCCGTGGCCCCCCAGGGGACGAGCCGCCTGGTCATGGACTACGAGCCGCCCCGCCTCCGGTGGGGAGTCGCCGCGTCCCTAGCGGGGCTCGCCGCCCTCGCCGCCTGGGCCGCCCTCCGGAGGCGCGCCCAGGGCCGGCTCCCCGGGGGCGCCGCCCCCGCCGGGTGAGGCGCTCGCCTCCTTGTGCCTAGCCTGCTCGGCCTCCCACCAGGCGCGCCAGCGGCCCACCGCCTCGGAGCGCTGCCTCTGGGGGCGCGCCGCGTCGTAGTCCAGGTCCTGCCCGGTGAGGTCCTGCAGGGCCCCGGCCGCGTCGGCGCGCACGGTCTCGTCCTCGTCCTCCAGGAGGCCGATGAGCCGTGGGACCGCCGGCTTGTACCCCGCCGCCTTCACCAGGGCGATGACCGAGCGCTGCACCTTCTCCACCGGATGCGTGAGGTAGGGCGTGGCCAGGGGGAGGACGTCGGGCCCCATGCCCAGGAGCTGGTTCCGCGCCCGGTTGTGCGCCCGGGGGTCCTGCCGGGCGAGCTGCAGGAGGGCCGCCATGGCCTCGGCCTGGACCGCCGGGTCCAGCACCACCTCCGGCACCCGGTACGGGTCCTCCCCCGTGGGGGCGCCTCCCGCGGGGGCGAGCGTCGAGGGAGGACCCGCCGTCCCCGGCACGGGGCGGGGCGCGGTCCGCAGCCAGTCGGAGCGCCCCACCCCGGCCTCGGCCGCCGCCCCGTAGCCGGAGCCGTCCCTCTCGTCGGCCTCCACCCCCAGGACCTCCTCGGGCCGGAGGTAGACCCGCCCGAAGCCGCCCAGGCTCACCACCAGGCCCCTCTCGCTTCGGTGGACCACCCGGCCCTCCAGGGTCCCGCCGTTGGCCAGCCGGATGGTGTCGCCCCGGGCCGGCGCCGACAGGGCCAGGAACGCGGCCACGACCCCGACCGCGCCGGGCCCCAGGGCCCACCGCCGGGCACGGTCCAGCACCCCCATGGCCGCCCTCAGCCTCACCTCGGCGCGCGTCCCCAGGTGGCGCCTCCGGCTGGCCTCCTCGAGGCCCGGGGCGTGGAGCGCCGTCCACACCGTCCCCACGGGCTTCGCCCGCGTCCCGCCCCCCGGTCCCGCCACGCCGGTGATGGCCAGCGCCACCTCCGCCCCCAGGCGCTCCCGGGCGCCCCGGGCCATGGCCAGGGCCACCGCCTCGCTCACGGCCCCATGGCGCTCGAGCACCCCTCGCGGCACGCCCAGGAGCCCCTGCTTCACGTCGTCCGCGTAGGCCACCACGCCCCCCCGGTAGACCTGGCTCGCCCCGGGGACCTCCGTGATGAGCTGCCCCAGGAGACCGCCGGTGCAGGACTCCGCGGTGGCCAGGCTCCAGTGCCGCCGCGCCAGGGCCGTCAGGGTAGCCGCCGCCAGGCTGTCCTCCCCATGGCCCCCGACGCGGTAGACGGCCTCCCCCAGCCGCCGGCGGAGCTCCTGGACCGTGCGCCCCACCCGCGAGCGGTCGCGGGAGGACACCGACACCTCGACGCCCCCCGCCCACACCCGAAGACCCACGGTGGGGTCTGTCCCGCGCTCCATGCAATCGCCCAGGATCGTGTCCAGGCGCGACTCCGGCACGCCCCAGACCTGCAGGCGACGGGTGCACACCCCCGCGACACCGCGCGCCGCGGGCCAGGCGCGCCTCAGGCGCGGGACCACGGCGCGGAGGAACATCCGTTCCATCTCGGAAGGTACGCCAGGGAGGAGGAAGATGCGGCTTCCTCCCCGCTCGAGGCAGAGCCCCGGGGCCGTCCCCACCGGGTTGGCGAGGACCTCCGCCCCCTCGGGGGCCAGGGACTGCCGGCGGTCCTGGGCCCCCAGGGGACGTCCGATCCGGCGCAGGGCCATGGCCAGCGACCGCAGGGCCACGGGGTCCTCGCGCAGGGGAAGCCGGAAGGCCGCCGCCAGGGCCTCCCGTGTGAGGTCGTCGCGGGTGGGTCCCAGCCCCCCCGTCACCACCACCACCGGGCTCCGACGTGCCGCCGCGCGCAAGGCCGCCGCCACCGCCCGCTCGGCGTCTCCCACGACGGTCACGCCCGAGACCGGCAGCCCCAGCGGCCCCAGGCGGGCCGCCAGCCAGGCGGCGTTGGTGTCGGCGATGCGGCCCGAGAGCAGCTCGTCCCCAACGCTCACCAGGCTCGAGGTCGGCTCACGCAGTAGGGCGCCCGATCGGAGGCCCACGCCTCGGTCGCCTCCGGGAGAGAGTCCACCGATTCCAGCGTGGGCCGTGACGCATGCCTCGTGGGCGTGGGCGTGGGGTTCACGTTCCACCACACGCCAGTCCGGTCGTCCCCCCGGATCCTTCGGCTGGACCACCTATCCCCCGACCCTGGGACGCATCGGACGCGACTCTCCCCGGGAGGCCATGCTCACGACCTCGGCGAAGCCCTTCATGGCCGAGCGATCCGGGGCCGGGGCGCCGGGCTGGGCCAGGTGATCGTAGAGGGAGTAGTCGGAGCGCACCCCCGCCGCGCTGCACGACGTCCCCTGGAGCCGGAGTCGCACCTCGCCCGTGACGTAGCGCTGGGTCTCGAGGAAGAAGGCGTCGAGGGCGCGCCGGAGCTCGGTGAACCAGAGCCCGTTATAGACCAGCTCCGCGTACTTCCGGCTGAGCAGTGGCTTGTAGTGCAGGAGCTCCTTCCCCAGGGTCAGGTCCTCGAGGGCCCTGTGGGCGACGTGGATGAGCGTCGCCGCGGGAGCCTCGTAGACCTCACGGCTCTTCAACCCCGTGAGACGGTTCTCCACCGCCACGACCCGGCCCACTCCATGGCCGCCTCCGATCTCGTTCAACCTCTCCAGGAGGGCCAACCGGGAGACGGGCTCCCCGTTCAAGGTCCGCGGCACCCCTTCCTCGAAGCCTACGGTGAGCGAGACCCCTTCCGCCGGGGCCTCGCCGGCCCTCCGGGTCAGCTCGAAGGCCTCCTCGGGGATGTCGACCCACGGGTCTCGCGTCTCCCGGCAGACCACGGACCGTCCCCACAGGTTCCGTTCCACGCCGAACCGGGCGTCCCCGCCCGCGTGGCGGACCTCGTTGCGCAGGGCGTAGTCCCTCAGGTCCTCGTAGGTACCGAAGGGGCCTTCCCTCAACGGTGCCAGGATCTGGATCCGCGGGTTCAGCGCCCTGGCGCAGGTCTCGAAGCGGACGGCGTCATTGCCCAGGTGCGAGCCACCGTGCGCGATGAACTCGTAGCCGTCCTCGACGGCGATCTTGATCATCTCCGCCACGATGAGGGGCCGACTCAGGGCGGAGGACAGGAAGTACCCCGACTCGTAGCGGGCCCCGCTCCGGATGACGGGGACGATAAAGTCCTCGACGAACTTCTGCCTCAGGTCCCCCACGTGGGCCATGACGGCCCCGGCCTCGATGGCCACCTCGCCCACCGGCTCCAGGTAACGACCCTGACCCAGGTTCGCGGAGAAGGTGGCGACCTCGTGCCCCTGCTTGTGCCGGAGCCAGTGGAGCGTGACCGCGGTATCCAGGTCTCCGGAATAGGCCAGGACGACCTTCGCCAAGGGATGCCCTCCCGGACCAGAGCGTCGTGGCTCCAGGTCACCGAAAGACTCAAGGGAACGACGGGACTGGCGTGAGGGTGAACGTGCAGGCGCAGGTGGACGTGACGCCCACGCCCACGACCACGCCCACGCCCACGACCACGCCCACGACCACGCCCACGACCACGACCACGACCACGTCCCCACGGAATCGGGGAACGCCTTCCGTGAGGCAGCCTAGCACGGCCCCGCCGTGCGATCCATGGCCCCGGGGCCCCGCCCTCACACGCTGAAGCGGATCGTGATAAGGTCCCCGTCCTCGACCACGTAGTCGCGGCCCTCCAGGCGGAGCTGTCCGGCCTCCTTCACCGCCTTCATGGACCCGGCGTCGCGGAAGGCCTCGTAGGCCGTCACCTCGGCGCGGATGAAGCCCCGCGCCAGGTCCGTGTGGATTCGACCCGCCGCCTCCACCGCCGAGGCCCCGCGCCGCACCGTCCAGGCGCGCACCTCGTCCTCGCCGTAGGTGAAGAAGGCGATGAGGTCCAGGGCCCGGAAGGACTCCCGGACGAGCCGCGCGGCCGCCAGCTCCGTCACCCCGTAGTCCCTGGCGAAGGCCTCCCGCTCGCCGGCCTCGAGCTCGCACAGCTCCTCCTCCAGCCTCCCGCGGATGGGGATCACCGCCGGGTGCTCGCCCCTGAGGGGGGTGGGCGCCCCGTTCTCGCCCAGGTTGGACACCACCAGATAGGGCTTGGCCGTGAGGAAGGCGAAGGACGAGAGGATGTCGCGATCCGAGGGGGCCAGCGCCACCGCCGAGGTGGGCCGCCCGGCCTCCAGGGCGATCCGCAGCTCCTCCAGGAGTTGCTGCTCCCGCTCCACGCGTTCCGGCTCCCTGGCCGTGCGACCCTTGCCGATGCGCTCCAGCCTGCGCTGGACGGCGTCGAGGTCCACCAGGAGGAACTCGGTGAGGATCTCCTCCAGGTCCCGCGCGGGGTCCACCGTCCCCGAGGGGTGCTCCACGGCCTCGCTGGGGAAGTCGCGCACCACGTGGACGAAGGCGTCCACCTCCCTCACGGCGGCGTAGTACTGGGCGTCCCTCTCCCCGCTCACCACGCCGGCGAAGTCCGCGTACTCCACCGTGGCGGGGGTGTACCTCCGCGGGCGATAGACCGTTCGCAGGTGCTCCAGTCGAGTGTCGGGCACCGCCACCACCCGCAGGTTGACCCGGCCGCGGGTGGTGAAGCCGCCGGTCTCGGCCCCGGCCCCGGTGAGGGCGTTGAAGATGGTCGTCTTCCCGGCACGCGGCAGGCCCACGAGCCCGAGCTTCACGATGGCGCCTCTTCCGTGGGGTTGCGCCTCCCGACCGCGGGCCGCCGCGAGGCGGCGGACGAGGGAGGGGAGCCGTCTCCCGTGGAGCCGGCGTCCGGCGCCGCCGCGCCGGCCGGCGTCCCCAGTCGTGCCAGGATCAGCCCCAGCTCGTAGAGCAGGATGAGGGGCCCGGCGAGGAGGAGCTGGGAGACCACGTCCGGGGGGGTGAGGACGGCCCCCACGACCACCGCCGCCAGGAGGGCGTGGCGCCGGTGCTCCGCGAACCACCGCGCCTCCACGAGGCCGGAGCGGATGAGGGCGAACATCACCAGGGGGAGCTGGAAGACGGCCCCCAGGGCCACGGTGAGGAGGAGGAGGAATCCCAGATAGGCGTCCAGCGAGATGGTGCTCTCCACGAGGTCCGCCGGGGCGTAGGTGGCCAGGTAGCGCAGCCCGATGGGGATCAGGACGAAGTAACCGAACAGGACCCCCGCCGCGAAGGAGCCCAGGGACCAGGGGATCACCCGCCGGAGCCAGACCCGTTCCCGGTCGTAGAGGCCCGCGGCCACGAAGATCCAGAACTGCCAGAGGGCGAATGGCCCGGCCACGACCAGGGCCGCGATGACGCAGACCTTCATGTAGGCCATGAAGGCCTCCGTGTACCGAAGGGCCACGAGGCGGGGCCCCGTGGGGGTCCCGGCGCGGGCCATCCTCTCCACCGCGTCTGCCAGGGCAGCGGCCGCGGACCCCTTCCCCCCCAGTTCCCGGGCCCGTTCCAGGCTGGCGACGACCTCGGGGTCGGGGCCCTCGGCGGCCGTCCCCGCGCCGAAACCGCCCACGGCCCAGAAGTGGGGCCGACAGGCCACCTCCATGAGCGGGTCCTGGAGGCACAGGGCCAGGAGGAACGCGGCGACCACCGCGACGAGCCCCCGCACCAGGCAGCCGCGCAGCTCCTCCACGTGCTCGCCGAGGGTCAACCGCCTGGAATCGAAACGGACCATGGGGGGGGCGCGGCGCGGCCGGGCCGCGCGCGGGCTCGCCGGCCGATGCGCGTCACCGGCTCAGGTAGTCGAACAGCTCGTTCTCCCGCATGATGTAGACGCCCAGCGGGACCGCCTGCTGGTAGGCCTCGACATCCTTGTAGCCCTTCCCGACGATCAGGTAGTCGGTCTCGATGGTCACCTCGTCGTCCACACGGGCGCCGATCTCCTCGATCTTCCGGACCAGCTCCCTGCGCCCGTAGGTGGTGTTGGTCAGCTCCCCCGCGAAGACGAAGACCTGCTGCTCGCTCTTGTCGAAGAACGGGCTCTTGATGTAGTCGCCGCGCACGATGGGGTCGCTGGCGTCCACCGTCTCGAGGATCGCCACCTGGGCCTTGTCCGTGTCCACGGACTTGACCTCCACCCGCCCCTTCGTGGCCTGCCGGCCACCCTTCACGAACTGCACCACCTCGAAGACCATCCCCTTGCGGATCCCGTGCTTCTTGCCCAGGTCGATCCACGCAAAGCCAATCTTGTTGTCCGAGTAGACCACCTCGCCGTCCGGCTGCGTGCTGGCGAGGGTGCGCTCCTCCTTCTTGACGATGTCGTCGATCTTCTCCTTGAGTTCGTTGATCTTCGACAGGAGGCGCGCCTCCCGGAGGTTGAAGTCCCGCTCCTTCTGGACCACCTGACGCTTGAGGCGACCCACCTCGTCGGTGAGGTCGTTCGTCTGGGTGATGAGCCCCTGCTTGTCCGTCTGGAGCCGGCTGATCTCCCCCTCCTTCTGGCTGGTGATCTCGTCGATGCGCCGGGTCAGCTCGTTCTTCTTCCCCCGGGCGTCCTCGCGCTCCAGGTTCAGCTTCTTGTCCAGTTCGAGCCACATGGCGTGGGTCTGCAGGTAGGCGTTCCGGAGGGCCGTGACCGAGAGGCGCAGGTCCTTGTACATGGAGAAGAAGTCGTTGTACTGGTCCATCTTCCCCGGCTCCGGGGGCTGGGTGATCTTGTCCCCCTTCTCCTCCACCGCCTCCAGGGTCTTGCGCAGCTCGCCGTCGGCGCTGTTCCACACGTCGAAGAGGAGCTGCTGGGTGGGGAGGAAGTAGTCCTCGTGGATGGCTCCCCGGTCCTTCGCCTGGGCCCCATTGCTGTCCACCAGGCGCCGCAACTCGTCCACCTCCCGCTGGGACGCCTGGAGCCGCTGCTTGAGCTTCCCCGCCTCCTGGTTCGCCACGCCGAGCTGGGTCTTCAAGTCCTCCACGTCGCCATTGAAGACGATGGCCGCCCCTGCCAGGGCGAGCACCAGGATGATGGACAGGGACATCACCGCCGAGTCGATGACCTCCGCCTTCGTCTTCTTGTAGACGAAGCGCGCGAAGATCTGGGCGCCTATGAAGCCCACGTTGACCAGGGCACTGAAGATGAAGAGCGCGAGCTTGACGTCCATGGGCCGGGTCTCCGAGCCGAGGCGCCAATGATAGCGCCGCGGGGGCGCGAGTCAACGCGGGCCGGCCACCCCGCATTGACGCGGCGGTCGCCCCTGTGGTTACATGAGGCGCTTCGTCGTGACCCCCTGGGGATGGCCCCGTGACCGAGATCCTCGACGCACTGGACCGCGACCACTACGACACGGTCGTGGCCCGCGCCGCCTCCGCCATCGCCGAGGGGCGCCTGGTGGCCCTCCCCACGGAGACCGTCTACGGCATCGCGGCCAACGGACACGACCCGGATGCCGTCAACCGCCTCTGCGCCATCAAGGCACGGCCGCGGGAGAAACCCTTCACCATCCACCTGGCGGACGCGGAGGAGGTCGAGCGCTACGTGGAGAGCGTCCCCGACCTGGCCCGCCGGCTCATGGGCCGGTACTGGCCCGGGCCCCTCACCATCGTCATGCCGGGTAACGCCGGTGCGGGAATCGGGGTCCGCCTGCCCGGGAACCGCACCGCCCGCGACATCATCCGGGCGGCGGGCGTCCCGGTCCTGCTGCCCAGCGCCAACCGGGCGGGCGACCCCCCTCCCGACCTCGCCAGCCGGGTCGTGGACTACTTCCCCGAGGGGCTGGACCTGGTGGTGGACGGCGGCCCCACGCCCATCAAGCAGGCCTCCACCGTGGTGCGCGTGGACCGCAAGCACTGGGTCGTCCTGCGCGAGGGGCTCATCACCGCGGAGATGATCGGCAACGCGGTCACCACCACGATCCTCTTCGTCTGCACCGGCAATTCCTGCCGCTCGCCCATGGCCGAGGCCCTGTGCCGCCGCCTGATCTGCGACCGACTCCGCATCGAGCCGGAACTGCTGGAACACTACGGCTTCCGTGTCCTCTCCGCCGGGACCGCCGCCCTCAGGGGCTCCCGGGCGAGCTACGCGGCCATCGAGGTCATGAGGGACTACGCGTGCGACCTCTCGCACCATTCGGCCCAGCCCCTCACCCACGAGCTGGTGGAGTCGGCCGACCGCATCTTCGCCATGGGCGTCAGCCACGCCGTCGCCATGACCGATTGGATGCCGGAGCTGGCGCACCGCGTGGAGCTCCTCCACCCGGATGGGATCATGGACCCCATCGGACAATCCCCCGAGGTCTACCGGGAATGCGCGCGGCTCATCCGCGAGCAGCTCGAGGGGGTGGTGGAGCGGCTGGTCGCCGAACGCGGGTTGTAGGGTGCGTATCGCCATCGGGTCCGACCACGCCGCCGTCCGGGGCAAGGACCGCCTCCGGGACGGCCTTCGCGCCCTCGGGCACCAGGTGGAGGACCTGGGGACCGACGGGGAGGGCCCCGTGGACTACCCCGTCTACGCCGAGCGGGTGGGCCGGGCGGTGGCGGAGGGACGCGCGGAACTGGGCATCGCCCTCTGCGGTACCGGCATCGGGGCCTCCATCGCCGCCAACAAGGTCCGCGGTGTCCGCGCCGCCCTGTGCCACGACCCGCACACCGCGGAGATGAGCCGCCGCCACAACGACGCCAACGTCCTCTGCATGGGTGGCCGGCTGCACGACCCCGAGGCCCTCGAGGCCATCGCCCGCGTCTGGCTGGCCACGCCCTTCGAGGGGGGGCGCCACCAGCGCCGGCTGGACCTCATCCGCCACCTCGAGGAAGGCGACAGTGCCCAGGCCTAGCGGCAGGCGGCTCCGGGTCCTCGTCGTCGTCCTCGCCCTCTCGCCCGGGGGGGGGGGCCTCGTCGCCCTAGTCTGGGGCCTCGTCCTGGCAGAGCCGCTGCCGGGCGTCCCCTGTCCGGACCGCGTCGGCCCGGACGACGGACCCGCGAGCTTCTTGGTCGTCCCGGACGTCCAGAAGGGCCTCGCCGCGTTCGAGGAGATGATGGACCGGGCCCGCGGCCTCGCGGCCGACCTGGCGGTCTTCACCGGCGATATGGTCTGCCACTCGGACGAGGGGCACTACCGCCTCTTCCTGCGCGCCTGGGCCCGCGCCGGCCCCGGCACCCCCGCGCTCTTCGCCCCCGGGAATCACGACCTGGAGCCCGAGGGGGACCTCCCCCCCCGGCGGGACCTCTACCGCCGGGCCTTCGGACCCGAGGCGCGGACCGTCCGGCTCTCCGGTGCGGCGCTCCTCACGGGGGACGACGCCCTGGGGCCGCCGGACCCCACGGCCCTGGCGGACCTGGACCGACGCCTCGCGGTGGAGACCGGGGCGCGCCATCGTTTCCTCTTCCTCCATGTCCCTCCACTGGACGGGGCGGACCGGCCCCGGCCAGGCTTCGAGCCCCTGGTGGAGGTCTGTCGGCGCCGGGCGGTGACCGCCGTCTTCGCCGGCCACGTCCGTGGCTGGCGCGACCGGGTCGTGGACGGGGTGCGCTGGGTGGACAACGGCGAGGGGGCCGATCATGACGGGCCCCTCCCCCGAGGGACCGCGCGCCTGCTGGAGGTCCGCCTGGGGGCCGAGGGCTATTCCGTGCGGTCCCACCTCCTGCCCCGCAGGCTCGCCCTGCGCGTGGAGGCGGAGCACCTGGCCCTCGCCCACCCCGGGCGCTGCCTGGCCGTCGCCGGCGCCTCCGCCCTGGCGGCGCTGGCGCTGGGTCTCGCGTCGCCGGGGCGCGGGGCCTCGGCCCCTAGAACGTGACCGCCAGGCCCAGGGTAGGGCCGTCCAGGGAGACGCCCTCGGTGGAGACGTCCCGGTAGCCCGCCGTCAGGTGGAGGTATCGCCACCCCACGCCGGCCTCCGCCTCCACGTCCCAGAGGTCCGTCACGTCGTCGTCCTGGAAGTCGGCCCCGCTGGCCCGCGTCATGAGGCTGAGCCAGGGGGCCGGGTCCGCCCGGAGGCCCAGGAAATAGCCGTCCCCCGCATCGGTCCCCTGCGGGCCGTCCAGGACGTCGATGGTGAGGCCTCCCTCCAGCCAGACCCTGGCACCCCGCCGTTCCTCCACTCCGACGCGCAACCCCAGCGGGACGTGCACGACGTCCAGGCTGCCGCGGCCGGTCACCCGGGACTCCTCGTAACGGGTGTGGTCGAACCCGACCAGGAAGGGACCCCCGGCGAGACGTCCCGAGAAGTAGGCCCCGCCGATGCGGTCCGAGTCCTCGTGCCAGCCCGCCCGGAGCGCCAGGCCGGCGGCGGGCATCCGCGCGCCTCGCTCGGAGGCCGTCGGCTGCGGAGACGCCCCCTCCACGGCCGGCTCCACGTCGGGCTCGCCCTCCACGAAGGGCAGTCCCAGGAGGCAGCACCCGCCGTCGTCGTCGTCGTCGTCGTGCCCGTCTTCCGTCGCGGTGCGGCCGCGCCTCGCCTCTTCCTGCAGGCGACCCAGCTTCCCCGCGTCCTGGGCCGGCGAGAGGGCAGACCACGACGCCAGCACAGCGGCGAGAAGGCGCCATCGTTTCACGACGACTTCCCCAGCGCGAGCCCCAGGGCGCGCCGCAGGTCCGCCAGCAGGTCCGCCGTCTCCTCGATCCCCACGGAGAGCCGCACCAGGCCGTCGGTGATGCCCAGCCGCCCGGCGTCCTCGTCGCTCAGTGTGAGGTGGCTCGTCCGCCGGGGCACCGTGACCAGAGACTCCACCCCGCCCAGGGTGGGGGCCAGCCGGAAGAGGCGGAGCCCCTCGCAGAGGCGCGCCACGGCGTCCGGACCGCCGGAGGCCAGCTCGAGGGACAGCATCCCGGAATAGCCTGGATAGTGGACCCGCGCCACCCGGGGGTCCGCCCGGAGCAGGGCCGCGACGGCCCGCGCGTTGGCGGTGTGCCGCCCCATGCGCAGCGAGAGGGTCTTGAGGGAGCGGGCCAGGAGCCAGGCCCCGTGCGGGTCCGGGACCCCCCCCAGGGCGCGGCGCATGGAGTCCACCGGCCGCAGGGCCTCCACCCCGCCGCACACGGCGCCGATGGAGAGGTCCGAGTGGCCCGCGAGGTACTTGCTCCCGCTGTGGAGGACCAGGTCGATCCCCGCCTCCGCCGGCCGCTGGTAGACAGGGGTGGCGAAGGTGTTGTCGCAGAGGGAGAGGGCCCCCGCCGCGTGCGCGATGGCGGCCACCCTGGCCAGGTCCACCTCCCGGAGCAGGGGGTTCGTGGGGCTCTCCACGTAGACGGCCCGCGCCCCACGCGCCGCGCGGGCCAGGCCCTCCTCGTCCCCCGTGTCGACGAAGCGCGTCCCGATGCCGTAGCGCGGGAAGACCTCGGTGAGGAGCCTCCAGGTCCCGCCATAGAGGTCACGATAGGCCGCCACCCGGTCGCCGGCCTGGAGATGGGCCAGCAGGGCCGCGGAGATGGCCGCCATCCCGCTGGCGAAGACCCGCGCGTCGGCGCAGCCCTCGAGCCGGGCCAGCTTCTCCTCCGCCAAACGGAAGTCCGGATTGGAGTAGCGGGTGTAATGGAAACGGTCGCGGCGGCCCGCCGCCGTCTCCACCAGGTCCTCCAGGGTCTCATGGCCGAAGGCCACCGCCGGGTGGATGGGGGAGACGAACATCCCCGTCGCCGGGTCGTAGCGCTCCCCGGCGTGGACCTCCTGGGTCGCCAGGGGCGCGGCCTCCCTCCAGCCTCCTCGATCCTCCATGGCTGTCCTCCCTCCCTGCCCACGTCCCCGGGACGGGGGTATACCGGGTTCCAGCCCGGACTCAAGTCCCGGGTCGGCGAGACGCCAGGCCCCGCAGGTCCTCCAGGATCACGAAGGAGGCGGGGACGAGGTAGAGGGTCACCGCCGTGGAGAACACCACCCCGAAGGCCAGGGAGACTGCCATGGGGACGAGGAACTGGGCCTGGACGCTCCGCTCCAGGAGGAGCGGCGCCAGCCCCGCGAAGGTGGTGACGGAGGTGAGGAGGATGGGCCGGAAGCGCGCGGCCCCCGCGCCGCGGACCGACTCCAGGTGCGGGACCCCCGCGGCCGTACCCTCGTTGATGAAGTCCACCAGGACGATGGCGTCGTTCACCACCACCCCGGCCATGGCCACCATGCCGAAGACGCTCATGATGCTCAGGTCCATCCCCATGAGGAGGTGGCCCAGGACCGCCCCCACCAGCCCCATGGGGATGGAGCCCATCACGATGGCCGGCTGCAGATAGGAGCGGAAGGGGATGGCCATGAGGGCGTAGATGGCGATGAGGGCCAGGACCATCCCCCGGGCCAGCCCCTCCAGGGACTCCACCTGCTCGCGCCGCCGCCCCTCCAGGGTCCAGCCGAGGCCCGGGTGCGCGGAGACCAGGTTGGGGAGGACCTCGGCCTTCAGGTGGTCCAGGACCTCATCGGCGGTCACGACGGTCGAGTCCACGTCCGCCGTGACGTTGACCGTCCGGCGCAGGTCCGCCCGGCGTATCGCCGAGTAGCCCCTGGCGGCCTCCACGCTCGCGACCTCCCCGAAGGGGACCTCCAGGCCTGTCCCCGTCCGGACGCGCATGGCCTCCAGGTCGCCCACGGAGCGCCGCTCGGCCGCGGGATAGCGCACCATCACCCTCACGTCGTCGCGCCCGCGCTGGACGCGCTGGGCCTCCTCGCCGTAGAAGCCCGCCCGGACCTGGCGGGCCAGGTCCCAGAGCCGGAACCCCAGGGCCTCGGCCCCGGGCCGGAGCGTGAGGACCAGCTCCTGCTTCCCCGGGCGCTCCGAGTCGGCGATGTCCTGCACCCCCGGGTAGGAGGCCAGGGCGGCCTTGAGCCCACCGGCGGCGAGGCGCAGGGCCCCCGGGTCGTTCCCGGCGAGCTGCACATCGACGGCCCGGCCCGAGGAGATGAGGGATGACGAGAAGCCCAGCTCCACGGCCCCGGGGACGCCCCCCACGGCCTCTCTCCAGCGCCGCGCAACCTCCGGGCTCGTGATGGCGCGGCCCTCCGAGGAGACCAGCTCCAGGAGGACCTCCCCCAGGTGCGGCCCCGCCAGCCGGGCGCGCACGCCGCCCGCGCGTGCCCCCTGCAGGGCCATGTAGGGCTGCTCCCCCACGGAGGCCAGCACGTGCAGCACCGGCCCGGGGCGGCCCTCGCCGGCCTCCTCGTCGAGCGCCCTTCGCAGCCCGAGGGCGGCCTGCTCGATGCGCGTCACCGCCGCGGCGGTCTCCTCCACGGCGGTCCCCTGAGGCATGGTGAGGGACGCCACCACGTAGTCGGCCTCGATCTTGGGGAGGAACTCGAAACGGAGCCTCCCCCCCCCCACCCATCCCGCGGTGAGGAGCAGGGTCGCCAGGCCCGCGGCCAGGACCAGGTAGCGTCTCTCGAGGACCCGCCCCAGGGAGGGCCGGTAGACCGCCTCCGCGAATCGTTCCAGCCCCAGGGCCACCCGGTCCTGCAGACGCGAGACCCGTCCGGCCAGTCCCCGGGGGCGTCGGCGGGGACGGTGCGCCGCCAGGTGGGCGGGCAGGACGAACTGGGACTCCAGGAGCGAGGTGAGGAGGATGGGGATGACGATGAGGGGGATCACCCGGAAGATGCGACCCATGGCCCCGGGCACGTCCAGCATGGGGACGAAGGCCGCCACGGTGGTGAGGACCGAGAAGACGACGGGCACCGCCACGCGCTGGGTCCCGCGCGTGGCGGCCTCCAGGGGCGGGAGGCCCCGTCCCTCCCAGGTGTATACGCTCTCCCCCACCACGATGGCGTCGTCCACCACGATGCCCAGGACCAGGATGAAGGCGAAGAGCGAGATCATGTTGATGGAGACGCCCAGGACGGGCATGAGTCCGAGGGTGCCCAGGAAGGCGACGGGGATCCCGAGGGTCACCCAGAAGGCGAGCCGGAGGCGCATGAACAGGGCCAGCACCGCGAACACCGCCACGAGCCCGCTGGCCCCGTTGCGCAGGAGCAGCTCCAGCCGGCTCGCCAGGTAGAGGGAGAAATCCTGCCAGGGGGTGAGGCGGATCCCCGGAGGCATCCGGGGCTCGGCCTCCCGGCAGTAGTCGCGCACGGAACGGGCCACCGCCAGGGCGTCCTGCTCCCCCACGCGGAAGACCTGGATGAGGACGCAGCGCTCGCCATCGAAGCGCGCCGACTGGTCCGTCTCGGCGAAGCCGTCCACCACCCGCGCCACCTCGCCCAGGGTGACCCGCGTCCCGTCGCTCGCCGAACGCAGGACCAGGCCCTCGAAGTCCTCGCCGCGATACCCCTGCCCCTTGGCCCTGAACAGGACCTCGCCCCCGGGGGTGCGCACGGAACCCGCCGGCATGTCCAGGGAGCCGCGGCGCACGGCCTGGGTCACGTCGTCCAGGGTGAGCCCGTGGCCGCGGAGGGCCTCCTCCGAGACCTCCACGGAGACCTCGTAGGGACGGACGCTCACGAGCTCCACCTGGCTGACCCCCGGGAGGGCGGCGATCTCGTCCCGCGCCCGCTCCCCCGCGCGCCGCACCGCGAGCTCGTCGGCGCCCCCGGAGACGGCCACGTAGATGACCTCGTGGCGGGCGATCACCTCCTGGACCACGGGGCGTTCCGCCTCCTGCGGGAAGGTCGCGATGGCGTCCACCCGCGCCTTGATGTCCTCCAGGACCTCGCGCAGGTTCGCGTCCTGCATCAGCTCGACGACGACCGTTCCCTGCCCCTCAACGGCGGTGGAGGTGATGCGCTTGACCCCCTCCAGCCCGTGGATCGCCTCCTCCACGCGCAGGCAGATGGCCTCCTCCACCTCGGTGGGCGCGGCCCCCGGGTAGGCGACCGAGACCTGCACGCGCTGGCTCGGGACCTCGGGGAAGATCTCCATGCGGATGGCCGGCAGCGACACGAGTCCCCCCGCCACCACCAGGAGCATCAGCAGGTTGGCCGCGACCGGGTTCGCGGCGAACCAGGCGATCGACCCCCTCACGGCCCGTCTTCGGCGATGCGCACCGCCATCCCGTCCGTGGGGGACTCCAGGGGCGAGACGGCGACCCGGTCGCCCTCCGAGAGGCCCTCGCCCACGACCACCCGGGCTCGCTCCCGCCGGAGGACCTGCACCGGACGTAGCCGCAGCCTCGTCCCAGACCCGTGCGCCTCCACCACGGGGACACGGTCGGGCTCGTGCAGGACATGGCGCGGGAGGAGCGTCACGTCGGCCACGGCTCGCCCCTGCACCACGGCCCGGACGAAGAGGCCCGCCACGAGCGGCGCGCCTCCGGGCGGCAGGCCACCCCTTCGACCGTACGGGTCCTCCACCTCGGCCACCAGGTGGACCACCCTGGAGCCGCGATCCACCTCGCCCTCCAGGCGCGTCACGCGAGCCTCCCACCGGCGGACGGCCCCGGCCAGGTCCGCCTCCAGCGCCACGGGGACCATGCCGTCCCCCGCCCCAGGCGGCCGATCCAGGGCCAGCCCCAGGAAGGCCAGCTCCGCCTCCGGCAC
Source organism: Planctomycetota bacterium (assembly GCA_016209495.1). Classification (GTDB taxonomy): domain Bacteria; phylum Planctomycetota; class JACQVX01; order JACQVX01; family JACQVX01; genus JACQVX01. The sequence goes on from JACQVX010000254.1 coordinate 30,831, forward strand.
CGGGAGGCGGACCTCGGCGCGATCCACCGCGTAGAGGCGGGCGACGGCCGCGCCCCGTGGCACCACCTGCCCCGTCTCCACCTGGGCGGCTCGCACGCGGCCGTCGAAGGGGGCGACGAGACGCGTGCGCCCCAGGTCCCGCGCCGCCAGCTCCAGGCCCGCCTCCTCGGCCTCGAGGGCCGCGCGGGCCTCCTCCACCTGGGGGTCGCGCAGCCGGAGCGGCGCCGCCTCGCCGGACTCCCCCGAGGACTCCCATTCCCCCCGCGCCGCCTCCCGCTCCGCCTCCTCCACCCGCAACCTGAGACGGGCGGCCGCGAGGCGGCCCAGCGCGCGCACCACCGCCAGCTCGTAGTCCCGGGGATCCAGTACTACCAGCGTCTCGCCGGCCTCGAAGTAGCCCCCGGCCCGTAGGGCCTCGGACACCTCCACCACGCGCCCCCCGACCTCGCTCACCAGGTCCGTCTCGGTCCGGGGCCGGGCGACGCCCTGGCTCTCCACCGCATAGCGGTGCTCCACCCTGTGGACCTCGAGGACCCGCACCACCCGGAGCGGGACCTCCGGGGGTCGCTTCGATACCTGCGGCCGGGTCGCGATCAGGCCCCAGGCCACCGCCGCGGACATGGCCACCACGGCCGGAGGCAGGATCACCCTCAGCGTGCGCGCCACGGCAGACCTCCCTCCGCCGCGCCCCCGCCCAGGGCGAGGAGGAGGTCCACGCGGTTGTCCAGCCTCCGCCCGCGGACGGCCAGGAGCCGCGAAAGGGCCTCCCGCCGACCGCGCTCGGCAGAGCGCAGGACCTCCAGCCCCACCAGACCGCCACGGTAGCGTCCGCGAGCCACCGCCTCCGCCGCCCTGGCCGCCTCCATGGCGCGCCCCAGCTCCGCCTCCTCGGCCGCAAGCTCCCCCTCGAGCGCCAGGGCGGCCTCCACCTCGGCGTAGGCCCGCAGGGCGGCGGCCACATACCTCGCGCGGGCCTCGGCCTGGCCCGCCCGGGCCCGGTCCACCCCGGCGCGCAGCCGCCCACCCTCGAGGACCGGACGGGCCAGGTTGGCCGCCAGGGCCCACACCCCGAAGTCGCCATCCAGCACGTCCGAGAGGTCCTCGCTCGCCGTCCCCCCGCTGGCGGTGAGGGCCACCCGGGGCAGCAACTCCGCGCGCGAACGGGCGAGCCCAGCGTCCGCGGCCGCCACTCGCCGCTCCGCGGCCGCCAGGTCCGCGCGCCGGGCCACCAGGTCCGCCGGCAGCCCTGCCGCGACCGGGGCGAGCCCCCAGGGCAGGTCCTCCCCCAGCGCGACCTCGCCGGCCGGATATCGGCCCAGCAGGGCCTCGAGGGCGGCCACCTGGCCACGCTCGACGGCCCGCCGGGCACGCACGGCCGAGCGGCCCAGGGCGAGTTCCCCACGGGCCCTCTCCAGGACGGCAGCGGAGGCCAGCCCCAGTCGATGGCGCCCCTGCACGTCCTCCAGGGAGGCCCTCAGCCCGTCCGCCACGTCGTCGAGCAGCCTCGCCTGCAGCCTCGCCTCGGTGGCCGCCAGCCAGGCCTTCGCGGCCTGTCCCGCCAGGGAGAGCCGCGCCGCCACCAGGTCCGCCTCCGTCGCCTGCACCCGGGCCCGGGCCGCGGCGTGGGCGGCCCGCAGGCGCCCCCACAGGTCCAGCTCCCAACTCGTGTTCAGGGAGACCCCGAGGGTGGTGGTCGTGGTGTGGGCGATGCCCCCCCCCGCCCCCGGGAGGGGAAGACCCAGGAAGTTCCGCCGCTGTCGAGCCGCACCCAGCCCCGCCTCCAGGGACGGCCACCTCTCGGCCCCGGCGGCGCCGGCCTCGGCCCGGGCGGCCTCCAGCCGCGCCACCGCCGCCGCGATCTCCGGGCTCGCCGCGATGACCTCCTCCACGGTGCGCGCCAGACCGGGGTCCCCGAGGGAGGTCCACCAGGCCTCGACGGGCTCCTCCGTCGAGCCCGCCGCTGCCGCCCAGCGGGCCGGCGGCGCGTTCAGCGTAGGGACCCCCCGTCCGGCACCGATCGAGGAGCAGCCCGCCCAGAGCACCACGAAGGCCGCCGCCACGATGGCCCCCGGCCGGGTCACCGCGACCTCATACGCCGAGGCGTCGGCCCCCGCAGCCCCCCCGCCACGAAGCGCACCAGGCGGCGCACCGCGGCCTCCTCGTTGCGCGGGGGCCGCCGTCCCCCGTGTACCCCCGATCGGAGGCCGTCGTTCATCACGCGCTGCGCAACCTCCGGCTGCTTGCTCATGGTGAAGAGCATGGCCCCCACCATGAAGTGGATCCGCCACGCCAGCTCCGTGCCCCCCACGTGGGGCAACAGGCGCCGGAGGGCCCTCGCGTAGCGCGCGCGCACCTCATCGAACAGGGGCGCGATCCGGGCGTGCAGGGCCTCTACGGGCACGGCGATGGTGCGCCCCAGGAGCCTCATGCAGAAGGCCCCGCCCCGATCCGGCCGGCGCACCAGGCGCAGGGCCGGACCCACGAAGGCCTCCACGATCTCCTCCAGCCCCGGGGGCACGGCTCGCGCCTCCAGGGTCGTCAGGCGATCCAGGCGCTCCCGATTCAGGGGTTCCACCCTGCGCGCGAAGATGGCCTCGATGAGGCCGTCCTTGGAGCCGAAGTGGTAATGGACCGCCGCCAGGTTGACCCTGGCCATGGCCGTGATGGCGCGAAGCGAGGTGGCCTCGAGGCCCCGCTCGGCGAACAGCCGCTCCGCCGCCTCCAGGATCCTCTCCCTCGTCCCTTGCACGGGCCCCCTCCAAGTCAAACGTTCGACTGAATCATACGTCCGTTTGCCAGCGAGTCAAGCGGCGCGGGATGGACCCTCCCCCGTCCATGCACGACCTGCCGGGCGGAGGGCCACGGGCGGCGCCCATGGACACGGCCACGTCCTCGCCCAAGGGCCCCGCGGCCACGGCGCCCCCGAGGCCCTTGCGCCGGAGGCCCCGGGTGGCCACGATGTCGGGGTTCCTCACGGCGACCATGGGGTGCGAGACCGAATGAGGTGCATCGTGACCGGCGGGGCGGGCTTCATCGGCAGCCACCTGGTGGAGCGACTGGCGGCCGAGGGCCACCGCGTGCGGGTCCTCGACGACCTCTCGACCGGACGAGAGGCGAACCTCGCGCAGGCGGCGTGCTCGGGGCACGTCGAGCTGGTGCACGCGGACGTCCGTGACCTCGCGGCAATCCGCCCCCACTTCCGGGAGACCGACTGGGTCTTCCACCTGGCCGCTCGCGCGGACATCGTCCCGTCCATCACACGCCCGTTCGAATACCACCAGGCCAACGTGCAGGCCACGCTGGCGGTCCTCGAGGCGGCCCGGGAGTCCGGGGTCCGGCGCCTGATCTACGCGGCCTCCTCCTCCTGCTACGGGATCCCGGACGTCTATCCCACCCCGGAGACCGCGCCCGCGCGACCCATGTACCCCTACGCCCTCACGAAGTACGTGGGCGAGCAGTACGTCCTGCACTGGGCCCAGGTCTATGGCCTGGGTTGCCTCTCGCTCCGGCTCTTCAACGTATTCGGCCCCCGCTCGCGAACGACGGGGGCCTACGGGGCGGTCTTCGGGGTCTTCCTCGCCCAGAAGCTGGCCGGGCGCCCTTACACGGTGGTGGGGGACGGGACCCAGACCCGTGACTTCACCTACGTCACCGACGTGGCGGAGGCCTTCCTCCTCGCCGCTCTCTCCAGCGCCTCGGGCCGCGCCCTCAACGTGGGGACGGGCCTACCGCGGAGCGTCAACGACCTGGTGGACCTCCTGGGCGGCCCGGTGGTCCACGTCCCGCGGCGCCCCGGGGAGCCGGACCGGACCCAGGCGGACGCCTCCCTCGCCCGCGAGCTGCTGGGCTGGTCTCCCCGCACGCGATTCGACGCGGGCGTCCGCGTCCTCCTGGCTGGCATCGAGGCCTGGCGCGGCTCGCCGGTCTGGACGCCGGAGGGGGTCGCGGAGGCGACCCGCGAGTGGTTCTCCTGCCTCGGCCGCGGCGAGGAGGGGGCCGCGTAGGTGGCGGGGACCGTCGGGAAGATCCTCGCCCTGGAAGACCTGGCCGGCGCCATGGAGGCGCTCCGGGGGCGGGGCAAGACCGTCGTCCATAGCCACGGGGTATACGACCTGCTCCACATCGGACACATCCGCCACCTGGAACAGGCGCGGCGCATGGGGGACGTCCTGGTGGTCACGGTGACCGAGGACCAGCACGTCAACAAGGGGCCCCACCGCCCCGCCTTCCCCCAGGCCCTGCGCGCCGAGGCCGTCGCGGCCCTCGGGGTGGTGGACTACGTGGCGGTGAACCGCTGGCCTACGGCGGTGGAGACCATCCGGCTCCTCCGGCCGCAGGTCTACGTCAAGGGGGCCGATTACCGGGACCCCGGGGAGGACCTCACCGGGAAGATCGTCGAGGAGCGTCGGGCCGTGGAGGCCGTCGGGGGGCGCATCGCCTTCACGGAGGACATCTCCTTCAGCTCCTCCGCCCTGCTCAACCGCTTCATGCCCTCGTTCCCCGAGGAGCTGGCCGCCTACCTCGGGGCCTTCCGCCAGCGCTACGGCGAAGACCAGATCCTCGGCTACCTCGAGGCGGCGCGCCGGCTGCGTCCCCTGGTGGTCGGCGAGACCATCGTGGACGAGTATCAACGCTGCGAGTCCATGGGGAAGTCCGCCAAGGAGCCCATCCTGGCGGTGAAGTACCTGGACACGGAGCAGTTCCCCGGCGGCGCCCTGGCGGTGGCGAATCACCTGGCCGACTTCTGCGAGGAGGTGGGCCTCGTCTCCCTCCTGGGCGACGTGGACTCCCTGGAGGGCTTCGTCCGCCGGGGGCTCTGGTCCAACGTCCGGCCCACCTTCCTCTACAAGCTCGGCGCGCCCACCATCGTCAAGCGCCGCTTCCTGGAACACTACCTCATGCAGAAGCTCTTCGAGGTCTACCACATGAACGACGACCCGCTGGACGCGGCGGGCGAGGAGGCCCTCTGCGCGTCCCTCCGGGAGGAGCTGCCGCGGCATGACCTGGTCGTGGTGGCGGACTATGGGCACGGGATGATGGGCCGGAGGGTCATCGACCTCCTCTGCCGCGAGGCGAAGCTCCTGGCCGTGAACACCCAGGTGAACGCGGGGAACCTGGGGTTCAACGCCATCTCCAGGTACCCCCGCGCCGACTACGTCTGCATCTCCGAACGCGAGATGCGCCTCGAGGCCCGGGACCGGGGCGGCAGCCTCCACGACGTGATGCTGGACGTGGCCCGGAGGCTCCGCTGCCCGCGGGTCCTCATCACCCGCGGGAAGTTCGGCTGCGTCTGCTACGACGAGCAGGAGGGCTTCGTCGAGGTCCCGGCCCTCGCGGGCCAGGTGGTGGACCGCGTCGGGGCCGGGGACGCGGTCCTGGCCATCACCGCCCTCTGCGTGGCCCAGGGGGCGCCGATGGAGGCCACCGGCTTCATCGGGAACGCGGTGGGGGCCCAGGCCGTGACCATAGTGGGGAACCGGACGCCCGTCCGCCGTACTCCCCTGGCCAGACACATCGTCTCGCTCTTGAAGTAGCGGAGGCGGAGGGGGGATCCATGCACGAGCTGGCCGGGGTCGAGGCGGTGCCCTACATGGAACGACTCTGCCAGGCCCTCTCCTCCGTGGAGACCACCGGCGAGGGGGGGGCGAGGCTCTCCCTGGAGGCGGCCGTGGGCCGCGCGGTGGACCGGATCGCGGGCCTCGGCCCCGAGGGCAAGGTCCTCCTGGTCGGGAACGGGGGTTCCGCGGCCATCGTGAGCCACATGCAGAACGACCTCTGCAAGGCGGTCGGGGTCCGGGCCCTGGTGTTCAACGAGGCCCCCCTCCTCACGGCCCTCACCAACGACAATGGCTACGCCGGGGCCTTCGCGCGCCTGGTGAGCCTCTGGGCCTCCCGGGGCGACGTCCTCGTGGCGGTGTCGAGTGCCGGCCGCTCGGAGAACATCCTCCGCGCGTGCCGCGCGGCCCGGGAGCGGGGCTGCCGGGTGCTCACCCTCTCGGGTTTCGCCGCCGACAACCCGCTCCGCCGCGAGGGCGAGCTGAACTTCCACGTCCCCTCGGATTTCTACGGCCACGTGGAGGTGGCCCACATGGCCCTGGCCCACCTCCTCTCGGACCGGGCCATGGCCCGGCGAGCCCACCGGGAGGGCGGGACGCGCATTGGCTGAGGACCCCGGGTTGCGCCAGCTCCTCGTCACCGGGGGTGCGGGCTACGTGGGGGCCGTCCTCGTCCCGCGCCTCCTGGAGCGGGGCTACCGGGTCCGCGTCCTGGACCTCTACCTCTATGGCAAGGACGTCCTGGCCGAGCACCCGCGCCTGGAGCAGCGCCGGGGGGACCTGCGGGACCAGCGGCTCCTCCGGGAGGCCCTCCGCGGCTGCGACGGCGTGGTGCACCTGGCCTGCGTGTCCAACGACGCCTCCTTCGCGTTGAACCCGGCCCTGGGCCGCTCCATCAACTACGAGGCCTTCACCCCCCTGGTGGACCTCTCCCGCGAGGCGGGGGTGCGGCGATTCGTCTATGCCTCCACCTCCAGCGTCTACGGGTTGAGCGAGGCGCGGGACATCACGGAGGACCACCCCCTGGTCCCCATCACGGATTACAACCGCTACAAGGGGCTCTGCGAACCCATCCTCCTCGAGCGCTCGACGGCCGGGTTCGTCCCCGTGATCGTTCGTCCCGCCACGGTCTGCGGGTGGTCGCCACGCCAGCGGCTGGACCTCACGGTGAACATCCTCACGGCCCACGCGGTGACCCGCGGCCGGATCACCGTCTTCGGCGGGGAGCAGATGCGCCCCAACATCCACATCCAGGACATGGTGGAGGTCTACCTCCTCCTCCTGGGGCTCCCGGACGGGCGCGTGGCGGGGCGCGTCTACAACGCCGGATACGAGAACGCCACCGTGGCGTCCATCGCGGAGCGGGTCCGCCGCGTGGTACGGGAGGAGGCGCCGGACCTGGGCGAGGTGGAAATGGTCCGCACCCCCTCCGACGACGTCCGCTCCTACCACATCTCCTCGGAGCGGATCCGACGCGAGCTGGGCTTCGCGCCGCGCCACACCCTGGAGGACGCGGTGCGAGACCTGGTGGCCGCCTTCAGGGACGGCCGCCTCTCGAAGGACATCGACGACCCCCGCTACCACAACGTGCGCTGCATGAAGGCCCGGGAGGAGGACCTGGCCGAGGCGCCCCCGTGAGCGCACCCGCCCTCGAGGAACGGGCCCGCGAGGTCCGCTCCGATGTGCTGCGGATGTCCCACCGGGCCCGCACCCCGCACCTGGCCTCGGCCCTCTCCTGCGTGGACGTCCTGGTGGCGGCCTACTGGGGCGAGCTCCGCCTGGACCCGGCGCGGCCCCTGGACGAGGACCGCGACCGCCTCATCCTGAGCAAGGGGCACGCAGTCAGCGCCCTCTACGCGACGCTGGCCCGGCGCGGCTACTTCCCCCTGGAATGGCTCGGTCACTTCAACGAGGCCGGGGGGCGGCTCCCGGAGCAGCCGAGCCCCGGTTGCGTGCCTGGCCTGGAGCTGGCCACCGGCTCCCTGGGCCACGGCCTGCCCATGGGTCTGGGGATGGCCCTGGCCGCCCGACTGACCGGCCGGACCTACCGGGTCTGCGCGGTCCTGAGCGACGGGGAATGCGAGGAGGGCTCGGTCTGGGAGGCCGCCCTCCTGGCGGCGGCCCACCGGGTGGAGCGACTGGCGGTGGTGGTGGACTTCAACCGGTGGCAGGCCACCGGGCGCAGCCCCGAGGTCATGGCCCTGGACCCCCTGGCCGACAAGTGGCGGGCCTTCGGCTGGAGCGCCTGCGAGGTGGACGGCCACGACCCGGGGCTCCTCGCGCGGCGGCTCGCCGCCATCCCCGATGGGAGCGGCCGCCCGGTGGCCATCGTGGCCCACACGGTGAAGGGAAAGGGCGTCTCCTTCATGGAGGACGACAACCACTGGCACTACCGGTCCCCGGACGCGGCGGAGCTCCAGGCCGCCCTGGCGGAGCTGGGCCGGGGGTGAGGAACGCCTTCGCCGCGGAGCTCACGAGGCTGGCGGGCGAGGACGACCGGGTGGTCCTGCTCTCCGGCGACATCGGCAACCGCCTGTTCGACGAGTTCAAGGGACGCTACCCGCGGCGCTTCTTCAACTGCGGGGTGGCCGAGGCCAACATGGTCGGGGTCGCGGGCGGCATGGCCCTCTCGGGGCTACGCCCCGTGACCTACACCATCAACTCCTTCATGACCGCCCGGTGCCTGGAGCAGATCCGCCTGGACATCTGCTATCACCGGTCCCCCGTGGTCATCGTCGGGGTCGGCGCGGGCCTCTGCTACGCCTCCCTGGGGGCCACCCACCACTCCCTGGAGGACATCGGGACGCTCCGGCTGCTCCCCCACATGACCGTGGTATGTCCCGGGGACCCCGTGGAGGTCCGTCTCGCCCTGCGGGCCGCCCTGGTCCATCCGGGCCCGGTCTACCTGCGCCTGGGCAAGAAGGGCGAGCCGGTCGTGCACGCCGGTGCCACCCCGGGATTCCAGATGGGGCGGGGCATCCGCCTCCGCGACGGCCGCGACGCCTGCATCCTCGGCACGGGGAACGTCCTCCCCCTGGCCCTGGAGGCGGCGCGGGCCCTGGAGGCCCGGGGCGTGTCCGTGGGGGTCGTCAGCCTGCACACGGTGAAGCCCCTGGACGAGGGGCTGCTCGACGAGGCCTTCCGCGGGCTCAAGGTGGTGGCGACCCTGGAGGAGCACAGCCTCCTGGGGGGCCTGGGCGGGGCCGTGGCCGAATGGCTCGCGGACCGGCCCGGGCTCCCGGGCCGCCTCGTCCGCCTGGGGACGGCCGACACCTTCCTGCACGAGGCCGGGGGCCAGGACCACGCCCGGCGGCGGCTGGGTCTCGCCCTGGAGGACGTGGTGGACCGCATTGCGGAGGCCGTGGATGGCGTTGCGCACCCTCGCCGCGATCCTGGTCGAGACCGCTAGGCCCCTGGTCCTGGCCGAGCTGGAGGTCCCGCCCCCGGGCCCGGGACAGGTCCTGGTGGAGGTCGCCTACGCGGCGGTCTGCCACACCCAGCTCCTGGAGGTCCGCGGCCACCGCGGGCCGGACCCCTACCTCCCCCACTGCCTGGGCCACGAGGGCTCGGGCCGCGTCCGGACCACCGGACCGCAGGTCCGCAAGGTGGCGAGCGGCGACCCGGTCCTCCTCTCGTGGATGCGCGGTTCCGGGGCCGAGGTCCCGGGGACCTCTTACTCGTGGGGGGGGCGGCGCGTGAACGCCGGTGGGATCGCCACCTTCGGCCGCCTCATGCTGATCTCCGAGAATCGCCTCACCGTCCTGCCGGCGGGCTTCCCCCTGCGCGACGCCGCCCTGTTCGGGTGCGCCGTCCCCACCGGGGCCGGGGCCGTCCTCCA
>JACQVX010000260.1 GCA_016209495.1 Planctomycetota bacterium
ATCCTGATCCACGAGAAGAAGGTCGGGAACGTCAAGGACCTCATCCCCCTCCTCGAAAAGGTGGCTCGGGGCGGGCGCCCCCTGCTCATCGTCGCCGAGGAGGTGGAGGGCGAGGCCCTGGCCACCCTGGTGGTGAACAAGCTGCGCGGCACCCTGGGCTGCGTGGCGGTCAAGGCCCCGGGCTTCGGGGACCGGCGCAAGGCCATGCTCCAGGACCTCGCCGTCCTGACAGGCGGGAAGGCCCTCTTCGAGGACCTGGGCCTGAAGCTCGAGAACGTCCAGGTCGAGGACCTGGGTCAGGCCAAGAAGGTGGTCGTCACCAAGGACGACACCACCATCATCGAGGGGGCCGGCGAGACGAAGGCCATCCAGGGCCGCATCGAGCAGATCCGCCAGGAGATGGCGGACACCACCAGCGACTACGACCGGGAGAAGCTGCAGGAGAGGCTCGCGAAGCTCTCCGGCGGCGTGGCGCAGATCCAGGTCGGCGCCGCCACGGAGCTGGAGCTGAAGGAGAGGAAGGCCCGGGTGGAGGACGCCCTGCACGCCACCCGCGCCGCCGTGGAGGAAGGCATCCTCCCCGGGGGCGGCGTGGCGCTCCTGCGCGCCACCTCGGCCCTGGACGGCCTGAAGCTCAGGGACGAGGAGGCCGTCGGGGTCGACATCGTCCGCAAGGCCCTGGAGGCCCCGATCCGGCAGATCGCCGAGAACGCCGGGTTCGAGGGGGCCGTGGTGGCGGAGCGTGTCCGGGCCGCGAAGGGCGACGAGGGATTCGACGCCATGAGCGGCACCTATACGGACCTGGTGAAGGTCGGCGTCATCGACCCCACCAAGGTGACCCGCACCGCGCTGCAGAACGCGGCCTCCATCTCCACCCTCCTCCTGACCACGGACGCGGTGGTCGCGGAGATCAAGGAGGAGAAGGAGCCCGCGGGTGCCGGGGCCGGCGCGGGAGGCATGGGCGGGTTCTAGTCGCTGCACCTGGAGCATTGCCTTCGAGCACGGCGCCCCCGGGCAACCGGGGGCGCCGTCGTGTACCCGGGCGACGCTTGAGGCGCGCCCCGCGCGGCCTATAATCCCCTCCCCCGCCCGCTAGGCGGGGCGCGGAGGGGCACCGTATGCGTATCTGCGTGGTGGGGGCGGGCTACGTGGGCCTGGTGGCGGCGACCTGCCTGGCCGATAGCGGCCACGACGTGGTCTGCGTGGACTCGGACCAGGCGCGGATCCAGGCCCTCGGCGGCGGCGTGGTCCCCTTCTACGAGCCCGGGCTGAAGGAGCTGGTGGAGCGCAACCTGGGGGAGGAACGCCTCGCCTTCACCACCGACCTCGAGGACGGGGTGCGTCGCAGCCTGGTGATCTTCATCGCCGTCGGGACCCCCTCGGCGGAGGACGGCTCGGCGGACCTCGACGCCGTCTTCGTCGTGGCCGAGGGCATCGCCCGCGCCATGGACTCCTATCGCATCCTGGTGACGAAGAGCACGGTCCCCGTGGGGACGTCGGGACGCATCCGGGACCTGGTGGCCCGCCACACGCGTCACGAGTTCGACGTGGTCTCGAACCCGGAATTCCTGAAGGAAGGGGCGGCGGTGGAGGACTTCCAGAGGCCGGATCGGGTCATCGTGGGGACCCGAGACGTGCGCGTGGCGGAGATCCTGAAGGAGCTCTACAGCCCCTTCTGCCGCACGGGGCGCCCCATCCTCGTCATGGACCCGGAGAGCGCCGAGCTGACCAAGTACGCGGCCAACGCCCTCCTGGCAGCGCGGATCTCCTTCATGAACGAGGTGGCCAACCTGTGCGAGCGCGTGGGGGCAGACGTCAACCGGGTGCGGGAGGGACTGGGCTCCGACACCCGCATCGGCTACCCCTTCCTCTTCCCCGGCCCGGGCTACGGCGGGTCGTGCTTCCCCAAGGACGTGAGGGCCCTGGTCCAGACCGCCCGCGCCCACGGCCTGGAGCTGGAGCTGGCGGCGGCCACGGAGCGGGTCAACGAGCGGCAGAAGAGGGTCCTGGTGGAAAAGGTCCTGGCCCACTTCGGTGGCGAGGTCCGGGGTCGGACCGTGGCGGTCTGGGGCCTGGCGTTCAAGCCCAAGACCGACGACATGCGCGAGGCGCCGGCCGTGGCGGTCATCGAGGGCCTCCTGGAGGAGGGGGCCCGGGTCCGGGCCTACGACCCGGAGGCCATGGAAGCGGCGCGGCGGGTCTTCGGGGCCCGGGTGGAGCTCTGCCCGACGAACTATGCGGCCCTGGAGGGGGCCGACGCCCTGGTCGTGGTCACGGAATGGAGCGAGTTCCGCCGGCCCAACTTCGACCGGATGAAGGCCCTCTTGGCCTCGCCGGTGGTCTTCGACGGCAGGAACATCTATCCGCCAGCGCGCATGCGGGAGCTGGGCTACACCTACTACGGCATCGGGGTCGCCTAGCCGTGCCGCGCACCCTGGTCACCGGCGGGGCGGGCTTCCTGGGGTCGCACCTCTCGGACCGCCTCCTGGCCGAGGGCCACGAGGTCATCGCCATGGACAGCCTCCTCACCGGCAGCGCCGACAATGTCGCGCACCTGTTCGGGGAGCGGCGGTTCCGCTTCGTCCAGCACGACGTCACCGAGTTCATCTACGTGGAGGGTCCCCTGGACCACATCCTCCACTTCGCCTCCCCGGCCTCGCCCCGGGACTACCTGGAGTTCCCCATCCAGACGCTCAAGGTGGGGTCCCTCGGGACCCACAAGGCCCTGGGCCTCGCCAAGGCCAAGGGGGCACGATTCCTCCTGGCCTCCACGTCCGAGTGCTACGGGGACCCCCTGCAGCACCCGCAGCGCGAGGACTACTGGGGCAACGTCAACCCCATCGGGGTGCGCGGGGTCTACGACGAGGCCAAGCGCTTCGCCGAGGCCATGACCATGGCC
>JACQVX010000255.1 GCA_016209495.1 Planctomycetota bacterium
GAATGGGGGGCATCCGGGGTGAATCCCAGCTCGCTGTATGCCTCGTCGCTCGCGACCACCAGGCCGTGGCGCCGGCCGAACTCCACGACCCGCCGCAGGAAGTCCGGCGGCGCCACGCGTCCCGTGGGGGAATTGGGATAATTGATCCAGAGCAGCCTCGCGCGGAGAAGCACCGGGGTCGGGATGGCGTCCAGGTCCGGCAGGAAGCCACCCTCGCGGGTGAGGGGATAGCACCAGCTCGCCCCCTCGGCGAAGAGGGTCCCGCGCAGGTAGGGGGGATAGCCTGGGGACGGGGCGAGGACCACGTCGCCGGGGTCCAGGACCGCCTCGTGGAAGTGGAAGATGGCCTCCTTCGAGCCGATGGTGCTCGCCACCTCGGTCCGCGGATCCAGCCTCACCCCGTGCCGGCGCAGGGTCCACGCCGCCACGGCCTCCCGGAACTCCAGCGAGCCCACGTAGGAGGGGTAGCCGCTCGTCGCATGGCGGTCCACGGCCTGCTGGCAGGCCCGGCGGACCCGCTCCGGGGTGGGGACCGAGGGGTCGCCGACGCCGAAATCCACCGGCTCGATCCCCCGCTCCCGCAGACGGGCCACCTGGGCGTCCACCTCGGCGAAGGCATAGGCCCCCATGGAGCGCACCCGCCGGCTGGCGGTGAAGCCGGGCATCAGACCCCCTCGATGAGGTGGCCCAGCTTGTCCCGCTTCGTCCGGAGGTAATCCATGTTCTGCGGCGAGGGGTGGACCTGGATGGCGACCCGCTCGGAGATGGAGAGGCCGAAACCCTCGAGGGCCACGATCTTCTTGGGGTTGTTGGTCAAGAGCCGCAACTTCCTCAGTCCCAGGTCGTGGAGGATCTGGGCCCCCACCCCGTAGTCCCGGAGGTCCGCCTTGAAGCCCAGCCGCCGGTTGGCCTCCACCGTGTCCACGCCGGTCTGGTCCTGGAGGTGGTAGGCCCGGAGCTTGTTCATGAGCCCTATGCCTCGACCCTCCTGCCGCATGTAGAGCACCACGCCGCGGCCCTCGCGCGCGATGAGGACCATGGAGTCGCGTAGCTGCGCCCCGCAATCGCAACGGAGGGAGCCGAAGACGTCCCCCGTCAGGCACTCGGAATGGATCCGCACCAGGACGGGCTCCTCCACCACCGCGGCGCGGCCCGCCTCGTCGTAGCGCCCGACCCCGCCCATGCACAGGACCAGGTGTGGAGGCCGGTCATAGCGGGAACGGTAGACATGCAGCTCCCATTCCCCGAGGCCCGTGGGGAGGCGCACGGTCGTGTCCCTTTCCACGTGCCGCTCGGTGCGCCGCCGATAGGCTATCAGGTCCGCCACGCTGGCGATACGGAGGCCGTGACGGGCGCCGAAGCCCTCCAGGTCGGGCATCCGCGCCATGCTGCCGTCCTCGTTCATGACCTCGCAGATGACGGCCGCGGGCTTCAGCCCCGCCAGGCGGGCCAGGTCCACGCCTCCCTCGGTCTGCCCCGCCCGCACCAGGACACCGCCGTCCCTGGCCCGGAGCGGGTGGACGTGGCCGGGCCTCACCAGGTCCTCGGGGCGGCAGCCATCGGAGACGGCGCGCAGGATGGTGGTGGCGCGATCCCCCGCCGAGATGCCCGTGGTGACGCCCTCCCTGGCATCCACGCTCACGGTGAAGGCGGTGCCGAAGGCGGAGGTGTTCTCGGCCACCTGGGGCGGGAGCTGCAGGCGGTCGCAGACCTCCGGGGCCAGGGCGAGGCAGATCAGCCCGCGCGCCTCCCTGGCCATGAAGTTGATGGCCTCCGGCGTGGCCCGCTCGGCCGCCAGGCACACGTCGCCCTCGTTCTCCCGCTCCTCGTCGTCCACGAGGATGACCATGCGGCCGGAGCGGATCTCGTCGAGGACCTCGGGGATGGGGCTGAAGGCCATGGCGGGGCCGAATGCTACAGGCCCGCCACCAGCGGGTCAATCGAGCCGGCGCTACGGCTGGCGTTCGCCCGAACCCTGGCTGGCCAGACGCTGGCGGACCAGCTCGTCCTCGATGAGGCGCATGGCCTCATCCAGCTTCCGCTGGTCGTCGGGGCCCAGCCGCAGGACCGAGGATGCGCGGACCTGCTTCATGTAGTCGTAGGCCCGCTGATAGTCCTCCAGGCTGAGGTAGATCCAGCCCAGGGCGTAGAGGGACTCGGCCTCCCATGCAGGGTCCCGGAAGGGTTGCTCCACCACCGTGCGGAAGTGGGGGATGGCCTCGCGGTAACGTTCCTGGGCCAGGTCCCGGATGCGCTCCCCCTCCTTCCTCCAGCGCTCGGCCTCCTCGGCCTTGCCCTCGCCCAGGCAGAACTCCTGGTTCTCGAAGGCCACGCTGTGACCGTCGCGGTAGACGTTGCCCTCCGCGTAGAGGACCCGGGCGAAGTCGAAGCGGAGCCGGGTGTGGTCGGGGTTGGCCTTGATGGCCTCCCGGAACCGCTCCCGGGCCTGGTCGAAGTGCTTGTTGTCCTCGAGGGCCACCCGGTCCACCTGGGCGGCGGTACGCCCCTTCTCGTGCAGATCCACCGCCTCCTCGTAGAGCTTCTGGGCCTTCCGGATCTGTTCCTCCTTGGTGGAGCCCCGGTGGCACCCGACGAGCGCGACGGCCAGGGCCAGTGCGACGAGGACGGATCCAGGACTGCGTGTCACGGACGGGAACCTCCGAGGTCTCCCCCGAGGCCGGGGGGGCGGATCGGGGGGGCGCCGCCGAGGCGGCACCCCCGAGAATCAGTGGACGGCGATCTCCTGCTCCAGGGCGCGGACCATCTCCTCGTAGCGCCGCCGCTCCTCCACCGGGGTCCGGGGGGAGCCGGCGGCCTGCACGAAATACTCCCGCGCCACCCGGAAGTCGCCACGGTAGACATGGCAACGCCCCAGGACCTCCAGGACCTCCACGTCGTCGGCGGCCGAGCGCGCTACCGACTCCAGGTGGTAGAGGGCACGGTCCAGGTGGGGCAAGGCCTCGCCATGGGCCTCGCGGATGTCGTCCTGGACCCCACGGGCCCCCCGGTAGTCGCCCTCGTCCTTGAGCCGGAGGGCCTTCTCCTCCAGCTCCATGACCCGCTGCTCCGAGGCCCGGGCCCTGTGGAAGTGGAGGAGTCCCAGCTCCCGGTGGGTGGGGACATGGTCGGGGTAAAGCCCCACGCTGCGGTCCAGCAGCTCCATGGCCTCCTCGGCCTCGCCCCGCTCCAGCTCCCGCAGGCCATCTTCGTAGAGCTTGAGGCCCAGCTTCATCCGCCCCTCCGCGTCCCGCGGGACCGACCGGCACCCCCCAGCCAGCGACGCCAGGAGACAGCCCAGGAGGCCCAGGAGGGACACCCCCCACCTCCGACGCCGGTCGCGAGGCAAGCATGACGAAATCCGCGGGCGACGCAAGGGCGAGGGCAAGAGGGATCCTCCCGCCACTAGGACGACGGGCGCGCTCGGGGGTTCATCTCGGGCCGCCGCTATTCGCTGGCCAGCCAGCGGTCGTCGACCATGGCGTAGTCGAGGACCTCGCCGGGCCCGAAGTAGAGGGCGATCTCCTCGCGGGCGGTTTCCGGAGAGTCGGAGCCGTGGACCAGGTTGAACTGGTTCGAGATCCCGAAGTCCCCTCGGATGGTCCCGGGCTCGGCCTCGTGGCCGAAGGTCCGGCCCAGCATGCGCCGGGTGACGGCCACCGCGTGGTTCCCCTCCAGCACCAGGACGACCACGGGCCCGCTGGTGATGAACCGGATGAGGGACTCGTAGAAGGGCTTTCCCCGGTGGACCGCGTAGTGCCGTTCCGCGAGGGCCTTGCCCACGGACATGAGCTTCATGGCGGCGATCCGGAGGCCCTTGCGCTCGAAGCGCTCGAGGATCGCCCCCGAGAGGCGGCGCTGCACCGCGTCGGGCTTGAGGATGATCAGGGTGCGTTCCATGCTCGACTCCATGGCCCCCGCGGGGGCACGCGGATTCTAGAAGGCCCCGCCGGCCGGATCCACGCCACGCGCCAGGACTGCAGGGACCGGCCCGCAGCCGCGGACACGGTGCCTCGCAGGGCAGGAGCCGCGCGACTATCGGGATGGGGCGTGATGGGACGGGACGGGGTCACCGCTCTCGGCGCGCGTGATGAGCCGGTAGGCCTCGCCAGGGGTGGGGGCGCCGCGCAGCGTGTCGCGGAAGGGCTCGTCGTTCAGGAGGCGAGCGATGCCGCCCAGGGTGCGGACGTGAAGCTGGAGCAGGTTCGGAGGGACCAGGAGCAGGATGATGATGCTGGCCGGGATGCCGTCGGCGGCGCCATAGGCCACGCCCTCGGGGGCTAGCCCAAGGACGGCCAGGATCTCGTCCAGGCCCTCCACGACCCCGTGAGGGATGGCCACGCCCGCCTCCACCCCGGTGGGCATGGCCCCCTCCCGGTCGCGGACCGCCTGGAGGGCCACGGACCGGAGATCCTCCGGCAGGTCGCCCTTCTCGACCGCCAAGCGAAGCAAGGCCTCGCTGGCCTCGTGCTGGGTCCTGGCCCTGAGTCCCACCAGGATGAGGTCTTCCCGGAGGATGTCCGACAATCGCACCGGCGCGCCCTCCCTCCCCCGACACCGCGCCCAGCCCCCCGCAGCGCGGGCGGAGCATAGCCCCGCGTGGCAGGGGAGTCAAGATGCCCGCGGCCAGGCCCGCGCCCCAAACCCCTGGCAACCCGCGACGACCCGCCGCTATCCTGGCACCGGCATGGACGAGGCCCCGCTGCCCCTGGCCGCGCGCTGGACCCTGGCGCTGATCTATCTCCTCCTGGCCCTGGTCGGGTGGACCTACCGCCGCGGCCAGAATCGACAGGACAGGGCCGGCCAGACGGTGGGCCATGGCGGCGCTCGGCACAAGCTGGGGGGGCCCATATCGCGCGCCAAGACCCTCTGGCTGCTCTACACCCTGGCCGTGTGGTTCACCCTCTGCCCGGTGGTGGCCCTGTGGTCCGACGCGGCCTACCCGCTGCGCCTCGTCCTGGGGGCCTTCGCCGCCTGGATGTGGGCCCGCGGCCTGGCCGAGATGGTCATGCTCTACGGGACCCGGAACTGGACGCCCCCCCTCGGCGTGGCCCACGACCTGAGCTGCCTACTCCTCGTGGCGGCCGGTCTGGCGTGGTTCCACAGCGAGCTGGCGACCCTGCGGCGGCCCTTCGACCTCTGGACGCTGGGGCTGACCGCGTCCGTGCTCCTGAGCCTGGTCCTCGAGGTCTACTATGCCCTCGCCTTCTTCGCCATCGTGCGCGGGCGCACCCGGGGCGACGACGCCCTGTGGTTCGCCGACGACCAGGACCCCCGCTTCCGGCGGATCAACCGCCACACGGCCCTGGGGAACACCGTGCTCTACGCGGCGCTCCTCGGCTACCTGGGCGCGGGCCACGGCCTCTGGTGAGGGACGCGGCGACTCAGTAACGGACCGTCACGCGGGCCTTGCCGCCGGGCGCGAGATGGAGCCCCGGGGCGGACACCCGCACCCGCCCCCACCTCTGCTGGGCGCGGTAGGCCCCCGGCGGGAGCGCCCGAGCGTCCACCAGGACCTCGCGCACCGCCGGCACCGGCAGGGAGACCGATAGCTCCACGGTGAAGGCCGCCGCGCCCGTGTTCGTCACCTCGCAGGCCCGTTCGGCACCGTCGTCGGCGACGACGAGGTCGTAGGTCGCGGTGCCCAGGCGCAGACGCCGCGCCTCCATCCGCCCCCAGCCATTGGGGAGGTGGGGGGCCAGACGGACTCGCCCCGCCGAGGCATCGGCCTCCATGCCCAGGAGGTAGACGAGCAGGCCGTGGACATTCAGGCCGCCCTCCCAGGGCCGGTATCGGGCCGTCACGTCCCCGAGACCGTCGCCCCGCTCGTCGTATCGCAGCACCAGGACCCGGTCCCGATCCGCCCAGTGGCCCTCCGCCGTCTCGCCAGAGGTCTGCACCACCGCCTCCAGCGCGTTGAAGGCCGCCTCCGCGTCCGGGTGGTCGAGACGCGAGAGGTTCTCCAGGAGGTATCCCGGGACCATTCCGTCGTAGGCGTCCATGGCGCTCGAGATGAGGCTCCTCGACTGCACCCGCCCCGGCCCCCGGCCCAGCTGCTGCAGTACGGCCAGCAGGTTCGCCTCGGCCCTGGGGTCATCGGGCGCGAGGTATCCCAGGTGCAGGGGAAGGAGGTTCACGTCCTCGAAGGGACGCGGGACGGGCACGGCGCCCCAGCGGAGGAGGTTCGGGGCATAGAAGTCGCCCAGCCAGGCGGCGCGCTCCACCGCGTCGCGGGCACGCCGCGCCCGGTCCTGCAGGTCGATGGCCTCGGCCATCCGTCCCAGGCGCACGGCGACCCCGGCGAGCCGCTCGGCGGCGGCCACGAAGTAGAAGGAGGAGTGGGGGGCATAGGAGTACGCCTCCGGGTTCACCAGGGCGAGGGCGTTCGCGATGGTGTGACGGAAGGGCTCGTCCCCGCTCCATGGCAGCAGGCCCGAGGGTGAGAAGTCCTGCCGGAGGAGCGCCTGGCGGCAGAACTCGAACTGCTCGCCCGCCAGCGCGAGGTCGCCGGTGTGTGCGACGTAGTTCGCCACCTGCCAGGGGATGAAGGATGGCGCCTCGGCCGCGCCACGCCCTGACATGAAGCCCACCTGCGACCAGTCCACGGCGGGGAGCGGTCCCGCGACGTCGGTGTCGATCCCGATGGAGTTGGCGATCACCCCGTCGTGGGCCGAGGCCCGGTGGAGGTAGTCGAGGATGCGCCGGGCGTCGGCGTGCTGGCCCAGGGCCAGGAAGTCCAGCAACGGCCCCTCGCCGTCGCGCAGGAAGCACTTCGTGTAGCGCGACATGGGGGAGAGCCCGCCGAACTCGTGCTGCTGCACCTTCCCGGTGACGAGCATGTCCTCGACGAGGTCCTGGGCCTTGGGGTCCTGTAGCCGCAGCTCCGAACCGGCGGCGAACCAATCGGCCCAGTGGCGCCACGTCTCCTCGATCAGCCGGTCGGCCCCGGCCGCCTCCAGTCCCCGCACCACCTGGGCCTCGCCGACCCCGCCCCGGGTCATGACCAGGGTGAGGGCCAGGGCGACCTCGCCGAGCGCCGGGACCGTCCCCACCCACGCGTGCAGTTCGCCGCTCGCCGGACCGCCGCCACCGCCCATCACGCCCATGGAGAGCCGGTAGGGGCCGCGGTCCTGCACGAGTCGATCGCCCTCGGGGCGACCATCGCCCGCGATGCGCGTGACGACCTCCACACCGGGGATGTCCGTGGCTCCCGGGTTGCGCACGACGAGGACCCGGAGGATCGCGTCGTGGCCCGGCGGGGCACAGTCCACCGTGTAGAGGTCGATCTCGTCGGCGACGCACTTCGTGATCAGGATGGCCGAGCGGCGCACCTTCCAGGCCCACTCCCGCCGGACAGGGGGGGCGTGGCCCCCCACGGCGACGAGTGACCGGATGTCCCCGAAGAAGCCGCCGGCCTCCTGATAGGAGGGCCCGATGGCGTTGTGGAGGGTGTTGAGGGGGTACGCGGTGCCGAGCAGGGCGAAGCAGCGCCCGTTTCCCAGTCCGAAGGCCCCCAGCTCCGACGGGTCAGGGGTGTGGGCACCGTGGTCCGCGTGACTCGCCCAGAGGCTGCGCCCGGCGAGCCATGGGCGGGCGAGGAACCAGGCCGCGAGGTCGGTCTTCGGGGCGTGCTCCGGCCAGAGGACGGAAGGCGCACGCGGCACCGGGAGCGGCGGGAACGCCGCCGCGGGGAGGGCGCCCCCGGCGCCGGTGCTGGCCCCCGCGATGGCGCCCGGGGTCGCCGGCAGGACGACAAGCCGGGCACCCCCGTCGTGACAACCGACCGCCAGCCCCGCCGCAACGACCCCGAGGACCCCCACCGTCCCCACGCCCGTACGCATGCCCTGCCCGCAGGCCATCCCCTGATCCCCATTCCCCGGCCCCATTCACATCGCGTGACCCGGTAGGGGGGCGAAAGCTATCCACAACCCCGGCAGGTGTCAAGGGGAATGCGTCGGTTTCACGCCTCACCGTTCACGACACCGTGCCCCTACCGCAGCCGGTCGATCTCCGCCCTGAGCCGCGCCACGTCGGCAGGCAGTGTGATCTGTCCCGTGCCCCGGAAGTGGCGCACGGCCTGGCCCGCCTTGTCGACGATGATGGTGTCGTCCTTGGCGGCCCCGAACCGCCCCCGGGCGCCGCCGGCCTCGGTGTTGCACGCAGTGATTCTCTCACGACTCCTAAGGCTGAAGGCGGGTACCGGGAGGGAGACCGCGGGGTCCGGACGGGCGGAGGCCGCGTGGGCACCCCCGCCCTCGCTGCAGCCCGCCACGGCCAGGACCCCGACTAGGGCTGCGAAGGTGCGGCACACCCCGGCTAGCGCCCGCGGGCCAGCCGGGCCGCCCGTAGTCGGGCCCGCGCCTGTCCGAGCCGCCCGGAGCGATCGGCGGCCTGGGCCTCGGTCCGCCGCGGGAGGGTGCGGGCCTCGGCCACGGCCCGCTCCTCGGCGGCGGCGTCCAGCCCCGTCCCCTCCGCGGCCCAGCCCGTGAGGATCCGCAGTTCCTGCGGGAGGACCTGGGCCACCCCCTCGGCCACCGCGTAGACCTGCGCGCCCCCGGGGCCGGAGGTCCGCACGGCCCCCGGGGCCACCACCGACATCATGGGGGCGTGGCGGGGGAGGACCCCGATCTCGCCATCGGCGCCGGGGAAGACCACCGAGGTCACTTCGCCCTCGAAGACCGTGCGGGCGGGAGTCCGGATGAGGCAGCGCACGCCGGCCGCCTAATGCCTCGAGCCCATGGTACGGGCCTTCTCCACCGCCTCTTCGATGGCCCCCACGTACATGAAGGCCGCCAGGGGGAGGGCGTCGTGGCGGCCCTCGATGAGCTCCTTGAAGGAGCGCACGGTGTCCGCGATCTTCACATAGCGTCCCGCCGTCCCGGTGAAGGCGGCGGCCACCTGGAAGGGCTGGCTGAAGAAGCGTTCGATGCGCCGGGCCCGGTTCACCAGGAGCTTGTCCTGTTCGCTCAGCTCCTCCTCGCCCAGGATGGCGATGATGTCCTGGAGGTCCTTGTAGCGTTGCAGGATCCTCTGGACCTCCTTGGCCACGGCGTAGTGCTCCTCCCCGACCACCTCGGGGGAGAGGATCCGGCTGGAGGACTGCAGCGGGTCGATGGCGGGGTAGATCCCCTTGGCGGCGATGCGCCGCTCCAGCACCGTGGATGCGTCCAGGTGGGAGAAGGCCGCCGCCGGGGCCGGGTCCGTGAGGTCGTCGGCCGGGACGTAGATGGCCTGGACGCTGGTGATGGCCCCGTGCTTGGTCGAGGTGATGCGCTCCTGGAGTTCGCCCATCTCGCTCGCCAGGGTGGGTTGATAGCCCACGGCGCTGGGCATGCGGCCCAGGAGGGCGGAGACCTCGGAGCCCGCCTGGGAGAAGCGGAATATGTTGTCGATGAAGAGCAGGACCTCGGCCCCCGACTCGTCGCGGAACTTCTCCGCCATGGTGAGGGCGGAGAGGGCGACGCGCAGGCGCGCCCCCGGGGGCTCGTTCATCTGGCCGAAGACCATGGCCATCTTGTCGATGACGCCGCCCTCGGTCATCTCGCCAAGGAGCTGCGTGCCCTCGCGGGTGCGCTCCCCCACGC
>JACQVX010000271.1 GCA_016209495.1 Planctomycetota bacterium
GAGATGCGCGAGGCGGCGGCGGCGGCCCGTTCCGGGGACCGCGCCGGGGCCGCCCGGGCGATGGAGGGGCTGGCCGCGCGGGCCGGGGGCGGCTCCGGTGCACGCCCGGGCGAGGCCGCCGAGGGTGGTGGGCAGGGACGCTCGGGTGGGGCCGCGGGACAGGTGGATCCGCAGCGGCTGGCCCGGGCCATGGACCGCATCCAGAGGGCGCGGCACGAGGCGGCCCACGGCCATCGCCCGGAGGAATGCGCGGGGGGCGGCTGCAGCGGCGCCGGCGGCGCCGGCGGCGCCGGTGGCGCTGGGGACGGCGGGGGGGCGACGGGAGAGGGCGGTGGCGGGAATACGGCCGGGAGGCGCGCAGGGGGCAGAGGGAGCGGAACCCGGGGTAGCGGGTCTCGCGCCGGGGTGGGGACCACGAACCTGGACCGCGCGCGGGGCGGCGAGGAGGCCGCCTACACCCACGACAGCAAGGACGCGGCGGAGGCCCGGGCGGGCCTGGAGGGCCGGTGGCAGCGGATCTATGCCCCGGACGCCACGGAGGTGCAGGCCGAGGACCGGCACGTCCGCGGCGAGGCCCGGGAGGGCCCCATCGTGGGCCGCACCCTCTTCGAGGCGCCGCCCCGGGACGACGAACGGGCCTACGTGGACGCCGGGGAGGTGCCGCCGGCGTACCGCCAGGCGGCCCAGGACGCGGTGGAGAGGGGCGAGGTCCCGGAGGAGTATCGGGAGGTGGTCCAGGACTACTTCGGAGATGACTGAGCGACCGGAGATTGCGAGCGAGCGATGACTGAACAAGGCGAACGGGCAGGGGCCGGGGACGCGGCGGCCCTGGAGGCGCGCGCCGAGGACTTCCGTGGTCGGTTCCGTCGCCTGGAGGAGGAAATCGCCAGGGTCATCGTCGGCCACCAGGAGGTGGTGCGGCAGGTCCTGGTGGCCGTGGTGGCCGGGGGCCACGCCCTCCTCGAGGGGGTCCCGGGCCTGGGGAAGACGCTCCTGGTGCGGACCCTCGCGGCGGCCACCCGCCTGGGCTACCAGCGCATCCAGTTCACCCCCGACCTCATGCCCGCGGACATCGTGGGGACCCAGGTGGTGGTGGAGGACGAGCGGGGGCGGAAGCGTTTCGAGTTCCAGCGGGGGCCCGTCTTCGGGCAGGTCGTCCTCGCGGACGAGATCAACCGGGCGACCCCCAAGACCCAGTCGGCCCTCCTGGAGGCCATGCAGGAGCACGCGGTCACGGCCTCGGGGACCCGCCACACGCTCCCCGAGCCGTTCTTCGTCCTGGCCACCCAGAACCCCATCGAGATGGAGGGGACCTATCCCCTGCCGGAGGCCCAGCTCGACCGCTTCCTCTACAAGGTGCAGGTGCGCCCCTCCGGGGCGGACGAGCTGGTGGAGGTCCTCCGGCGCACCACAGGGGCCGTCTCCAGCGTACCGGAGGCCGTCTGCGGGGCCGAGGACCTCCTTGCCATGCAGGCCCTGGCCCGTGAGGTCCCACTGGCGGAGCACGTATATCGCTATGCCGCGGGGCTGTGCCTCGCGACCCACCCGGATGCGGAGGGGGCCCCGGAAGGGGTGCGTCGCTTCGTGCGCTACGGGTCCAGTCCTCGCGGGGCCCAGGCCCTGGTGGCGGGCGCCAAGGTCCTGGCCCTCACCCGGGGACGGCTCCACGCCAGCGCCCAGGACCTCCGGGACGCGGCCCACGCGGCCCTGCGCCACCGGGTCCTCCTCAATTTCGAGGGGGAGGCCGAGGGGATGAAGCCCGACGCGGTGGTGGACCAGGTCCTGGAGGCGGTCCCGGACGTGCCCCGGGAGGTGGGCCGGCTCCTGGGCGCACGTTGAGTGGGCCCCCGGCGGCGCCGTCTCCCGCATCCCACCCTGGCCACGGTCCTCTGGGCCGCGGCCCTCGCCTTCCCCCAGGCCGCGCGCCCCGAGGACGACACCGGTGCCCTGGAGGTCCGGGTGGAGGTCGGGGTGGTACCCCTCCAGCACCCCGCCTGGTTTCCGGTCTGGGTGGAGATCCGCAACGCGGGCCGGGAGGCGCGACTCCGCCTGGAGGCCTCCACGCGGTACTTCGACCGCGAGGACTCCTACACCGCCACACGCACCCTGGACCTGCCCGCGAGCTCCACCAAGAGGGCGTGGCTCTACCTCGCCGTCGACGACCGGGCCGCCAACCTGAGGCTCCGGGTATGGAAGGAGGGCGAACCCGGGCCCCTGGTAGAGCGCTTCGAATCCATCCCCAGGCTCTACAGCCGGAGCGCGTCGTCGCCCTATGCGGTCCTGGTGGCCACGCCTACGCCGGGGGCCTTCGACAGCCTGCGCTCGGCCCATGTCCGTCCCAGCATGGATGATTCCGTGAACGTGATACATGACCCATCCCGGCTCCCGGACCGCTGGGCGGGCTACGACGCGGTGGACCTGCTCATCCTCCACGACTTCCCCCTGGACGCCCTCTCGGCGGCCCAGCTCGAGGCCATGGCCCTGTGGGTGCGGCGCGGGGGGCGGCTGGCGGCCTGCCCCGGCACGCCGGGGTGGCTGTCCCAGGACTTCTTCTCCCGGCTCGCCGGCGTCACGGGGGTGGACGTCTTGACCGTGGACGCCCGGCGGGTCGGCCTGGAGGCGGCCGGCCAGACCCTGCGCTCGGTCCTGCCCCGCCTCGCGGCCGCCGGGCCGCTGCCTGGCGGCTTGCCCTCGCGCTTCGGCTCGATCCTCCGGTGGACGGCCGCGGGGCGGGGGCGCGTGGTCTTCCTGGGCCTCGACCCGGGCGTCTCCGGGCTGCGCGCCACCCAGGGGATGCAGGCGCTATGGGGGGCATTGGTGGACCTGGCAGGGGAGTCCCTCGCGGGGGCGGGCACGCCCGCGGGGCTTGCCTTCCCCGAGCATGGCACCGGGGTCAAGTGGCGTTCGGCCCTCCTGGACACCGCCATGGGCCAGCTCCTGGACGCGGCGGGTCTGCCCCCCGTGGGGCTGGTCTTCGGCCTGGTGGCCCTCTACGTCCTCCTGGTGGGACCCCTGAATTACCTCGTCCTGGACCGCCTCCGCAGGCAATCCCTGGTGGTGGTCACGGTCCCGGTCCTGGCCCTCGTCTTCGTGGGGGTCATCTTCGTCTCCGGCTATGCGCTCCGGGGGCTCGCGCCGCGCCTGCGTGGCGCCACGCTCCTGGTGGCCCAGGAGGGCTCCCCGGAGGCGCTGGGCCTGGGTTTCCACGGGGTCTACTCGGGTCTCTCCGGGCGCCACCGCATCGACACGGCGGATCGCACCGTGTCCCTCGCACCCGTCCACAAGAACGTGCAGGGCCTGCGGTCCATAGACGGGGGCGTGGACCAGGGGGAGACCTGGTCCGTCCCCTGCCTGCGGCTCGGGATCTGGGAGCAGGCCTTCTATAGGACCGAGTCCACGGTGGACCTGGGGGGGCCCGTGCGCCTGGTGCCCCAGGCCGAGGGAGCCCTCCGCGTGGAGAACCTCACGCGCTACGCGCTGCGTGGCTTCGTGACGGCGGGGATGCAGACCTGGACCCTGGTCGTCCTGCCCCCGGGCGGGGTGCAAGACTATCCCTTTCGCACGACCGATCCGCGGGGCCGCCGATACCTCGATGACGCGCTATCCTTCGGCCCTCCGTCGTCCTTCGAGGCCCGCTCCTTCGAGGCCCTGGGGCTGGGGCGGGTCCTGGACCAGCCCGGCCGCGCCCTGGTGGCCCTGGTGGAGGGGACCGAGGGGGGCATGCGACTGGACGGCAGGGCCCCCGACCCGGGGGCCTGCTTCCTCCTCGTCCGGGAGGCCCCGAGGTGATCGAGGTGGAAGGTCTCAGCAAGCGCTACGAGGGCCTGACGGCCGTGCGGGACCTGAGCTTCCGCGTCGAGGCGGGGGACTGCTTCGGGTTCATCGGACCCAACGGGGCGGGCAAGACCACCACGATCCGCATCCTGGCCACCCTGCTGGAACCCACCTCGGGCCAGGTCCGCGTGGACGGCCACGACGTCCTGGAGCGGCCCGAGGAGGTGCGCCGGGTCATGGGCTTCATGCCCGATTACTACGGCGTCTACCCCGGGGTGCGGGTGTGGGAATACCTGGACTTCTTCGCCGCCTCCTTCCGGGTCGGGAGGAGTCGCCGGCGAGCCGTGGTGGACGATGTCATGGCCCTCACGGACCTCGCGGGGCTGGCGGACCGCGACGTGGCGACCCTCTCGAAGGGGATGAAGCAGCGGCTCTGCCTGGCCAAGACCCTGGTGAACGACCCCAGGGTCCTCATCCTGGACGAGCCCGCCGCCGGGCTGGACCCCCGGGCCCGCATCGAGATCCGCACCCTCATCAAGGAGCTGCGGGCCATGGGCAAGACCATCCTGATCTCCAGCCACATCCTCACTGAGCTTTCAGATATATGCAATCGCGTTGGAATTATTGAAAGGGGCGAGCTCCGCGCGACCGGGGGGGTGGAGGAGATCCGGGACCGGGTGCGGCCGAGGCGTACGGTCGTCTTCCGCTTCGTGCGAGGCGCCCCCCAGGCCGAGGCCCTGCTCCGGACGCATCCCCAGGTGGACGGGGTCAGCTCCGCCGGCGAGGAATGCCTGCGCCTCACCTTCGATGGCGCACCGGAGGACCTGCATCGGCTCATCAAGGTGGTGGTGGACGCGGGCCTCCCCCTGGTGGGCCTGGAGCCGGAGAAGTACGACCTGGAGGACATCTTCATGGATGTCACCCGGGGGGACCTGGCGTGACGCCCCCGGCCGTGCTCGCCTCCTGCCTCTGGCGCCTCCTGGACAACCCCATCCTGGCGAAGGACCTGCGCGCCGGCTTCCGCCGCCGGCGCTTCTACGTGGCCCACACCGCGTGCGTCTCCGTCGTGGGGCTGGCCATCGCCCTGGCGGCCTTCATCGTCGCGGAGGGGGCCCGGGAGAGCCTCACCCCCGACCAGGTGGGGGGCGTCCTCTTCTGGACCTTCGCCATCGCCCAGTACTTCGTCGTCCTGCTGGTCTTCCCGGCCTTCGCCTGCACGTCCATCTCCGAGGAACGGGTGGGCCAGTCCTACGACCTGCTCATCACGACCGATTTGCGCCCCTGGGAGATCGTCGTGGGCAAGTTCCTGGTGGCCCTGCTCCACAGCTCGACCTTCCTCCTGGCCACCGTCCCCCTGGTGTGCATCGCGTTCCTCTACGGAGGGGTCTCGCCCTGGGCCATCGCCGGGGCCTACGCGGCACTGGGTTTCGTCTCGGTGGCCGTGACGGTCTACGGCATCTACATCTCCGCCATCGCCCGGAGCACCGCCCTGGCGGTGATCCTCGCCTACGCCAGCGTGCTCGTCCTCGCGGTGGCGAGCGCCGCCCTCGTGGCCTTCTGTGTCGAGGAGTGGAGGGACGTACGGCGCGAGCTCGTCGAGCCCATCCTGGCCATGGACCTCGCGTGGAAGCTCCGCGGCCTCGGGGTGGCGGGCTGGCTGGTGGGCTCGCTCTTCGCCTACTTCTTCCTCCTGGCCCTGAACCGGCTCAAGCCGGCCGGGGCCAACACCTCCACGAACGTGCGGGTCTTCTTCCTGGTCTTCTCCGCCGTGACCATCCTGGGGGGGCTCGGGGCCCTGGTCTGGTACTGGCCCTCGACGCCGCCCCACGGGATGGCCGCCGACTGGATCGCCCGGGTGGGCATCACCGTCTCCGCGGCCACGCTGCTCGTGACCTCCCTCCTATGCCTGTCCGGGGTCATGGCCTTCTCCACCGAGTTCGAACCCACCTCGCTACGGGTCCTGCGGGCGCGTGGGCGATGGGCCGGCCCCCTGCTGCCGCTCCGGGTCCTCTATCCGGGAGGGGCCTCCGGCTCGGTTCTCTCCCTGGGGTGGAGCCTGGTGCTCCTCTCGACGGTCGCCTGGGGCCTGGTCCAGGGGCTGGGCCTCCGGGAGGTGGGGGTCTTCATGGGGGCCCGGGGCTGGACTGCCATCCCCCTCTCGGTGGCGGCGGTGTGGACCCTCCTCCTCCTCTTCTCCCAGACGGCGGTGTTCATGGTCCGCCTCACCGGGAGCCGCGTGGTGGCCCGGCTGCTCGTCGTGGCCCTCGTGCTCCTGCTCTTCTTCGTCCCCCTCTTCGGATTCGTCCTGGGGGAGCGGTCCGGGGGGATCGCCCAGGGCTACTTCCTTTGCCCGCCCCTGGTCGTGGCGGACATCTGGGCCCTCCAGGACGTCTTCGACCCGCGCTGGCACGTGGGGGCGCCGTCCCTGTCCGCCATGGAGGAGGCCGTGTCGGCCGAGAAGCTGCGGCTCGGAGACGCGTGGGTCCCGGCCCTGGAATACAGGCTACGCGTGGAGATGGCCGCCACCGGGGCCCCGCTCGCCCAGGCGGGCCCTGCGGCGTGGGGGGTGCTGGGCCTCGTCCTGGCGGCGGCCCGCCTGGCCCTCGAGGCGGCCCGGAGGCTCGCCGCGCCGGTCCTCGCCTCGTGAGGGAACTCTTCGACGCAGGCTTCCTCCGCCGGCTGGAACAGCTCGCCCTCGTGTCCCGGCGCATCTTCCAGGGCCGGCTCCAGGGCGAACGCCGCAGCCCCCGCCGGGGGACAGGGGTGGAGTTCGCGGATTTCAGGCCCTACACCCAGGGAGACGACTTCCGCCGCATCGACTGGAACGCCTATGCGCGCCTGGACGACCTCTACCTGCGCCTCTTCCTGGAGGAGGAGGAACTCGCCGTCTACCTCCTGGTGGATGCCTCGGCCTCCATGGACGTGGGCGAGCCGGTGCGCAAGTTCGATCACGCCCGGCGCGTCCTGGCGGCACTGGGATACGTGGCCCTGGCGGGGCTGGAGCGGGTCCAGGTGGCGGCGGTGGGGCGTGGCCCCGAGGGCGGGGGGCGCGTCCCGCCCCCCCCCTTGCCCCTGCGGAACCGCCACCGCTTCGCGACGCTCCTGGAGCACCTGGGGGCCCTGCGGGCCGATGGGGCGGTGGACCTGGCCCCGGGCGTGGATGCCTTCCTCGGTCGCTCCAGGCGGCGTGGGCTGGTCCTGGTGGCCTCCGACCTCCTGACGCCGGACCCCCTGGCCCCCCTGGGCCGTCTCCGAGCCGCCGGTCACGAGCCCTTCGTGCTGCACGTCCTGGCCCCCGAGGAGGTGGATCCGGCCCCCGGGGGCGAGCACCGGCTCGTGGATGCCGAGACGGGCCTGGCGCTGGACATCTCGATGAATGCCCAGGCGGTGCGCGGATACCGGCGGCGCCTGGAGGCCCTTTCCAGCGCCGTGTCCGGGTGGTGCCGCCGGCACGGGGTGGGCCTCCTGCGCACGGTCTCCTCGGAGCCCTTCGAGGAGACGGTCCTCCGCTCCCTGCGCCTCGCCGGGGCGCTGAGGTGAGCCTCCTGAACCTGGCCGGCCTCGCCCTGGCGGCCGTCGCGCTCCCCATCATCCTGCTCTATCTCCTCAAGATGCGCCGCACCGACCGGCGCGTCTCCAGCTTGCTCCTCTGGCGGGAGGTCATCGCAGACCTCCAGGCCAACACCCCCTTCCAGCGTCTACGGCGAAACCTCCTCATGCTCCTTCAGGTCCTGGCGGTCCTCCTCCTGGCCCTTGCCCTGGCGCGGCCCATCGTGCGGCTGCGGGAGACCGGGGGGCGGCACCTGGTCCTCGTGGTGGACACCTCCGCGAGCATGTCCGCCCGGGACGCCCCGGACGGCCGCTCCCGCCTGGAGGCCGCCCGGGCCGACGCCCTGGAGGTGGTGGAGGACATGGGGCGCTCCACCTCGTGGTGGGGGCGGGGCGCCAGCGGAGATGCGTGCATGGTGGTGGAGGCCGCCGCGGAGGCTCGCACGGTGCAGGGCTTCACCTCGGACCTGCACGCCCTGCGCTCGGCCCTGTCCACGCTGGGCGAGCGCCATGTCCCCACCAACCTGGAGGACGCGTTGCTCCTGGCCATGGCGGCCGTCCGGGGGCGAGGCGAGGGGGTGGAGGGGCTGGTCCACCTCTTCTCCGACGGGGCCTCGCCCCGGCTCCCCGAGCTCTCCGGGACCGGGGTGGGCCTGCGCTACCATGCCTATGGAAGCCGGGCCGACAACTTGGGGATCGTCGCCCTGAAATCCGGGGAGGAGCGGGGGCGCACCCAGGTCCTGGTCACCGTGGCCAACGCGGGGGATCGGGAGGCCCGCCGCTTCCTCAACCTGCACGGGGGAGGCGTCTTCCTGGACGCGCGGGAGCTGTCCGTCCCCCCCGGGGGCCGCGCCAGCGCGGTCTTCGAGGGGGACTGGGAGGCCGGGGTCCTGGAACTCAGCCTGGACGGGGAGGACCCCCTGGCGTGCGACGACGTGGCCCGACTCGTCCTGCGCGCCGGGCGCGAGGTGCGCGTCCTGCTGGTGAGTCCGGGGAACCCTGTGGTGGAGCGCGCCCTGGCGGCGACCCCGGACGCCCTGGTGGAGAGGGTGGACCCGGCCGGGGTGGACGCCCTCGACCCGGCGGGCCACGACCTGGTGATCTACGACGCGGTGGTCCCCGCGCGGGAGCCCGACCGTCCCGCCCTCTACCTCGACCCCCCGGCGGCCGTGGGCCCGGCGGAGCCCCGGCCGGCGGTCCGTTCGCCGGCCATCCTGGACTGGGCGCGGGACCACCCCCTCCTGCGCTTCGTGGACCTGGGGGACGTGCACCTGGCCGCCGCGCGGCCCTTCGTCGCGGGGCCGCGCCTGCGTCCCCTGGTGACCACCGACGCCGGGGCCGTCCTCGTGGCCATGGGCCGGGGGGACCACGAGCACTGGGCGCTGGGCCTGGACGTCTACGGGAGCGATTGGCCCCTCAGGGCCTCGTTCCCCATCTTCTTCAAGAACCTGGTGGCCCTGGCCCGGCGCGGCGGCGGCGACCTGCCGGACGGGGTGGCGCGCACGGGCCGGCCCGTGGCCCTTCCCGCGGAGGGTCTCGCCGAGGTGGAGGTGGTCTCCCCCGACGGGACTCGGTACAGGCTGGAGGCGCGGGACGGCCAGGCCTACTTCGGCGCCACCGACCTGGTGGGGGTCTACCGGGTGATCGGTGGGGGTCGGACCTGGTCCTTCGCGGCGAGCCTCCTGGATGCCCAGGAGAGCGACATCCGGACGCGGGGCGTGCTGGAGGCCGGCGGAAGGAGGGTCGAGGCGGTCGCCTCGGGGGGGGGCGTGAACCGGGAGGTCTGGGGCTGGCTCGTGGGGGCCGCGCTGGCGGTCCTGGCCGTGGAGTGGGTAGCCTTCCACCGGAGGTGGTGATCCCGGAATGCCCGCAAGGCGCGTGATCCCCTGCCTGGACGTGCAGGACGGACGGGTGGTGAAGGGGGTGCACTTCGTGGACCTCCAGGACGCCGGCGACCCGGTGGAGGTGGCTCGCCGTTACGACGCGGAGGGTGCCGACGAGGTCTGCCTCCTCGACATCGCCGCCACCCCGAGGGGGCGACGCGCCATCCTGGGGGTGGTGGAGCGGACCGCGGAGCAGGTCTTCATCCCCCTCACCGTCGGAGGTGGGGTGCGGGACACCGACGGCCTCCGTGACCTGCTCAGGGCCGGGGCGGACAAGGTGGCCATCAACAGCGCCGCCGTGGCCGACCCGGGCCTGGTGAGGCGGGCCGCCGATCAGTTCGGGACCCAATGCGTCGTGGTGGCCATCGACGCGAGGCGGCGGGACGGGGCGGGGGCGCCCCGCTGGGAGGTCCACGTGAACGGCGGCCGTACCCCCACGGGGCGGGAGGCCGTGGAATGGGCCAGGGAGGTCGTGGCCTCCGGCGCGGGGGAGGTCCTCCTCACGAGCATGGACCGGGACGGGACGGGCCTGGGCTACGACC
>JACQVX010000261.1 GCA_016209495.1 Planctomycetota bacterium
CGCCCTGGCCCTCCTCGCCTGCCTGCCGACCCTGGCCGATGACGTCCCCGGCTGGCAGCCCATCTACGACGCCGGCGGGGAGCGGTTCCCGCTGGACACCATCCTCCTCTCTTTCGCCCGGGAGCTCTACGAGGAGCTTCCCAGGGGGCCCGCCATGGACCCGGCTGCACCCCCGCCTCCGCCCTTCGACGCGGCCCGCTACCGGCGCATGATGAACGACCTCGCCATCCGGGCCCAGGCGGCCATCGCCGGGATCGTCTCGCCGGCCGAGCGGGTGGAGGCCTTCAACCGTTTCTTCTTCGTGGACGAGGGCTTCATCTGCGAGCCCACGTCCGCCGCTGGGGATCCGGACCTCTACCGCCTGGACCGCGTCCTGGAGAACCGGCGAGGCGACGCAGTGGGGCTCGCGCTCCTCTACGCCGCCACCTGCGAGAAGCTCTCGACGGGCATCGCGGGGCCCCTGGGGGAGCGGGAGCGGCCCCTCCCCGCCTTCCCGGTGCGGGTCCCGGGCCACCTCTTCGTCCGGGTCGTCTTCCCCACCTGGCGTCGAAACGTGGAGGCCGCCCGCCGCGGGGCCTCCCTGGAGAACATCGAGTACGTGCGACACCACGACATCCCCCAGGACCAGGTCGACCGGGAGATCTACCTGGCGGAGCTCTCCAAGGATCAGGTCATCGGCCTCCTCTCGGCCTTGCGGGCCGATATCTACTATGGCCGCGGGGAGTGGGCCAACGCGGTCGTCGGCTACGGGGCGGCGCTGAAGAAGGACCGGCGGCTGGTGGAGGTCTACCTCCGGCGCGCCGTGGCCGCGTTCCGGGGCGGTTCCCTGGAGCTGGCCCTGGAGGACGTCTCCCGCGCCCTGAACCTGGTCCCGGACTTCCCCGAGGCCTATCGAGTCCGGGGTCGGATCCACTACGACCGCTTCTTCGACCCCCAGCTCGGTTTCCCCCCCAGCGAGCGTGCCTCGGGGCCGGCCCGCGAGACCCTGGCGGCGGCGGAGCGGGACCTGTCGGCGGCCATCGCCCTGGCACCGGGCCTGGCGGGGCCCTACCGCCTGCGCGCGAGGGTGCGGGGCATGCTGGGCGACGACCAGGGGGGCGGCGCGGACCTGGTGGCCTTCATCGAGCGCACCCGGGAGGAGGGGGAACGCCGCGCCGCCGAGGCCGACCTGGCGGACGTCCGCTCCGCCCGCTCCATGCGGGTGGTGGTGGACCGCACCGCACCGTACGGGGAACGCATCCGCGCCGCCATGGCCCTGGGGGAGCTCCGCTCCATGGCCTCGGTGCCCGCCCTCCTCCACGCCCTCGACGACCCGAACGTGCGCTTCCGCTGGCAGGTGGTCCAGGCCCTGGTCCACATCACCGGCCGCGACATGGG
Source organism: Planctomycetota bacterium (assembly GCA_016209495.1). Classification (GTDB taxonomy): domain Bacteria; phylum Planctomycetota; class JACQVX01; order JACQVX01; family JACQVX01; genus JACQVX01. The sequence continues at coordinate 1,378 of JACQVX010000261.1, forward strand.
GGCCCAGGCCCACCCCTGGCGCCAGTGGTGGGAGACCCGCGAGGGCGGCCCCCGGCTCCCCTTCCTACCGCTGGACCTCGCCACTCCCAGGTAGCCCCCCCTAGCCCCACGAGCGCCGGCCCCGCTAGAATCTCCGCCGGTGCACCGGCGGCTACGATTCCCGGCGCTTCCCGCCCTCGCGGCGGCCCTTGCCGCCTCGGCGAGCGCGGCCCGTCCCGTGGCGGCCGGGCCCGGGGCGGCCGAGGTGATCACCGTGCGCCCGGCGGACCCCGTGGACCTGGTCCCGCGGGTGTCCCTCGTCTACTCCGAGGTGGACGTCCGGCGTTCGCCGGCCGCCCTACGCCTCCGGGGCTCGGACGCGGTAGCTCGGGCCCTGGCGGACTGGCGGAGGGCGCGCGAACTCGGCCGGTCCCGGACGGGCCTGGCCCTCTGCCTGGCCACCGGGGTCGAAGGGGTGTCCTACACCCACGCGGCCCCGTACCTGCTCCGGAGGCGGGACGGAGGCCTGGAGGCCCGTGTCGGGACTGTCGTGACGCTGTCGCGAGGGACCGTGGAGCGTCTTGCCTCCGGGGAGGGGGGCGAGGAGACGGTCTGCCACGAGCTGGGGCACGCCATCCTCATGGCCACCCACGGGCCCGCTTACCCCCGGGTGGCGGCGGAGGGGCTCACCATGGCCCTGGTCCCCGAGGGCCACTGGCCCGGGAGGCCCACGGACCCGGAGTTCGCCTTCAGCGAGGGGTGGGCGGAGTTCTGCGGCTGGTACTACACCCTGGGGGCGCCCGCGAAGGACTATCTGGCGGAGGGGGGGCCCGAACGGTGGCGCCGGGACGAGGGCGCCGTGGCGACCCTGCTCCTGGCGGTGGCGTCCTCCGAGGCCCTGGGCGGTGGGTCCGCCCGGCTGCTGGAGGTCCTGGCCGCCGAGAGGCCGCGCACGCTGGAGGACCTGCTGGCTGCCTGGGCCCGGCTGCACCCGGAGGACGAACCGGCCTTGCGGGAGGCCGTGCGCTCGATCCGTGGGGGCCTGGTGCCCTGGGGCGGGGCTCGCGGACCGGCTCGGCGGCTCCAGGACCGGGGGGCGGCCTGGGCGCGGGCGTGGGCCACCCTCCGCGCCGCGGCGAGGGACCCGGGGCGCTGGGGGCAGATCCTGCGGCATGGCCTCGGCGTGGGCGACGGCCCCTCGCACCGGCCGGGCCACTGATGCTCCGCGTCCTCCGCACGGGGGAGGCGCTGGGCGAGGAGGCCTTGGGGCGCGTCCTGGGGCGGGCCGGCCGCCTCCTGGACGAGGCCGCCCTGGCGACGGTGCGGGAGGTCCTCCGACGCGTGGCCGCCGAGGGCGACCGTGCCCTCCTGGATCTGACAGAGCGATTCGACGGCGTGCGTCTGGCGCCGGGGAGGCTGCGCGTCTCGGGGGCCGAGCTGGACGAGGCCCGCGCGGCGGCATCCGGGACCTTCCTCGATGCGGTGCGCCTCTCCCGGGACCGCGTGCGGCGTTACCAGGAGCATGTCCTGGGGCCGGAGCCGCGCGACCTGGTTTGCGGGGGCTCGTGCCTGGGGCTCGCCCTCACCCCCCTGGCTCGCGTGGGGGTCTATATCCCCGGCGGCCGGGCCGCCTACCCCTCCTCGGTCGTCATGAACGTAGTGCCCGCCCAGGTGGCGGGGGTGGGGGGCATCGCAGTGGCCACGCCGCCGGGGCGCGACGGCTCGGTGGCGCCTCCGGTGCTGGCCGCCCTGGCGGAGCTGGGCTGTCGCGAGGTCTTCCGGGTGGGGGGTGCCCAGGCCGTGGCCGCGCTGGCCTTCGGCACGGAGACCATCCCGGCGGTCCAGAAGGTGGTAGGGCCCGGGAACGCCTGGGTCCTCGCGGCCAAACGGGAGGTATACGGCCGGGTGGACGTGGACCTCCTGGCCGGCCCGAGCGAGGTCCTGGTCATCGCCGACGCGTCGGCGGACCCGCTCCACGTGGCCCTGGACCTGGCGAGCCAGGCGGAGCACGACCCCCAATCGAGCGCCGTCCTCGTGACCCCGTCCGAGACCCTGGCCCGCGACGTCGCCCGGAGGCTGGAGGGCGTCCTCGCGGACTTGCCCCGGGCCGACATCGCCCGGGCCGCCCTCGAGGGCTACGGCGCCGCCTTCGTGGTGCGGGACCTGGACGAGGCCCTGGCCCTGGCGGAGCGCATCGCCCCGGAGCACCTGGAACTCGTGGTGCGCGACCCGGAGTCCCTCGCGGGCCGCGTCCGTTCGGCCGGGGCCGTGTTCCTCGGCCCCTGGACCCCGGAGGCCGTGGGCGACTACGTGGCCGGGCCCTCCCACACCCTCCCCACCGGGGGCAGCGCCAGGGCCTTCTCGGGGCTATCGGTCCATTCCTTCCTCCGCAGGTCGGCCCGGGTCCGCTACGACCGCGAGGCCCTGGAACGGGACGCCCCCGCGATCCTGGCCCTCGCCCGCGCGGAGGGCCTGGAGGCCCATGCCCTCTCGGTGGAGGTCCGCTTGGCCGCCGCTCGAACCGCCGGGGCGGACCGGGACCCGGTGGCGGGTCTCTTCCTCCCCCACATCGTCGCCATGGAAGGCTACGTACCGGGGGAGCAGCCCGCCGAGGAGGGCATCGTCAAGCTCAACACCAACGAGAACCCCTATCCGCCGCCCCCGGCCGTCCTGGAGGCGCTACGGCGCTCGGTGGGCGACGCCCTCCGGCTATACCCCGACCCGCGCGCCACGGCGCTTTGTCGCCGGCTGGGAGAGGTCCTGGGGGTGGACCCGGACGGGGTGGTGGTGGGGAACGGCTCCGACGAGATCCTGGCCATGATCCTCCGGGCCGCCGTCGGACCTCTGGACCCGGTGGCGGTCCCCACGCCCACCTACACGCTCTATCGCACCCTGGCCCGCTCGCTGGACGCCCGGCTCCACGAACTCCCATTCGACGAGGACTACCACCTCCCCGCGGGGGCGGCCGGGGTGCCGGGTCGGGTCTTCATCCTGGCCAACCCGAACTCCCCCTCGGGGACCGTGGTCCCGCCCGGGGAGGTCTCCGCGCTGGCCGCCGCCCGATCGGGGCTCGTGGTGGTGGACGAGGCCTACGTGGACTTCGCCGAGGAGGGGTGCCTGCACCTGCCGCGCTCGCACCCGAACGTCATCGTGGTGCGCACCTTCTCCAAGTCGTATTCCCTGGCGGGGGTCCGGCTGGGGTTCGCGTCCATGCGGCCGGAGGTGGCGCGACAGCTCGAGAAGGTCAAGGACTCCTACAACGTGGGGCGATTGGCCCAGGCGGCGGGTCTCGCGGCCCTCGGGGAGGTGGAGGCCATGCGCACGACGGCGCGCCGCATCGCCGCCACCCGCGAGCGGCTCTCGGCGGGGCTCGCCCTCCGGGGATACCGGGTCTGGCCCAGCTCCACCAACTTCGTCCTGGCCCGCGGGGCGGGCGACCAGCGGGCCGTATACCTGGGGCTCAGGGCGCGGCGCGTCCTGGTGCGCTGGTTCGACGACCCGCGCCTCCGGGATTGCCTGCGCGTGACCGTGGGGACCGAAGCCCAGGTGGACCGATTCCTGGGGGCCCTGGAGGGACTCGCATGAACGAGCGGACGGCCGACGTCGAACGGCGCACCTCGGAGACGGAGGTGCAGGTGCACCTGGCGGTGGACGGGAGCGGCCGCTCCCGGGTCGGCACCGGAATCCCCTTCTTCGACCACATGCTGGACCTCCTGGCGCGCCACGGCTGCCTGGACCTGGAGGTCCAGGCCCGGGGAGACACCCAGGTGGATTTCCACCACACGGTGGAGGACGTGGGGATCTGCGTGGGCCAGGCCCTGGAGCGGGCCCTGGGCGACAAGGCCGGGATCGTCCGCTTCGGTTCGGCCTCCATCCCCATGGGCGAGGCCCGGTGCGACGTGGCGCTGGATCTCTGCGGCCGGTTCTACCTGGTCTGGAACGTGGGCTTCCCCTCGCCCAAGACCGGGGCCTTCGACACGGCCCTGGTGGAGGACTTCTTCTACGCCCTGGCCTCCAACGCGAGGCTCACCCTGCACGTCAACGTCCCGTACGGCCGCAACGACCACCACATCGCGGAGTCGGTCTTCAAGGGGGTGGCCCACGCCCTATTCCAGGCCGTGTGCCGGGACGACCGCAAGCTCCGGGGCGGGGTCCCCTCCACCAAGGGCGTGCTGTAGGTCGCCGTTCCGGGTGCCTACCGCGGGGCCCGTGCGAGGAGGTCCAGGGCCCTCCGCGCCGCCGAGCGCACCTGGGGCGAGCCATGGGAGAGGAGGCCACGGAGCGGGGCCGCCGCGGGGGCCGCCCGAAGTTCGGCCAGGGCGTCCGCCGCCGCGACCACCACGGAGGGGTCCCCGTCTCCCAGAAGCTCGACCAGGGGCCCCTCGGCCCCGGGGACCCGCGCGGAGGCGGCGGCGCGGGCTGCGGTCCTACGCACCTCGGCCGCCGCATCGGAGAACGACGCCAGGACCGAGGGCGCCGCCGGGCCGGGATGCCGGTCGGCGAGGACCTCCAGCGCCCGCGACCGGAGGGCCGGCTCGCCGGTGTGCAGGGCCTCGAAGAGGTGAGGGAGGGCGCCCTCGGTGGCGGCGAGACGCCTGGCCGCCAGGAGCGCCTGGACTCGCGCCCTGGGGTCCGCATCCTCCAGGTGGTCGAGGGCCAGGGGGAGGTCGTCCGGATCGCCTCCCCGGCCCAGGAGCGCCAGGGCCTCCGGGGCGGCAAGGGGCCCCAGGGCCGAACGGGCCACCTCCCGCGCCGCGGGCGTGGCGGGGTCCAGGCCCGCGAGGGCCCGGGCCGCCGATTGACGGACCCGGGGCTCCGGGTCCACCAGCCCGCGTGCCACGACCGCGGGCGCGTCCTCGTCGCCCCAGCCGGCCACGACGCCCAGGGCCGCGGCACGCACCGCCGGGTCGCCATCCGTCAGGGCGCCACGCACCGCCCCGCCCTCGGCCGGGCCGAGGGCCGCCAGGGATTGGACGGCCGCCCGCCGCACCAGGGGGGATTCGTCCCCCAGGCCGTCCAGGAGGGCGCGGGCCGTCGCCGGGGTCCCCGGTCTCGCGGTCCCCAGCCGGGCGAGGGCGGAGGCGCGGACCTCGGGATGCGAAGCGTCTCGGGCCAGCTCCACCAGCCGGGCCGGGTCCGCCGGCTCCGCGCCCCGCAGGGCGTCCAGGTCCAGGGCCCTCTCCACCGAGGGGGCCTCGGTCCCCAGCACCGCGGCGAGCCGCGCGGGCAGGACCGCTCCGGCGCCGCCTCCCCCCGGGGGCCAGGCCATGCGGCCCAGGACCTGCCCGAGGGCCCCGCCGCCCGCGAGGGCCTGCGCCGGTCGGCCGAAGAGCTCGCGCAGGTATACGTAGAAAGGCGGGTAGAAGACGGCGAGGGCCACCAGGGGCACCGAGAGGGCGAAGGGCACCATCAGGACGGAGAGGACGACGCGTAGCGCGGCGGCCAGGTCGGACCCATGACGCATGAGGGCGACGCGAACCATGTCCGCCAGGGCCTCGCAGGGTAGTCCAGGGAGTATAGCACCGAGAGGTGGAATCGACCCGCGGCCCGTGATATAAGCGGGGTCGCGGGTTCCGGCCTACCCGTGGGGGGGTGCGCGGGTCGGGGCCGCGACAGGTAGCCATTCGGACCGGGGCCTGGACTGCCGATAAGAGATCGGCGGGCAGCTCGAGAGCTTCTCCTGAATTTCCCGAGGGTTGCGTCCGATACAGGAAGTACAGGGCGGACCACCGCGCCAGGAGTCAGCAAAGACAGTCCGATGGAGATCCAGGGGACCGGACCGCTGCAGGGACCTCGCCGCATCGACGGCAGGAAGACGGAGCCCGCTGCCTCCGCCCCGGGGCCCGGGCCCTCGCTGGGGGCGGACCGCGTGGAGTTCTCGGCGAAGGCGCAGTTCCTGTCGAAGCTGGCCCAGGTACCGGAGGTGCGCATGGAGCGCATCCGGGAGATCCGCGCCCTCATAGAACGCGGCCAGTACGAGACCCCCGAGAAGTTCCGGGTTGCGGTGGATCGCCTCATGGAGGACCTCCGCTAGTCCACCGCCCTGCGCCCGCCCGACCGGGTCCCCCTACGCCCCATGGGCCCGGACCTACCCAGCCACCCCTCTCGCGATCGTGCCCCCGACCGGCCGCCCCCCGACCCGAAGTGGCCCACCTCCGTGATCGGCCGCCCGCCTGCTCCGGACGGACCCTGCCGGCCCCTCCTGCGGAACCGCTGCCCGGCCCCTGCACGGCTTGCGGCGGTGGGGCGGCGCGCTAAGATGGCACACCCCCGCGGACCCCGCGTCCGCGCAGGGGAGTGGATAGGTCCCTGGTGGGCCTCCTGGACTTCAAATCCAAGGCGGCCGGCGTACAACCGGCCGGGTGGGTTCGATTCCCATGCACTCCCGCCAGTCTCGCCCTCGTGGCGCGGGGTGAGGGTTCCTGGAGCACCTCGAGGACCCGCCATGCGAGTGGGGCCCAGCCGAACGGCCGAGTTGGTCTGCCTCTTCCGCGCCATGGAGCAACGCAGGCCCCCCGCCGAACGAGTCGTCGACGACCCCCTTGCGGGCCTGTTCCTGGGCCCCCTGACTCGCGTGACCCTCTCGACGCTGGAGGGCTCCAGCCTGGCCAGGCGCCTGCCCGGCGGGCTCGCCTCGCCGCTCGTGACCTACGTCCAGGCCCGCCACCGCTTCATCGACAACGCCCTCGCGGCGGGTCTGGAGGGGCCCGCCGTCCAGGTGGCGGTCCTGGGGGCCGGCTACGACACCCGAGCCTGGCGCTTCGCCGGAGTCCTGGCCGGCCGCCCGGTCTACGAGCTGGACTTCCCCGCCACGGGCCGGCGGAAGGCCCGCATCGCGCGAAGGCATGGCGGGGAGCTTCCGGAGTCGGACGTGCGCCGCGTGGAGATCGACTTCCTTACCCAGGGGCTCGGACCGGTCCTCGCGGCGGCGGGATTCCGGCCCGGGGCCCCCAGCTTCTTCATCTGGGAGGGGGTGTCCATGTATCTGACCCGGGAGGCGGTGAAGGCCACCCTGGCCACGGTACGCGAGATGGGAGGCCCCGGGTCCCGGCTCGCCATGGATTTCTGGTTCCTTCCGGACGGCCCGGACCTCCAGGCGGCGGCGCGCCGTTTCACGCCGCACCTCCTGCGCCTCCTCGGCGAGCCCGTCACCTTCGGCATGCACCCGGAGGACACGGGCGACTTCCTCGCCCGATCGGGCCTACGGCTCGTCGATCAGGCGGACGCCGCCGAGCTGGGACGCCGCCACGTCCCGGACGGAAGGCCCGTCTACCCCGCCAACCACGTCGTCGTCGCCGAGGTCACCTGAGGGGCCGCCCCCCCTGGCCGGCAGAGCCGCCGCGGGTCAGGAGGCGGGGGTGGGACCCGGCCTGGCCCCTGGATGGGCCCGGGCGGCGGCCAGGAGGGCGGCCAGGATCGCCACCAGCAGGCCCGAGAGCGCCCCGAGGGCGGCCAGCCGCAGGGTGAGGCGCACGGGCCGGGCGGGGGGCACGGCCTTCTCGGCCACGCGGGCGACCTGGTGCTGCCCCATGAGACCCAGTCGCGTGTTCTCCAGCCGCTCCGCCGTCGCCCCGTAGGCGGCGCTCCGGGCCGAGACCTCCCGCGTCAGGGCCTCGCGTCCCTGGGCCAGGCGGATCACCTCGCCCGTCAGCTCCCGGTAGCGCCGCCGCCGGTCCTCCAGCTCGTCGCGCACGGCACCCAGGCGGAACTCCAGGGCCTGGATGCGGACTCGGAGCCCGGCCACCGAACCTTCCAGGTGCACGTAATTCGGGTTGATCTCCTCGGAGCGCATGCGCAGCCGCAGGGAGTCGGCCGCCCCCGTCCCGCCGGCGTGCTCCAGGAGCAGCCGGTAGGCCTCGTCCTCCACCAGCGAGCGCTCCTCGTGGCGCTTCTCGGGGATGGAGCCCATCAGGCCGCGAGTGGACGCCTCGTCCACCCGCGCCTGGGCCAGCTCCAGCCCCGTCGCGATGGACTCCTCCTCCAGCTCGAGGATGCGCGCGCGGGTGGTGTCCAGCTCCGTGCGTTTGAGGTCCACGTCCTCCTTCTCCTCGAAGGCCGCCAGCTCCGCCCGGGCGTCGTCCCAGCGCTGGCGCGCCCGGACGGCCTCCTGGCCCAGGGCGGCCACGGCCTCCTGCAGTCCCCGGTCGTTCAGGGAGGCCAGCCGTTCCACGGTCCGGTCCGCCAGGGCGTTGGCCGTGCGGGCCGCCACCTCGGCCGAGGACCACTCCACGGCGACCTCCAGCAGGGTCGTGTTGTGGCGCTGCTCCACCTCGATGCGGTCCCGCAGGCGCTCCGGCGGGACCGGCTCGCCGTCCGACCCCCGTAGCGCGCACTCGGCCGCCAGGGCGTCCAGGGAGCTGTCGTCCGTCATGAGGGTGGCGAGGGTGCGGGAGAGTACGTGGACCTCGGAGGCGGCCATGCGCACCTCGCCCATGCGCGAGCCCACCAGGTAGAGGTAGGCCGCGGCCCGGTAGCGAGGCGGGTAGAGGGCGCCTCCCCCGGCCCCGGCCGTGGCCCCCAGGACGACGCCGGTCAGGGCCCAGGTCCAGCGAAGGGGGACGCCCCCGGCGGACTTCGCGATGGGGGCCTGGTGTCCAGTGTCATCCATGATGTACACCTCCTTCGACGTCCGTCGCGGGTCCCGCCGCGGGCGGGGCCAGGGTCAGACCCGCGAAGAGCCAGAAGCAGTAAGAGACCGGGCGCACCTCCAGGTTCGGGCCCAGGAGGCCCAGGGGGACCAGGGTCGCCGCCAGGGCGACGAGGGCCAGGGCCGCGGCCCGCCGGGGCGGGCTCGCCTCCCCTTCGCCGAGGAGGCGCAGGGCAGCCCGGAGGGGAAGCACGAGGCACGCGGCCAGGGAGGCCAGCCCCGCAAGCCCTACCTGGCCCAGGACCGTGACCCACTGGACGTCGCCGACGAAGTTCGTCCGGGTCGTGGCCAGGTGGTCGATGCCCAGCTCCCGGTAGATCGGGTCCGACCGGGCCACCGAGAGCACGGAACCAAAGCGGCCGGGTCCCAGGCCCAGGACCGGGGCCTGCTCGAGCAGCTCCTGGCCCACGACGCGGATCAGGTAGAGGCGGAAGTTGCCGTCCGGCTCGGCCCGCAGGGACTCGGGCATGAGCATGGCGGCGAGCTTCGCCCGGAGGTCCAGGGCGTACTCGGGGGTGTGTTGCTGCCACGCCAGGTCCCGCCACTCCTGCCGGATGTCGGGCGCCAGGTCCCAGACGAGCACGACGGCTAGGCCCAGGGCCAGGGCCAGGGTAGCCAGGGCGCGGGGGCGCAGGGTGAGCCACGCGAGGACCGCGCCGCCGGCCAGGAGTGCCACCAGGGCCTGTCGGGAGGCGCTGCAGGTGATGGCGGTCAGGCCCCCGGCCAGGGCCAGGGCGCAGGCGCCGCGGCCCAGCACGCCGGCCCAGCAGGCGGCCAGGGCCACGAGGGTGGCGATGGCGGCGAAATCCCCCAGGAGGTTGAAGTTCGCCAGGGTGCCCAGGGAGGCGGATTCGCCCGCGGGGCTCACGGGCTCCAGGAACACGACCCCGCCCACGGCGACGCGGGCTGGCTGGAACAGGGCCAGGAAGTCGGGCCCCAGCGCCCGCTGGGCCAGGGCGAGGCCGCCCTGGAAGGCGACGGCCAGGACGAGGCCCTGGACGAGGGCAAGGCGGTGCCGGTCCGTGACGCCCCCTTGCAGGAGGATCACCACCACCGAGGCGTAGCGCAGGAGGACACGAAGCCCCAGGGCGGCAGTCACCGGCGGAGTCCCGTTGGCCGCCATGGAGGCGAGCGCGACGGCGACGAAGGCCAGGACCGGGACGTCGAGGGGCGAGCGGACCCAGGGCAGCCTCGCGGCCAGGCGGAGCGCGGCTGCCCGCAGGGCCAGGAGGTAGAGCATGAGCTCGGGGGCGTAGCGGGCCGCCAGGAAGGCCGGCCCCGGGAGCCACTTGATGATGGACTCCTCAAAGGGGAGGTAGAGGGCGCAGCCCACGGCGAAGCCCGCCGGCCAGCGCAGGGCCGCCAGGGCCGCGGCGGCCCCGGCGAGGAGGGCGGGGACGGCTGCGCCGGACCCCAGCGCGCCGGCCCCGCCCCCCTGGCCCGCCAGGGCCACGGCGAGGCCGGAGGCCAGGGCCCCTGCGGCGACCAGGAGGCTGGACCTCACGTCCCTGGCCAGCCCAGGCATTGCACCATCCGGCCCACGGCCTTGAGGCGCCGGAGGCCCCGCCCCCGCCGCAGGGCCTCCCGGAAGTGGGGCAGGGCCTCCGGGGCGCGGCCGTCGCGGAGGAGCTGCAGGCCCCGGTAGTGCGCCACGCAGGCGTCCCGGTCGCGCCGCAGGACCTCGGGGGGGAGACCTGCGAGGGCGGCCTGCTCGGGCCGCGAGACCAGGAACTCATCGCTGGTCCGCACGTGCAGGCCCTGGGTGTCGAGGCCTGGCGTTCGCGTGACGGATCCGGGCCGGATCCGGTAGCACCCAAGGACCGCGGAGTCCCCCCTCACCACCGCCCCGGGGAGGAGGGCGAGCCAGGTCGAGTAGTCCACCTGGAGCTCGTGCCCCGGCTGGACGAATCCCCCGAGGCGGTCCAGGGCCGAGCGGCGGACCATGGTCGTCACCCAGTAGGGGACGTAGCGCAGCGTCAGGAGGTCGAGGAGCAGCCGATCGCCGCGCAAGCGGCCCAGCAGGCGGCGCGGCGGGCAGTGGCCCCCGGTGGGCCGTCCCTCCTCGTCGTGGAGGCTCACGGCCCCGTAGGAGAAGGCCACCTCCGGATCGTCGAAGGCCCTCACCTGGGCCTCGAGCTTCCAGGGGGGCCACCAGTCGTCCCCGTCCAGGAGCGCGACCAGTTCGCCCGAGGCGCGGCCGAGGGCCAGCCCGTAATTCTCGCGCATCCGGGGTAGCCCCCAGTGCGGCTTGCGGAGGAGGGTGACGCGCGCCTCCCGGTAGGACTCCACGACCTCCGAGGTCCCATCCGTGGACCCGTTGTCGACCACGATCATCTCCCAGTCCCGGTAGCCCTGGGCCAGGACGCTCTCCACCGTGCGGCGCACGTAGCGGCCCTGCTGGTAGCACAGGGTCAGGATGCTGACCCGAGGCCGCGCCCCGGTCGAGGCCGTGGTCATGGGCGCCGGGCCCATATGCACATCCGCCCGGTGTGGCCATAGTGCGCCAGGAATCGGGCCAGGGGGGCGAGGACGTAGTTCCAGCGGGACCCCTCGCAGCAGGCGAGGAAGGGCCGGGCCAGCGGGTGTCCCCGGCCCAGGTCCCCCTCCAGCACGAGCCCCAGGCTACCCGCCAGGTTGAGGACGTTCCTCTGGTGGAAGACCCGCTCCACCTGCCAGCCGGCCTCGCCCACCACCCGCCGCAGGGTCGCGGGGGTGTAGTGGAAGAGGTGGTGGGGGAGGTGCAGGGAATACCAGCGGCTCCGGAAGAGTCGATAGTCCAGGCTGGCCAGGTCGGGCACGGAGGCCGCGAGCCAGCCCCCGGGCCGTACCCAGCCGCGGAGCCGCCGCAGGGCCGCCAGGGGGTCGTGCAGGTGCTCGAGGACAAACCACGCAACCACCAGGTCCACGGCGTGGCCCGGGGGTTCGGCGGTTTCCACGCCCCCCGCCTGGACGCGGTAGCCCAGCCCCCGGGCCGCGTCGCTCGCCGTGGGCGAGGGCTCGATCCCCTCCACCGCCCACCCCCGACCCGCCATCTCGTGGAGGTAGGTCCCCATGCCGCAGCCCACCTCCAGGAGGCGGCCGGGGGGCTGGGGCGGGGTAGCGGTGCCGTGGGCGTCGGACAGGGCGTCGCGCAGGGCCCGGAGGATGGGGGGCAAGCGGCGCCTCTCCCCTGGGATCGGCGCCCAGTGGTAGTCCTCCGGGTAGTAGCGGCCGATGCACTCCCGCGTGGGCCGGGGGTCGGTGCGGGCGAGGCCGCAACCGCGGCACTGGACCACGCGGAAGCGCCCGGGGAGGCCAAGGAGTCGGTCCCGCCCCACCAGGAGGGGGCGGTCGGCCTGCGCGCAGCCCAGGGGGCAGCCGCGGTGTTCCAGGCGGACCGGGTCGGAGGTGGCCCTGGAGGACACCCGATCCATCCTATCCCCATCCAAGGACGGGTGCGAGCAGCCGTTCAGGGGGGCCGCCGTAGCCACCCCGCCGAGCCAAGGGAAACCGCGGGGCGGGGGACGTCCAGCGGATTGTGCATCATCGGAATACAGGATCTGATAGCATGGTCCATATGGAAGAAAGGCTCACTACCAGCGAATACTGGGCAGACATCTACAAACGAGCAGGCAGCAAAAGGTTCTCGGCGGACCCGGGCAAGTACAGGGGACACATGCAGCTGGATTCGCTCTTCACGCGGATAATCCCCAGACAGAGGGCACTGAATATCATCGAGATGGGTTGCGGCAATTCCATCTGGCTACCCTATTTTGCAAGGAAGTTTGGCCTGGACGTGTGGGGTCTAGACTATTCGGAATCCGGTTGTGAGCTTGCCAGACGGAACCTCCAGAGGGCGGGTGTACGGGGTAATATCCTCTGCCGAGACTTTCTCGACGATATTCCCGATATGGAGCATGGATTTGATATTGTCATTTCCATGGGCGTCATCGAGCACTTCCCCAAACCGGATGCAATCGTCCAGCTATTCATGCGCTTCTTGAGGCACGGTGGAGTGATGATAACCATCGTGCCCAATTTGCATGGTATCTTTGGCACATTGCAGAAGAAGATATCGAAGGAGATATACGATGGCCATCGTGTCTTTGATCTGCATGACTTGATGGATTTCCACACCCTGAATCACATGAAAGTCCTGCACGGCAGCTATCTCCGGTTCCTGGATCCTTCCGTCGTCAACCTGTCACCCTTCTCGGAGCGGACTCGGCGATACTGGGGTCGCTGGATCACACTGGCTTCCTACCCCCTGCTGCTGTGCGAGAGGATGTCCTCCGTCCGATTCCAGAGCAGGCTGTTCTGTTCCGAGATGGTGGTCGTCGCCGCGCCGCCCCCGGCGTTGCACGCCCGGAGGACGTAGCACGCCTCACGCAGGGCGCTCGACGCGGCCGGCGGGCCGCTCGAGCACCCAGCAACGGATGGCCACGCTGGCCGCGTAGTAGGCCCCGGTGGCGGCCGCCAGGCCGGGCAGCCCCCAGCGCCAGAAGGCAAGGAGCTTCAGGGGCACGTAGACGAGGTAGGTGGCGATGCCCAGGCGGTTGGGCGTCCGGGTGTCGCCCCGGGCGTAGAAGGCCGAGGAGGTGATCTGGGCCATGGGGCCGAAGACCAGCAGGCCGCCCAGGGCCACGAGGAGGCCGTGGAGGGTGGAGACGTTGGCGGGCGTGACCTCCCCGTGCCCCACCAGGAGGCCCAGGGGGGGCGAGCCCGCCAGGACGAGGGCGGCCAGGACCGGGAGGGTCAGGGCGGCGGCCGCCAGGAGGCGGAGCCGGTAGCCGCGGAGGAAGAGGTCCCGGCGGCCCGCCCCCGCGGCGACCGCCAGGACCGGCACCATGGGGGCAGCGAGGAACCGGCCCAGGACGTGGGTCGAGGCCATGTAGAGCTGCTGGGCCAGGTGGTAGAGGGAGAGGGCCCCCGGGGCCGCCAGGGAGGCCAGTGCGCGGTCCACCAGGGGATCGGTCCCGTGGACCAGGGCCCCTGACACCAGGTGGCCCGCGCGGCCCAGGACGACGGGGATCTCCGGGTGCCTCCAATCCACGCGGCCGACGGGCCCCAGTCCCGGGAGGAGGAGGAGGGCCTGGAGCAGGGGCCGCAGGGCCGCTGCCCAGGCGGCGGCCCAGATCCCCCAGCAAGCGAGGCCCCAGGGGAGGGCCGCCACGACCGCGAGGCCCGAGATCAGGGACGCGGTCTCGGTGTGGACGAACCGTCCCCGGGCCTGGTGGGCTGCGGTGATCACCACCACCGGGCCGGTGAGGACGAGCCCCAGGAGCTGCACCTGCAAGAGGCGGACAGCCAGGACCGCCATGTCCGCCGGCAGGCCGGGCACCAGGACCGGGACGCACACCGGGGCCAGGGGGGCCACGAGCGCGGCCGCAAGGGCCGAGGCGGCCGTCGAGCCTGCCAGGAAGCTCGCCAGGGGCCACGGCGCCGAGCCCGGCCTCCGGTCGGCCAGGAGGGGGACGAGGACGTGGATCAGGGGGGCGTTCACCAGGCTCGAGACGAACTGGACGGCCGTGGCCGCGGCGAAGCAGGCGTCGGTGGCCAGGCCGGCCCCCAGGGTGGTGAGGACCAGCCAGTGCCCCAGGAAGGCCGCCACCAGGTTGGCCGCCGCCAGGGGGGCGAGGGCGAGGGCTGCCCTTAGCGCCAGGCCAGCACCTCTTCCAGGAGGGTCTCGTGCGCCGCCACCGCACTGGCCATGGAGAATCGCTCCTGCACCCGGCGCCGCCCCGCGCACCCCATGCGCCGGCCCTCCTCGGGGTCCTCCAGCACCCTCCGCAGGGCCCCGGCCAACCGCCGCGGCGAGCGGCGCGGGACCAGGAGCCCCGTGACGCCGTGCTCCACCAGCTCCCGGTTCCCCCCCACGTCGCTCGCCACCACCGGCAGGCCCGCGGCCATGGCCTCCAGGATGAAGTTGGAGCAGCCCTCCGCGTGGGAGGAGAGGACCGCCACGTCCAGGGAGGCCAGGTCCGCTCTGGTGGTGGGCCTGCCGTCGGGGAACTCCACCCGGGCCTCCACCCCGAGCCCACGGGCCAGGTCCCGGGCCGCCGGGCGGCCCGGGCCGACGCCGCGAAGCACCAGCCGCGCCTCCACCCCGACGCGCGCCAGGAGGGCGAAGGCGCCGATGAGGGATGCCTGGTCCTTCTGCGGGACGAAGCGGGCGAACATCCCCACCCGCGGCGGCCCCTCGGGCCGGTCGGCCCCGGGGGGCGCCGCGCAGTCCACGCCGTTGTAGATAACCCGGATCTTTCGCGCCGGGTGGCCCTTCCAGAGGAGGTAGCGACGAACCGCCTCGCAGTTGGCCGTGATCCGCCGGGAGCCGAGGAGGACCAGGCGCTCCACCGCCAGGTGGACGCGCCCCCAGGAGGCCCGGTCCGGGGTCACGGTCGCCCGCTCGGAGGCCACGCAGCGGCTCACGCCCCCCAGCCGGGCCGCCACGGTACCGTAGATGTTGGGCAGGTACAGGACCGTGTGGACCACGGCGTATCCGCGCCGCCGGACGAGACGGGCCAGGCGCAGGATCGGGAGCGGGTCCCAGCGCCAGGCCCGGGGGAAGCAGTGGAGCGGCACCCCGCTCGAGCGATACTCGCCCTCCAGGCCGCCCCCCGCCTGGATCGTCGCCACCTCGGGCAGGAAGCGCCGCCGGTCCAGCCGCCGCGCGATCTCCAGGAACTGCCGCTCGGCCCCCCCCAGACCCAGGTCCAGGAGGACGTAGAGGACCCGGCGGGGCGGCCCCGGTCTCACCTCGACCCCCGCAGCCATTGCTCCAGGACGAGCAGGCACCAGATCCGGGCGCTGAAGTCCCGCATCCCCTTGCGGTGGTGCGCGAGCAATCGGCGCGCGTAGGAGGGCCGCACCATGCCGACGAGGGAGGACGAGGGGCCCACCAGCCTCGATTCGGCGAAGCCCAGGAGGTCCTCGCGGAACCAGCGGTGGAGGGGAACGCCGAAACCCTGCTTGCGGCGCCGGACGATCTCGGGGGGGAGCCACGCCTCGGCGGCCCGCCGGAGGAGGTGCTTGGCTCCCCGGCGGCCCAGGCGGAGCGACAGGGGGAGCCGGGCGGCGAACTCCAGGACCTCGTGGTCCAGGAAGGGGCTGCGCACCTCGAGGGAGACCGCCATGCTGGTCCTGTCCACCTTCGTGAGGATGTCCCCCGGGAGGTAGGTGACCAGGTCCAGCCCCTGCAGCCGGCCCACCAGGTCCGTCCCGTCCCGGTCGGACCCGCCCAGGGCCGCCTCGAAGGCGGCCAGGGGGTGGTAGGCCGCGAGTCGCCTCGCTAGCTCCGGCTCCAGCAGCGCGGGGAACTCCTCCGGGCGGAAGACCCCGCACAGGGAGTGGTAGCGGGCGGCCGGCCCCCAGGTCGCGCGGGAGATCCAGCCCGCCCCGTGGAGCCACTCGGGCACCACGGCCCCCAGGGGGGCGAGGGCCGCACGACGGAGCCGCGGGCTCAGCGTGTCCAGGAACCGCGTCTGGGCCATGCGGGCGTAGCGAACGTAGCCGCCGAAGGCCTCGTCCCCTCCGTCGCCGGACAGGGCCACCGTCACGGAGCGACGGGCCATCCGCGAGACCCGATAGGTGGGGAGGGCCGAGGAGTCGGCGAAGGGCTCGTCGAGTTGTCGCACCAGGTCCTCGAAGAGCTCCAGTCCCGCGGGCTGCACCACCTCCTCGTGGTGTTCGGTGCCCAGGTGGTCCGCGGCGCGACGGGCGTGGGTCCGCTCGTCGTAGGCCGCGTCCTCGAAGCCGATGGAGAACGTCTGGACGCGGCCCGTGGCGTTCTCCCGCATGAGGGCGACCACGCTGCTGGAGTCCAGTCCCCCGCTGAGGAGAGCCCCCAGGGGGACGTCGCTCACCAGCCTGCGCCGGACGGCCTCGCCGAGGCGGTGCCGCAGCTCCTCCACGAGGGCCTCCTCGTCCGCCACGCCGCGCTCCGGCCGGAAGCCGAGATCCCACCAGCGGCGAGGCCGCGGCGGGACCTCGCCCGGCCGGTCCAGTGGGACCTGGAGGAGGTGGGCCCCCGGCAGCTTCCGGACACCCCGGTAGACGGTCCGCGGGGCGTTGATGTAGCCCAGGGCGAGGTAGTCCGCCAGGGCCTCCTCGTCCAGGTCGCCACCGACCCCCGCCGCGCGGAGGGCCTTGAGCTCCGAGGCGAAGTAGAGCCGGCCCCCCTGGAGGGCCCAGTAGAGCGGCTTCACCCCCAGGCGGTCCCGGGCCAGGAGCAGGGTCCCGCGCCGGTAGTCCACGAGGCCGAAGGCGAACATCCCCGAGAGGCGGGGGCAGAGGTCCGCCCCCCACTGGGCGTAGGCCGCCAGGAGGACCTCCGTGTCGCACCGGGTCCGGAAGCGGTGGCCCCGCCCCTCCAGCTCGCGCCGCAGCTCCTGGAAGTTGTAGACCTCGCCGTTGTAGCTGACCCAGACCTCCCCGCTCGCATCGGCCATGGGCTGGGCTCCGCCCTCCAGGTCGATGACCGCGAGCCGCCGGTGGGCCAGCCCCACCTCGCCCCGGAGGTGGTAGCCCTCCCCGTCGGGCCCGCGGTGCACCAGGGCCCGCGCCATGGCCTCCAGCCCCTCGCGCCCCACGGGGCCTTGCCCGGGCGTTCCCACGATACCGGCAATCCCGCACACGGGTCCTATTCTTGCCCGGTGGGCCCCCGGCCGCTACCCTGTGAGCCCTCCATGGTTCTCTCCGTCCTCGATGCCCAGGCCTCCGTCCCGGACCCCTACCGGGGGATCGTCCTCCTGGCCTACGGCCTGGTAGCCGCGGGGCTCTCGGCCCACGTCTACCTGGCCACCCGGCGCACCGCGCGGGTCCGGGAGGACCTGGAGCTGGCCCGGAGGAGGCTGGACGGGGTGGAGGGCTCGCACCCAGGCGAGGGGGGCGTGGAGGGACAGGCCCCGCGCGACTAGCGAGGCGCGAGGAGGGCCAGGGCGCCCTGCTGGCTGAGGTTGGCCTGGCGCAGGACCGCCAGGGTGGCCTGGCGCAGGACCTGGTCCCTGGCGCCACGGGCCGACTCTTCCGCGAAGTCCAGGTCGCGGATCCTGGACTCGCTGGCGGTGAGGTTCTCCACCTGGACCTCCAGGGCCTCGAGGCCCGGCCCGAGGTTGAATCCCTCCGTCGCGCCGATGGCGGCCCGCTGGCCGTTCACGCGGGCCAGGGCCGCGTCCACGATGCGCAGGGCCTGCTGGGGGTCCGTGGCCAGGTCGGCCGAGCCGCCGGTCGTGACCTGCGAGAGGAAGCCCGTGTCCGGGTTGCCGAGCCCAGACGACGCGGCCCCCTGGATCCCCACCCGGAGGGCGTCCACCCCGGCCGCCGGGCCGAGCTGGAAGGGAAGGCCGCCACCCTCCACGCGGAAATTGAAGCCCCCGGCCCCCGCCGCCGCGTCCACACGCACCTCGGCGGTAAGGGCAGCCCCGGCGGTCCGGAGGACGTCCCCCGTCCCGGCGGCGGTCTGGCCGGCGATGGTCCCGGCCACGTCCACCCCGTTGGCCTGGCCCACCGGCCCGGTGAAGCCCCCTTGCACCACCTCGATCCGGGCGAGCTGGGCGGCGCCCAGCCCCTCGCTCTGGACGGCCCCCGTCGCCGCGTCGGCCTGCACCCCGGTGTTGCCCGCGGCCTGGTTGATGGCGGCGGCGACCTGGGCGCGGGTGGCCCCCGCCTGGAAGGTGATCTCCTCGTTCCCCAGGTTTCCCGTGACCCGGATCGTCCCGCCGGCGGCCTGGGCGGCCCCGATGACCCCCAGCCCCGCGACCCCCGTGTCGGCCCGGGCCGCCTGCTGGGTCACCTGCACCGTGAAGTCCTGGGGCCCGTTCCCCTGGAGCCGGGCAGCCTGGACGTCCACCTGGGTGAGGGCGGCGTCCCGCTGGGTGATGTTGAAGTCGGCCGCCCCGTTCAGGAGGTCCGCCGTCCCGAAGCGGGTCGTCCCCGCGATGCGGTCCACGGCCCCCACGGCCCGGTCCACGGCCCCCTGCAAGGCCGACAGGGCGCCGCCGCCCAGGCCGCCCGAGTTCAGGGCCGCCACCACGTCCTGGCGGATCCCCTGGAGGATCTCCGTGGTCCCGCCCAGGGCGGCGTCCGCGGTGCGGAGGAGGTTCCGGTCCCGGGAGGCATTCTCCACCGCCTGGGTGAGCCCGGAGAGGGTGGCACGGAGCTGGTTGGAGATGACCAGGCCGGAGGGGTCGTCGGAGGCCCGGAGGATCCGCTGGCCCGAGGAGAGGCGCTCGAGGCCGGCCTGCTGGGACCGGTCGACACGCTGCAGGTTCCGGAGCGCGTTCACCGCGCCGACGTTGGTACCGACTCGGAGTCCCACGGCTTCTCCCCCGCCCCCGATACCCGCACCTGTAGGGATTCTATTGCCGGGCTTTGGAATTGACAAGGCATCCGGCCCGGGCTTCACTCTCCGGTCCCATGGACACCCGCGCGTCCAGGCTGGGCCTCGGGGCGGTGTGCGCCGCCCTCGTCCTGGTGTCGGCCCTGGGGTCCTGCCGCGGCTCGCCCCCGGGGCGCGGCGCCCCTGGACCCCTGGCCGCCCCCTTCCCGATCCGCAGCGCGGTGGCCCACTCTTCGGACGCGGTGGTCGTGCCCCTCGAGGACTACCTGGCCGGGGTCCTGGGGGGCGAGGTCCCGCTCTCCTGGCCCGCCGACGCCCTGCGGGCCCAGGCGGTGGCGGCCCGGACCTACGCCGTCCACCAGGCCCTCGCCCGGCGCGCGGCGCCCTACGATGTCACCGCGGACACCCGCTCGCAGGTCTGGCGCCCGGGACTCGCCGGGGACCCGCGCGCGGTGGCGGCCGTGCGCGAGACCGCGGCCCTGGTGCTCGCCTGGGGGGGCTCGCCCCTGGCGGCCTACTACCACTCCACCTGCGGGGGCCACACGGCGGCCGGGGGGACCGTCTTCGACGAGGGGGCCGCCATCCCGCCCCTGGCCGGCGTCCCCTGCGAGGATTGCCGCGGCTCGGCCTACTACCGCTGGGTGGGGGTGCGGGTGGAGGCCTCGGAGCTGGCCGCCGCCCTGGCCTCCCTGGGACTCCCCCTGGCGGGGACCCCCACCGCCGTGGACCCCCTGGAGACGGGACCCGACGGCCGCGCCACCCGGGTGCGCGTGGCCTCGGACCGGGGCGAGGTGGACCTCCCCGGGACGGCCCTGCGGCGGGCCCTGGGCCCGGAGAGGCTGCGGTCCACGCGCTTCCGCGCCCGCCGCGAAGGGGCCAGCGCCTTCGTCTTCGAGGGCGGGGGCTGGGGCCACGGGGTGGGCCTGTGC
>JACQVX010000262.1 GCA_016209495.1 Planctomycetota bacterium
CCGATGCCCCCCCCCGGGGGGGAGGCTCGACGTCCGCAAGGGGGGACGGGGCGATGGGCGCGGGGGAGCGGACCCCCTGGGGGTGTTCGTCGAGAGCCCCGCGAACCGCGTGGCTCTCTCGGCCTGCCGCGCCGCGGTACGGGAACCAGGGGGACCCTACAATCCGCTCGTGATCTACTCCGGGCGTGGCCTGGGGAAGACCCACCTCCTGGCGGCCCTCCACGCGGCCTTCCGGCGGCGGGACTCCGGCGCAAGGGTGCTCTCCCTCACGGCCCAGCAGTTCGCCAGCCGCTTCGTGGACAGCATCCGGCGGAAGTGGACCTCCGAGTTTCGGGAGCGTCATCGGGAGGTAGATGTCCTCCTCCTAGACGACGTGCAGATCCTCGCGAAACGCCCGAAATCCCAGCAGGAGCTGGTGTGCACGCTGGACGCGCTCCTGGATCGTGGACACCAGGCGGTCCTCACGGCTTCCGGCCACCCAAGCCGGCTGGGCCTGGACGAACGTCTCGCCATGCGCCTGGTGGGCGGCATGTCCGTGAGACTCGACCCTCCCGATCGGGGGTCGCGCCTCGCCATCCTCCGCTCCGGGCATGAGGTGCGGGGCCTGGATCCGGAGGTGGCCGCGGTCCTCGCGGATGCTTTCCCCCAGGACGTCGCTCGGATGCTCGAGGCACGCGACAGGCTGCGCTCGACGACTCCTGGGGATGGAGGCTGGACGCCCGACGCGGTCCGCGAGCGATTGCGGACGTCCGTGGAGGCCCCGTCCCTGGGCAGCATCGAGCAGGCCGTGACCCGGCACTTCCGCCTTCCGGCAGGTGTCCTCCGGGCACGAGGACGCCGGCGCTCCGTGACGCATCCGCGGCAAGTGGCCATGTACCTGGCGAGGGAGATCCTGGAACTGCCTCTGGCCGAGATCGGCCGCTATTTCGGCAGCAAGTGTCACGCTACCGTGGCCCACGCCCGAGATCTGGTGATCGAGACCCAGGAGAGGGACATGGCGTTCCGAAGCCAGATCGACGCCATCCGGAGAGAGGTGGAGCAGGGAATCGAGATGGGTTGAGGGGGGGCATGGGCCTGCTCCGCTCCGTGCTCCGCCCGACATGCCTTCGTCACGACATGACTCATACCCGACTGGTTGCCAGGTGGTCGTGGATGCCCGTCCGACCCGGGGTGTATCCTTAGCGCCGTCACGACTCCCAATACACGCGACGGAGGCATGTCCCCACCATGACGGCCGGGACGACTCACACCGGAGGTCCCGGGGGATTCACCCGGGGGATGCGGATCCGCGAGGCGCTAGAGGTTCACGACGGCGCGGCGTCCGTATTCCGGGAGTTTCGAATGCCCTGCGACCGCTGCGTCGTGGTGGACGTGGACACCATCGAGTCCGGGGCTGCCCTCACGGGGGTGGACCTGGACGCCCTCCTGGCGCGCCTGAACACCCTGCCTCGTGAGAAGCCGTGAGCCCTGGGTCCGGATTGCGTCCAGGGCCTGAGGCCGGGGCGCCCATCGCGCACGTCGGCCTGGCTTCACCGCTACGGTTCCTCCGGGGGGTCGGGCCACGCCGCGCCGACGCCCTGGAGCGGCTGGGTCTCCGGACCGTCGAGGACCTGCTCCTGCAGCGGCCGCGGACCTACCTGGACCGGTCCCGGATCACGCCCGTGGCCCTCCTCGTGCCGGGGACGGAGGTGACGCTGAGGGTGCGGGCCACCCAGGTACGGACCCGGCGTGTGGGGGGCCATCGCAGCCTGCTCACGGCCCGCCTCGAGGACGAGCCGTCCGGGCGGGCAGGCTGGGTGGAAGGGGTCTGGTTCAACCAGGCCTATCTGGCCGAGCGGCTTCAGGCGGGCGAGGCCCTCTACGTGACCGGGGACGTGAAGACCCGGGGTGGATCTTTGAGGGTCGAGGTGCGAGAACACGAGTTCGCGGCGGAGGCGGGGGCGCTTTCTGCCGGGTGCATCGTCCCGGTCTATCCCCTCACCCAGGGCATCGGGCTGCCGTGGCTGCGCCGCCTGGTGCGGCGCCTCCTGGACGAACTGGCCGAGTCCCTGCCGGAGCTTCGGCCGGAGGTGCTACCCGAGTCGGTGCGACTCTCTCGCTCCCTCCGGCCCCTGGCAGAGGCCCTCCCCACGGTCCACTTCCCGCCGGACCTGGAGGCGGCGCGCCGGGCAAGGCGGAGGCTGGCATACGAGGAGCTCTTCCTCATGCAAGTGGCCTTCGCCACCCTGCGGAGGGCCGCATGGCGTCCGGGCGGGGCACGGCGCATCCCGGTGCCGCCGGGGCTGGACGCACGCATCCGCCGGCGCTTCCCCTTCCCGTTCACGGCGGGCCAGGACGCGGTGGTCCGGGACCTGGTCGCCGACCTCGACGCGGGGCGGACGATGCGCCGTCTGGTGCAGGGGGACGTGGGTTCCGGCAAGACGGCCGTGGCCTTCTATGCCGTCCTGGCCACGGTGGCGGCCGGGGCCCAGGCGGCGGTCCTGGTCCCCACGGACGTGCTGGCCCAGCAGCACGAGGAGGGCCTGAAGCGCCTGCTGGAGGGCTCGCGGGTCCGGGTGGCGAGGCTGGCGGGGGGGGAGCCCCGCGCGCTGCGACGGGAGGTGCTCGAGGGTCTGGCCTCCGGTGAGGTGCAGGCCGTGGTGGGGACCCACGCCCTGCTCCAGGACGGGGTGCGCTTCCGGGAGCTGGCCCTGGCGGTCATGGACGAGCAACACCGCTTCGGGGTCCTCCAGCGCCGCGACTTCATGGCCAAGGGCGCGTGGCGCGGAGGGGTCCACGTCCTGGCGATGACGGCCACGCCCATTCCTCGCACCCTGGCCCTCACCTTCTTCGGGGACCTGGACGTCTCGACCATCCCGGACCGTCCTCCCGGGCGGCGGCCGGTCCTCACGCGGGTGGTGGACCCCGGAGGCGCCCGCGCGGAGCTGGACTTCCTCCGGCGGGAGCTGGACGCGGGGGGGCGCATCTACGTGGTCTACCCCCTGGTGGAGGAGTCGGAGGACTCGGACTTGCGTTCGGCAGAGGACGGATTCCGCCGGATCCGGGAGCGCAGCTTCCGCGGGACGAGCTCGGCCCTCCTCCACGGGCGGATGGCCGCCGCCGAGAAGCGGCGCGTCTTTGAGGATTTCCGCGCCGGGCGGGTGCGCATCCTGGTCTCCACCAGCCTGGTGGAGGTGGGGGTGGATGTACCCGAGGCCTCGGTCCTCGTCGTCATGAACGCCGAGCGCTTCGGCCTGGCTACGCTGCACCAGCTCCGCGGCCGGGTGGGCCGGGGGGACCGTCCGTCCACCTGCCTCCTGTTCTCCTCCCGACGCGGAGGCGATGCCGCCCGGCGCCTGGAGGTCCTGGCACTCCACGACGACGGCTTCCGGATTGCCGAGGAGGACCTGCGCCTGCGCGGACCCGGCGAGTTCCTGGGCACCCGGCAGCACGGGCTACCGGTCCTCCGCCACGCGGACCTGTCGGAGGACGCGGACCTGATGGACCAGGCCCGCCAGGACGCCACCGACCTGGTCCGGGTGGACCCGGACCTGTCGGGGCCCGACGGGGGGCGGGTGGCCGAGGCGGTACGTCGGACCTACGGCGAGAGGCTTGACCTCTTCCATGTCGGGTGATGGCTTGGGGGGGAACCGAGGACAGTTCCCCCCCGATGTCCCCCCCTCGGCGGGGGGGAGGGGCTC
>JACQVX010000263.1 GCA_016209495.1 Planctomycetota bacterium
GCTCCTCGAGGGGCTCTCGGAGGTGTCCCGCCAGGCCCAGGTCGAGCAGACCTTCCGCGGGAGCTTCGCCAGCCACCTCTACTACGAGGCCGGAGTGGAGCTCGGCTACGTGGGCTTCTTCGAGGCGGGGGCGGGCGTCACAGGGACGGGTCAGGCCCTGCCAGTCGAAGTCCTCCCACCCGAGGTGGGCGAGTTCGCCGAAGCCCAGGCCGGTGTAGCCGGCGGTGGCGATCATCCCGAAGAGCTGGGCGGCACGGGCCGCGTCCATGAGCCTTGCGACCTGCTCGGTGGTCACGAATAGGGGCGGCAGCTGAAGGATCTTCCGATAGGCAATCTTGGCCGCCGGGTTGACGCGTACGAGGTCGTTCCGGATGGCCCAGCGGAAGAGCGAGGAGAGGGCCCCGACCACGCCGTGGACGGCGGCGGGGGACCAGGCTCTCCGAGCTACCCCCTCTGCTGACCCCGACGGGATTCGAACCCGTGTTGCCGGGATGAAAACCCGGTGTCCTGGACCTGGCTAGACGACGGGGCCACGGCCGCGGCCGCCTGGAAGAGGCGGGGCGGGAGGCGGATGCTAGCACGACCCGTGAGGGGCTTCAAACCGGGGCCCCGGGGTTTGATCCCGCCGCGCTCGGGTGCTATCTTCCCGGCCCGACTGCCGCCCGGCGGGCCACCGCCGTGTGCCCGGAGGAGGCCCCATGTCCCCCCCCAACTCCCCTGAGACCATCGACAAGTACCGCGTCGTCCGGGCCCTTGCGCCGGATGGCCCCGCCGCAGTCTACGAGGCGGAGCACCCGATCCTCTCCCAGCCCTACATCATCAAGGTCATCCAGCCGGCGGGGAAAGGCGCGCGGGACCCGGGAGGGGCGAGGGAGGTCCTCCGGCAGGCGGGCTCCGTTCACCACCCGGGCCTCGTTCCGGTCCGCGACTCCGGGTTGCTCCCGGACGGCGCGGCCTACCTGGCGTACGAACGCCCCGCGGGGCAGTCCCTGCGCTCGGCCCTCGAGGCGGAGGGGAGCTTCACCGCGCGGCGCGTCGGGGACGTGGCCGCGCAGGTCCTGGACTCTCTCGAGGCCGCCCACGCCCGCGGCCTCGCCCACCGCCTGCTCGAACCCGAACGGGTCTACCTGGAGGAGACGCCGGACGGGGCCCTGGCGGTCCGGCTCGGGGACCTGGGGCTCGCGGGCCTGGCCGACCTCTGCCCCGCCGAGGCGGGGCCTCGCGCGGCCCGCTATGCGACACCGGAGGCGGCCTCGAACCGCCCCGAGGACGCCCGCTCGGACCTCTACGGCGTGGGTCTGCTCCTCCATGAGATGCTGACGGGCTCGCCCCCCTTCGACGGGAGCCCCCCGGAGCTCCTCCGGCTCCATGCCCAGGGGTCGCCGCCCCCGGCCAGCTCCGTCCGGCCCGAGCTGCAGATCCCCCCTCCCCTGGAGGCCCTGGTCCTGCGGGCCCTTTCCAGGGACCCCGCCCGCCGGCCGCCGGACGCCCGGGCCTTCCGCCAGGCCCTGGCGGACGCCCTGGCGGCGCCCTCCGGGGACACCGCGACCGTCCGCTCAAGCGCCCTGGCGGCCACGCCGCGGGCGGCAAGCGCCGCGAGCCCCCCGTCACGACGAGCGGCCTCTACCGGGATGGGCGCCGCGGGGATCCTCGTGAGGGGCTGCCTCCTCGTCTTCGCCCTTGCCCTCTCCGGCGGGGCTGTCCTGGCCTCGGCGCTGTGGAACGGCCTCCTGGACCCCCAGCGCTCCGGAAAGGGGGAGGCGGACCAGGCCCGACTGCGGGGGAACGAGGCCCGCTCCGAGGCCCTCTCGGTGGACGCCGCGAGCCACGCGGAGGGGGACTACCGCGAGGCAGAGGGGCTATGGGACGAGGCCCACTCCCACTACCGCCTGCGCCAGTACCGCAGCGCCGCCGCGGCCTATCGGCAGGCCGCCGCCACCTTCGAGGAGGCCGCCCGGCTGGCCGGCGAGGCGAGGGCGAGGGAGGAGGCGGAGAGCGCCCGCGAGCGGGCGGCCCGGGCCAGGGAAGAGGCCCTGCGCAACGACGCCGAGACCCACGCGGCGGCCGCATTCGGCCGGGGCGAGGCCCGGTGGGCCGAGGGCGTCGCGGCCCTGGCCGCGCGCGACGAGGCGGCCGCCGCCCACGCCTTCCGCCTGGCGGCCGAGGCGTATTCCGGGGCCGGCCAGGAGGCGTGGTGGCCCGCCAGCCAGGCCGTGGATGCGGCCCACACGACCCTCTACGAGGCGATGGCGCTGGCCCAGGGCGTGGGCGCCGACAGCCGCTTCCCCGGGGCGTTCGCCAGGGCACGGGTCTCCTCGGACCGGGCGGAGGCCCTCGCGGGCGAGGGCGACCTCCGTCAGGCCGCCGTGGCCTTCCACGAGGCGGCCCAGGCGTGGCGACAGGGCCTCGCGTCGGCGGCGGAAGAGGCGGCCGCGGAGGCCCGCGGACTGGCGGGCCGGCTGGAGGGGCTCCGTCCGCTCTCGGGGACGGCCGCGGGGCACGAGGCGCGGGCCCTGAGCCTCCTGGCGCTGGCCGACGAGGCGATCGGACGGGGCGAACCGGCCACGGCCCTGGACCTCCACGTCCAGGCCTCGGAGGCCCTGCAGGCGGCCCTGGACGCCGCGGGCGTCCACCGCGGGATGGAGGATGGCTTCCGACGAATGGCCGACCGGGAACTGGCGCTGGCCAGCGAGGCCCGGGATCGGGCCCTGGCGGCCGGCGCCCGCGAAGCCGCGCCGGAGCTTGTGCGCGAGGCCGATATGGCCCTGGCCCTGGGCCGCCGCACCCTGACCTCCGGCGACGCCTCCGAGGCCCTCTCCCTGTTCCAGCGCGCCCGCTCGACCTACCTGGAGGCCCTGTCCGCCGTCACCGGGGTGACCGTCGCGGAGGGTCCCGCCATCTCGGGCTTCGAGCGCCTGGGCACGAACGCGCAGGGATACGAGGAGTATCGGTGCCTGTCCGACGGCGCCACCATGGTCCTCATCCCGGCCGGGAGCTTCGTCATGGGAGAGGACGGGGGCTCCGAGGACACCGGTCCGGCCCGGTACGTCCACCTGGACGCCTTCCTCATCGACAAGTACGAGGTCACGGTGGCCGCCTACCGCCGCTTCTGCCGCGAGACCGATCGGCCCCCGCCGGAGGGCATCGCGGAGTTCGCCCCCACCGAGGACTGCCCCGTCGTGGAGGTGGAGTGGGCGAACTGCCTGGCCTACGCCCGCTGGGCTGGAAAGACCCTCCCCACCGAGGCCCAGTGGGAGCGGACGGCCCGCGGCGACGACGGACGCCCCTTCCCCTGGGGAGCCGCGCCCCCCGACGACACGCTATGCAACTTCGGGATGCGCCGGGGACGCCTGGCCCCCGTGGGCTCGTACCCCGACGGGGTCTCGCCTTACGGGGTGCACGACCTGGCGGGCAATGTCTTCGAGTGGTGCCTGGACACCTACGCGGCGGAGGCCTATCGCGCCACGCCCATGGAGAATCCCTTCGTCGACGACGGGGGCGAGACCCACGTCCAGCGAGGGGGCTCGTGGCGATACGGGGAGACGATGGCCCGGAGCACCGACCGCGAGTACTGCATCTCCGGCGACGTGGCCACGGACAACTACGGCTTCCGCTCGGCCTTCCCCCTCGGCGCCCTGGAGGCGCCGAGGGGACCTCACCCGACCACCGTCGTCGTGGGGGCGCCCGCGGACCTGGAGCCACTGGGCACCGACGAGCGTGGCCTCCAACGCTTCCGCAGCCTCAGGGACGACGCCGTCCTGGTCCTCGTCCCCGGGGCGAGCTTCCACATGGGCGCGCCGGAGGGCATGGGGGACTCGGACGAGCTCCCGCGCCACCGGGTCCGCCTGGACGCCTTCCTCATGGACCGCACGGAGGTGACCAACGCCCAGTTCATGCGCTTCGTGGAGGCGACGGGTCACGTCACGCGAGCGGAGGAGGTGGGGGCCGGCCACTTCTACGACGGCACGGCCTGGCGCGAGATGCCCGGCGCCTCCTGGCAGGACCCCAGGGGCGACGGCAGGGGCATCGCGGACCGGATGGACCACCCGGTGGTGCAGGTGAGCTGGGGGGACGCCATGGCCTACGCCCGCTGGGCGGGGCGGACCCTCCCCTCCGAGGCCCAGTGGGAGCTGGCCTGCCTCGGGACCGACGGCCGGCCCTACCCCTGGGGCCACGAGCCGCCCGACTCCACCCGCTGCAACCACGCCAACAACCTGGGCGCCACGGCACCCGTGGGCTCCTACCCGGCCGGGTCCTCCGCCTCGCCCTACGGCCTGCTGGACATGGCGGGGAACGTCTACGAGTGGACCCTCGACGTCTACGATGCGGACTACTACTCCCGTTCGCCGGCGGCCAATCCCGTCAACGACTCGGCCGGCGGGTCCCACGTCCTCCGGGGCGGCGGTTTCTCGTCGGACTCGGTGAGGCCCACCTACCGGCTCTACTACACCCCCCCGCAGGAGATGGTCCTGAACGGAGGCTTCCGCTGCGCCCGTGGCGCGGCGGACCTCGTCTCCTCGCGCGACGGTCCGCCCCCCACCCCGACGCCGGTCCCCACGCCGGGACTGGCGGGGCTGGAACCCCTGGGCACGAACGCCCAGGGCTACGAGGAGTATCGGGACCCCCGCGACGGGGCCGTGATGGTCCTCATCCCCGAGGGTCGCTTCCTCATGGGCTCGGGGCCGCACGACCCGGACGGGGAGGACGACGAGCGGCCCCAGCGCTCCGTACACCTCGACGCCTACTGGATCGACAAGTACGAGGTCACCGTGGGCCAGTGGCGCCGCTTCGTCGAGGAGACCGGGCACGAGTGGTACGAATCGGTGGAGGACTACTCCCCCACGGATCGGCACCCCGTGGTCCTGGTGCACCGCGCCGACGCCGTGGCCTACGCGGACTGGGCCGGACGGCAGCTCCCCACGGAGGCCCAGTGGGAGAAGGCGGCGCGCGGGACCGACGGCCGCATCTGGCCCTGGGGCAGCACGCCGCCGGACGGCCTGCTCTGCCGCTACGGGCTGGGGACAGACGCCGGCACCACCGAGGTGGGCGACCACGCGGCGGGGGTCTCGCCCTACGGGGTCTTCCAGATGGCGGGCAACGCCGCCGAGTGGACCCTGGACGCCTACGACGCGGACTTCTATGGCGTGGCCCCGGACCGCGACCCCTTGCGGGCCGGCGAGACGGGCCTCTATGCCCTGCGGGGCGGCGGATTCGATGACGGGCAGAAGGTCGTGCGCACCACGGAGCGATTCACCAGCGACGGCACGTCGCGGCTCTACTACGCGGGTCTGCGCTGCGTGCGACCGGCGTCCCGCTAGGAGGCCGTGGCCCCGGGACAGACCCTCTTCGGTCAGATCTCCGTGCGCCTCGGCCTGGCCACGGAGACCCAGGTCGCCGAGGCCCTGGCGGCCCAGGCGGCCACCACGCCGCGCCGCCCCCTGGGGCTCGTGCTCCACGAGATGGGCGTCCTGGGCGACGACGGGGTGGCCGAGGTCCTGCGCGAGCAGGCCCTGGCCCGGCGCCGGGCCGGGATCGACGGCGCCGACCTCCTCTTCGGGCAGCTCGTCATCGCCCGCGGCCTGGCCACCACGGCCGAGGTCTTCGAGGCCTGCCGCCGCCAGGAGGAGGCCGCGCCGCGCGGGCAGGTCCGACCCCTGGGGGAGTACCTGGTGGAGATGGGGGCCCTCTCCTCGCGGCAGGTCGAGCGGGTCCTCGAGCGTCAGGGGCGGGGCCTGCTCGCCTGCCCGGCCTGCCAGGTACGGATGCAGACGGCCCGCGCCTCGTCGAGCTGCCCTCGCTGCGGGGGACCCCTGGAGGCCCCCACGGCCTCGGGGACGAAGTTCCCCCTGCTCGGGCCGGCGGCGACACCGGGGGCGAGCGGGCCCGCGGGGGGCGAGCGCCTCGGGCGCTACCGGCTGGTCCGCCGTCTGGGCGAGGGCGGCATGGGGGTGGTCTACCTGGCCGAGCAGGAGGGCCTCTCGCGGCCGGTGGCCCTGAAGCTCCTCCTGGCGGGCGACCGGGCCGACCCCGAGGATGTGGCCCGGTTCCGCAACGAGGCGGAGAACGCGGCGCGCCTGCGCCACCCGGGCATCGTCCCCATCTACGACGTGGGGGTGGAGGGCGCCCGGCACTACATCGCCATGGAATACGTGGAGGGTCCCAGCCTGGAGGCCGCCCTGGACCGAGCCCCGCTCACCGTCGCCGAGGCCCTCGGCATCGCCCGGGACGTGGCCCTGGCCCTGCACCACGCCCACGAGGCGGGCATCGTCCACCGGGACGTGAAGCCGGGGAACGTCCTCCTCGGGCGCGACCCGGAGGGGCGCTTCCGGCCCATGGTCTCGGACTTCGGACTCGCCCGCAACGTGCGCTCCTCCACCCGCCTCACCCGGACCGGGACCGCCATCGGGACCCCGGCCTACATGAGCCCCGAGCAGGCCTGCGGCGACAAGGACGCCGCGTCGCCCGCCTCCGACGTCTACTCCCTCGGCGCCACCCTCTACGAGATGCTGTGCCTGCGCCCCCCCTTCGAGGGGGACACGCCCGTGCTGGTCCTGCAGCAGGTGGTGGGGCGGGACCCCGTGAGCCCCCGCCGCGCGGACCCCCGCATCCCCAGGGACGTGGAGACCATCGTCCTCAGGGCCATGGAGA
Organism: Planctomycetota bacterium; assembly: GCA_016209495.1. Taxonomy (GTDB): domain Bacteria; phylum Planctomycetota; class JACQVX01; order JACQVX01; family JACQVX01; genus JACQVX01. The sequence goes on from JACQVX010000263.1 coordinate 6,649, forward strand.
AGGAGCCCGCGAGGCGCTACCCCTCGGCCCTGGCCCTGGCGGAGGACCTGGACCGCTTTCTCCGGGACGAGCCCATCCGCGCGCGACCCGCCTCCATGGCCTGGCGCATCTGGAAGCGCGTGAAGCGCCATCGGGGCCAGGCCGTGGTGGTGGCCGCCAGCGTGTTGGCCCTCGCGGCCCTGGGGACGTGGTCCATCCGGGCCATCGGCGAGGCCCGCGACCGCAGGGTGGCGGCAGAGGAGGCGACCCGGCGGGACAGGGCCGAGCAGGAGCGAAGGGACACGGCGCGCGGGAGGGCCGAGGCCCGCCTGGCGGAGGTCAAGACGCTCCACGAGAAGGCCACCACCCGGGAGGACCTCGAGGCCGTCCTGGCCGTGGTGGACCGGGCCATCGCCGACGCCGAGCCTTACGGATACGCCCCGGCCTGGTTCCAGCGCGGCCGCTCCCGTCACCGCCTCGGCGACCTCGCCGGGGCCCTGGAGGACTATCTCAGGGCCCTCCAGGAGGAGCCGGACCACCCGGAGGCCCTCTACCACGCGGCGCGGATCCTCCTGGACCGGGACCGCCCGGAGGAGGCGCGCCCCTACGTGGAGCGGCTGAGGGACAGCCCCCGCCGCGGCGTCTTCCTCGGCCTGGCCCAGGCCTGGACGGCCCTGCACACGGGCGACCTGGACCTGGCTGCGCGGCTCGCACGGACGGTGACGTACGATGCCCCGGGGCTCGCGGACCCTCACAAGATCCTGGGCTCGATCTACCGCGGCGACCTCTACCAGGAGGGCGCCGACGAGAGCCGGGACGTGGCGACGAGCAACCTGGACCGGGAGCGGGCCATCCGCGAGATGGAGGCCTACCTGGAGCGGGAGCCCCTGGACGCCGTGGCCCACCACCTGGTGGGGACCATCTACCTGGAGCGCCGCGACGCCAGGCGCGCCCTGGCTCACATGGATCGCGCCATCCAGCTCGCCCCCTCCCTGTCCGGGGCGCACTACAACCGAGTGGGCTGCCTGGCGGTCATGGGCCAGCCCGAGGAGGCCCTGGCTGCCCTGGACGCCCTGGCGGTCCTGGACCCGGAGGCCCACCACCGTCTGCGCGCCATGCTCTGCTTCCGCCTGGTGCGTTACGACGAGGCCCAGGAGGCCCTGGACCTGGCCATGGCCGGCCGAGGGGAACACGGCTACCTCCTCGCCATGCGCGCCCTGCTCGCCCTGCAGCGGGGGGACCGCCGGGGCTTCTTCGATGACATGGAAACCTGGATCGAGGCCAGCGGCGAGGGGGACCGGATCCTGTTCCTCCTGCGCCTGGTCTTCGACAGCCCCTTCCGGGGGGTCTTCCTCCAGGGGGCGCGGAATCCACGGCGGGTCTTCGTCCTCTCGCCCGGACGCAAGCTCGAGGTGGTCCAGCTCGAACGCCTCATCCAGGCGACCCCGCCCCTCCGCGCCGCAGTGGAGCGGCTCTCGAGCGCCAACCTCTTCAGCACGGAGATGGTCCAGGCGGTGGGCGGCGCCGTCCGGGAGGGGGCCGACCTGGACGAGGAGCCCCTGGAGTGGAAGGGCATTCGGGTGACCGCCACGGAGCTGATGGACTGCATCACCTACCTGGCGGAACGGTGGGAGGAGCTGCAGCTCCTCCAGCAGCGCGACCTCTACTCCCACGACGACTACTGCACCCGGGCCGCCCTGCACTACCGCCGGGGCGCCTACGACGAGGCGGAGGCGGACCTCCTGGCCGCCCTGGAGCTGGACCGCCACTACCGCCTCATCCACTACGGACTGGCCACCCTGCGGGCCCGCGACCCCCAGCGCCGCGAGGCCGCCCTGGAGGCCCTGCGGGCCGCCGTGGAGAACGGCTTCCGGCGCGCAGCCTACGCCCTGGAGGACCCCGACTGGGCCGCCCTCCACGACGACCCGGAACTCCGGCGCATCTGCGAGGAGGCGGGGGAGTGAGGGCTCCGGGACGGCGGTGCGCGGCCCTGGGGCTCGCCCTCTGGGCCTGGGGCTGCACCCCCGGCGTGGACGCGCGACCGACCGCCCGCGACATCGCCGTCGCCGGCTCTTCGCTACGGCCCACGGTGCGCTATGCCCTGCACCTCGCCCACCCGGGGAGCGCGACCATCCTCGTGGAGTTCAGCGCGGACGGCGGGGTCGCCTGGAGACCCGCGCGAGAGGCCGCCGGATACCCCAGCGAGGGGACCGTTGGCCTGGCCGCCTCGCCCGAGGGCCGGCCCCACCTCTACCTGTGGAACGCCTGGGCGGACCTGGGACCCGTCCGGATCCCCGCCGTGAGGGTGCGCGTCCTGGGGGTGGTATCGGCCGCGTTCCCCTACGACGGGACGGTCACGGAGACCGTGGCAGGGCCATGGACCGAGCCTCTCCCCGGGGACCAGGCCAGCCTCTCCTTCCCCTCGGCCCTGGCCTTCCTGGGCGATGGGCGGCTCGTGGTGGCGGAGCGCGGGGCCCACCGCGTCCTGGTGGCGGAGCCGGGGACCGGAAGGGTGCGCCCCCTCACGCGCCCCGTGGCGCGCGGCCGCCTCGTCCACGACGAGACCCGCCTGGGAGACCTCACCCTCCAGACCCCCTCGGCCCTGGTGGCGGTGTCCTCGGCGGGCCGCCTGTCGGTCCTGGTGGCGGACCGCACCGCCCAGGGGATATGGCTGCTGGACCTGGGGCAGGACCGGGCCCGGTGGACCGCGGGCACGGGCGAGGCCCGGGACTCCGGAGACGGCCGCCCAGGGACGCGGACCGAACTTCATGGGCCGGAGGCCCTGGCCATGGCCCGGGACGGCGCGCTCTACATCGCCGACGCCGGGAGCCACCGGGTGCGCTGCCTGGGGACGGACGGCCTGGTCCGCACCGTGGCCGGCGACGGGACACGCGGGGCCTCGGGGGACGGCGGCCCGGCGACGGCCGCGCGGTTGGACGCCCCCCGGGGCCTCGCCGTCGATGGCGCGCTCCAGCTCTACATCGCCGACACGGGCAACGACCGCGTCCGCCGGCTGGACCTGGCCACCGGCCGCCTCGAGACCCTATGGCCGGGGCTGGCCAGCCCGACGGGCCTCGCCCTCTCCGGCGACGGGCGAACCCTCTACGCCTGCGCGACCCTGGACCATCAGGTCCACGCCCTGGATCTGGAGACCGCCCGCTCGCGCGTGGTGGCCGGCCACCCGGACCGCCTGAGCGGCCTGTCGGGAGACGGGGGTCCGGCCTGCGAGGCCATGCTGAACCTCCCGCAGGGGCTGGCCGTGGGCCCCGATGGCGCACTCTGGATCGCCGATACCTACAACCACAGGGTGCGCCGCGTGGACCCGGCGGACGGGTCCATCCGCACGGTCCTCGGCGGGGCGGCCCCCGGTCGGCCGCTCCCCGCGCGGCAGTCCCTCCCCCACCAGCCGCGGCAGGTGGCCCTCGGCCCCGGCGGGGAGCTCCTCCTGGCGGTGTGGACGAACCTGGAGCTGGGGGACCAGGGAGACGACCTGGGCAAGACGGTCCTCCGGGTGGACCCCCTGGACGGCACCCTGGGGACCGTGGGGGCCCTGGGCACGGACGCGGGCTGGTCGCCGGGCCTGGCGACGGGATCGCTGCTCCTGGGGCCCATGCGCGGCGTCGCTTGCGCGAGCGACGGCGCCGTCTACGTCTCCAACGACACTCGCGAGGGGGCCGGCGTCGTCCGCCTGGCCGCCGGCGGCCCCGCGGTGGAGTCCCTCCGCTGGCCGTTCCTGAGCGACCTGGCCTGGGGACGCGACGGGCGGCTCTACTTCCTCTCCTACGAGCCGGGTCGCCGGGTCCTGGGCCGCCTGGACCCGCGGGGACCCGCCGGAGGCACCCCGGAGGTCCTCTTCCAGGAGGCGCCGGCCGGGACACCCCAGACCGACCGGCGGGCGCGGGAGGTCCAGTGGTGGAGCCCCCAGGGCCTGGACCTGACGAACGCAGGCAGGGTCTACGTGGCGGACCGCGAGGGGCACTCGGTCCTGGCCCTCGACCCCGCCACGGGGGACTGGGACCGCATCGCGGGACAGTTCGCCTCGGGCGGGTACTCGGGCGACGGGGGACCGGCGCGGGAGGCCCTGCTCCAGAACCCGGCCGACGTGGCCGTGGACGAACATGGCGACCTCTACGTCGCGGACCAGGGGAACCACCGCATCCGGCGGATACGCGCCTCGGACGGGACGATCCAGACGGTCTGCGGCAGCGGCACGCGCGGCGGCGCCGGCGACGGGGGACCGGCCCGTTCGGCCCAGCTCGATGGCCCGTGCGGTCTCGCGGTCCAGCCGGGTGGAGTCGTCTACATCGTCGAGGACGGGGGCGTGCGGCTACGGCGGGTGGTGATCCCGCGGGACTGACGCCCCGGCGACCGCGGCCATCCCGGCCCCGGCCAGGACCTCCAGAAGCGGCCATGCGGGCATCCGGTATCGCACCGAGCCCACCCACACGCAGTGGGTCAGGCATACGACGAGGGCGGGCACCAGGCACCAGGCGGCGACCCACCCCGCGTGGCGCCGCGCCGCGACGACGAGGCCCAGCACCGAGAGGCCCAGCACCACGAGGCAGGCCGCCAGGCTGGGGAGGGCGTATCCCCAGCCACGGTAGGGCCCGTGATTGGGGACGGGGCTCCAGGTCCGCGTGAGCTTCACCATGGCCAGCCCGAGGAAGACCCCGGGGTGAGCGGCGATCCACCCCAGCGCCTCGCGGCGCAGGGCACGGTCCCTCTCGACCTCCCCCAGGCCCAGCTCCGCCGAGCGCCTTGCGCTGGTCTCGGGGATGGCCGGCGCGCCGGTGGCCCGAGGAGAGTTGCCCTCGTAGAGGGACGAGCCCCCGTCGGTGGTGAGCGGCACGAAGGCGCCCAGGACCCTGTGGTTCCTCTCCCACCACGGGACAGAAACCAGGACGAAGGCCACCAGCGCCAGGGCCAGGTGGCCGGCGGCCCGCCTGGCCCCTGGGCCCCCGGGTCCCGGGAGCATCAGGGCGGCGCCCAACAGGGCCAGACCATGGACGGCCAGGGCGGGGCGCGTCAGGGCCCCTGCCGCCGTGAGGACGCCCGCCGCCACGGCCGCCGTGGCGTCTCCCCGGGCGCGCCAGGACGCCCAGGCCGTCCAGGTCACGAGGGCGAGGGCCGGACCCTCTGTGAGCTGGAGCGACTCGAAGTAGACCGCGAACGGGTCCAGGGCCGCGAGGACGCCCGCCGCCAGCCCGGCCGAGCGTCCCCAGAGGGCCGCCGCCAGGAGGGCCACCCCCGCCACCGTGGCCATGCCCAGGGCGAGCTGCGGGAGCCGGTAGGCCAGCGGCCCGGGTCCCAGGACGGCGCGCCCGGCCGCGAGGACCGCCGGGTAGAGTGGCGCCACCCGGGCCCGATCGCCGCTCGTCTCCCGGAGGGCGCCCCCCTCGGCCAGAGAGCGGGCCAGGGCCTCGTAGGTCCGGGAGTCCGGGAATCGCACCTCCGGGAGACCCAGGGCGGCCACCACGCGCACGAGGGCCGCCAGGGCCAGCACCAGGACCAGGGGCCGCCCCACCCTGTCTCGCCTAGGTCCTCGGCGGGAGGTAGCGATCGACGAGGAGGGCAAGCCGCTCCCGGGTGGCCGGGGGGATGCGGTCCGGCGAGGTCATGATGGCGTGCTCCAGGGCGCGGCCGCAGGGGCAATCCCTCGCCGGGAGCGCCCCGACCACCTCGCGGATGATGCGCCTCGAGGCCTCCACGTTCCGCCGGATCACCGCCACGACCCCCTCCACACTCACGTCCGGCTCTCCCTCGTGCCAGCAGTCGTAGTCCGTGGAGAGGGCCAGCGTGGCGTAGCAGAGCTCCGCCTCCCTGGCCAGCCTTGCCTCGGGGAGGGCGGTCATCCCGATGACGTCCGCGCCCCACTGCCGGTAGAGGCGGCTCTCGGCCCGGGTGGAGAACTGGGGGCCCTCGATGCAGACGTAGGTGCCCCCGTCGTGGACCGTGGCCCCGGAACGGCCCGCCGCCTCGACCACCGAACGCCGCAGCCTCGGGCAGTACGGGTCCGCGAAGGCCACGTGCGCCACGCAGCCCTCGCCGAAGAAGCTGGAGGGGCGCGCGCGGGTGCGATCCACGAGCTGGTCCGGGACCACCATGTCCCCGGGGCAGATGCCTTCGCGCATGCTTCCCACGGCGCTCACGGAAATGACCCAGCAGGCCCCGAGCTGGCGCAAGGCATGGATGTTGGCCAGGACGTTCAGCTCCGAAGGTGCCACCCGGTGGCCTCGCCCGTGACGCGGCAGGAAGGCCAGCCGCACCCCGCCCAGCCGCCCCGTGACGATGGCGTCCGAGGGGGCTCCCCAGGGGGTACCCACCCAGCGCTCCTCGACCTCCTCCAGACCCTCCATCTCGTAGAGTCCACTCCCGCCGATGATCCCCAGGACCGGCTCGCCGCTCATCCTGTCTCCCTCCCCCGACCGGTCCCTCGGGCGCGGGCCAAGAGCCCACGCAGGCGCGAGACCAGTTCCTCCGCGCCCAGACCCGCCACCTCCACGGTCTTGTCGCGGGCGGCCTCGCCGACGACGACCCGCACGTCGCGCCGAGCGACGCCCAGCTCGGCGGCCAGGAGGGCGCAGAGGGCACGGTTGGCGCGACCCCGCTCCGGGGCCACGCGCACCGCCACCTTGAGGGCCTCGCCGTGGACCCCCTGGATGCCTTCCCGGGTGGAGCCCGCGGCCGCGTGGACGCGGAAGCTCGCGCCGCGCGCGTTGCCCGTCACGGGGATCAAGGGGTGCGCAGCCTCGCCTCCAGCGCGTCGAGGATCGCGCCCAGGTCCCCCGGTGCCGGTGCCCCCGCGTCCAGGGCGCGCCTCGACGCGCGGATGGCCTTTTCCGCGCGGTCCCGCTCCCCGGCGTGCAGGGCCAGCACCGAAGCGCCCGCCAGGTCCGCCGGCGGTGCGTCGCTGGCCATGATGTGGCGGGTCACCGCCTCGGCCCCGAGCTGCGTCCAGACCCGCTGGACCTGTCCCCCAGGCACCCGGAACGTGATGCCCGCGGCCGGATCGGCGTCCACCGCCACGCCCCAGACCCCCCCGAATTCGTGGCGGATCGCCTCGTCTCCCGGGTGCCCCCGGATGCGCTCGCACAGACCGGACACGGCGTCTCGGGCCAGCTCCAGCTCCCGCAGGCGCCGCTCCGCCCGGGAACGTACGCCCCCGGATTGCAGGGAACCCAGGGCCGCGCGCACCGAGGCCGCCGCGGATTCCAGTTCGAAGGCCGTCAGGTGCCTCCCCGCCGCGGCCTCGGCCTGGGCCCACGCGGCCTCGTCGCGCTGGAGCAGGGCCTGCCTCGCGGCGCCCCGGTAGATCGTCTCCGATCGCTCCACCTCCCGCAGGGCTCGCCGCGCGGCCTCCGCCAGGTCCTCCAGGCCGAAGCCGTCCTCCACCGGATGGTAGATGGAGCGCGCCCCCTCGAAGTCGTCCGCCGCCAGTCTCCCACCCGCCGCGGCCGCCACCTCCCTCCAGGCGGCATCCGCCCTCTGGCGCAACCCCTCGACGGCCGCGGCCACCTCGCCGCCGGCCTCCGTGTCCGCCAGGGCCGCGGGGAAGCCCTCCCATGCGCGCATGGCCTCGCCGAATCGCCGCCCCGCCGCCAGGGACTCGGCCTGCCCGGCCAGTTCCGCGAACGCCGCGCGGGCCTCCTCCTCCCGGCGCCGGGCCGCGGTCTCCCGCTCGGCCTCCTCGGCGAGGTGCGCCCGCAGGCGGGCGGCCTCCCTGGAGGCCTCCAGAGAGGCCTCTGTCCCCGCGTGCCCCTCCGCCACGCGTTCGAGGCGCAGGGCCGCCTCCTCCCTCCTGCCGGGGTAGGCCGTGGCCCAGGTCAGCGCGTCGTCCAGGGCGGCGCGGGCATCCGCCTCCCGGTGGCGCTGGCCTGCCTCATCCCGCAGCACCGCCAGGCGCGCCTGGAGGGCCGCGCCCCGGGCCGCCTGCCCCGGCACGGGGTTCCCCTCCAGGGCCTCCTTTAGCCATGCGGCGACCCGGTCCAGCTCGCCCGCCTCGAGCCCGGCCTCCGCCTGGTCCAGCAGCCGCGCCCGGGCCGCCTCGCGCTGGAGCCCCGCCAGGCGCCGGCCCTCCACGACGCGGTAGCCACCCACCGCGGCCAGGCCAAGGGTCAGGACCACGCAGGCCGCCACCACCGACGCCTTGAGCCACCCCAGGGAGAGCGCCGTGCCTTCGCCCGCCAACGGGACGGGGACCTCCGCGCCGCCGGTCGCCGGCGGCGCGGCCGCGTCGGCTGCCCCTCCCGCCGACGGTCCTCCCTCCTCGGCAAGCACGTGCAGGGTGGTGGTCCCGGGGGATTGCTCCAGGAGTCGGATCCCCTCCATCTCGGCCAGGAGGACCCCGGCGCTCGCCGGCCTGCCACTCGGGTCCCGCGACATCATGCGATGGACCAGGTCGCACAAGGGCGCGGGCAGCCCTGGGCGTTGAGCCATCAGGGGGGGCGGGTCCTCGTTCAGGTGCTTGAGGATGACCTCCCGGGGCGAGCTCCCGAGGAACGGCGTGCGGCCCGAGAGCATCTGGTAGAGGCTGACCCCCAGGGAATAGATGTCCACCCGGTGGTCGATGGGGAGGTTCCTGGCCTGCTCCGGGGCGATGTAGTAGGGGGACCCGCAGGCCCCGGAGGCCTGCACCACGGGCCCCGGCCCCTTCATGGACTCGGCGATGCCCAGGTCGCAGATCTTGGCCACCCCGTCTTCGGAGAGCAGGAGGTTGTCGGGCTTGATGTCCCGGTGGATGATCCGCCGCCGCTCCGCGTAGTCCAGGCCGCGGGCGGCGTCGCGGGCTATGGCCAGCGCCCGGGCCACCGGCAGCGCGCCCTGACGGGAAAGCAGGTCGTCCACGCTCCCGCCGGAGAGGTACTCCATGGAGATGTAGTGTACCCCCTCCGGGGCCCCATCCCCCGGGGGGCTCTCGCCCACGTCGAATACCTGGACGATGTTCGGGTGGTTGAGGGAACCGGCCGAGCGCGCCTCCCGGCGGAACATGCGGATGAACGCCACGTCCCGGGTCAGCTCGCGGGAGAGGACCTTCAGGGCCACGGGGCGCTCCAGGGAGACCTGGATGGCCTTGTAGACCGTCCCCATTCCGCCCCGGCCGATGAGCTCCTGCACGCGGTAGCCGCCGATGGTGCGCCCCGTATACACCCCGCGGGAACGGCGCTCGTCGCTCTCCAGGAAGGAGAGCAGGGTCTGCCCGACCAGGATGCGGTCGTTGAACTCCAGGCGCTTCTCCTCCACCCGTTCGCCGTTCACCAGCGTCCCGTTGGAGGAGCCCAGGTCCCGCAGGGTGTAGGCCCCGTCGGCGGCCTCGATGCGGAACTGCCGGCGACTGGCCATGGCGTCGGAGAGCGCGAGCGACGCCCCCGGGTCCCTCCCCACGGTGACGGTGCCACGGGGGGCCACCCGGTGGGTCCTGCCCTTGTCGGGGCCCTTCTCCACCACCAGGATCGGCAACCTAGTCCAGCCCCTCGAAGAGGGCCGTGCCGATGCGCACCATCGTCGCGCCCTCCTCCACCGCCACCTCGAAGTCTTCCGACATGCCCATGGAGAGGTGCCGGAGCCCGGCCGCCTCCCCGCCCAGGTCCCGCGCCAGAGCCGCGAGCCCCCGGAAGACCGCCCGGACCTCCCCCGGGTCCTGCCACCGCGGCGCCATGGTCATGAGGCCCACGGCCTCCAGGTAGGTGAGCCGTCGGGCCGCCTCCAGGAGGGACGAGGCGACGCTCGGCGCCACGCCGTGCTTGCTCGGCTCCCCGGAGACGTTCACCTCCAGGAGGACGGGGATGCGCCGGCCCGCGCGGGCCGCCGCGGCGTCCAGGGTTTCCGCCACCCGATCGCCGTCCAAGGCATGGAAGCAGTGGAAGAGGCGCGCCGCCCCTGCGGCCTTGTTCCGCTGGAGGTGACCGATGAGGTGCCAGCGCACCGGCAGGTCCGCCAGGGCCTCCACGCGCGACGCTGCCGCCTGAACCCGGTTCTCGCCCAGGTCCCGCACACCCGCGGCCACCAGCGAACGCGCCGCCTCCTCTCCCACCGCCTTGGTCACCCCTACCAGGGTGACGGCGCGGGGGTCACGACCGGCGCGGAGGCAGGCGGCCCGGATGCGCTCGCGCACCGCCTCCACGTTCGAGCGGACCCGCGCCGGGACGTCCATGGAAAGCGCGATTGTACCCTCCCTCGAACGAAACGGCACCGGCCCCCCTGTCGGAGGGCCGGCGCCGCGCGGCTGGACTGGAGTCGGACGGACCGCTACTGCACGTCGATGGTGTACTCGGCGGAGTAGTAGTCCACGTTGTCCGCCCGGGTGTGGATCACGAAGTAGACCTTGCCCGGGGCGGCGGGCGCGTCCAGGGTGTTGGTGTAGGAGCCGGAGGCGCCCACCTCGATGGTGCCGAAGTTGCCCGCCAGGTTCTCCCAGTCGGTCCTGGTGTGGGAGGTGGAGTCCCAGTGGATGTTGGTGTGGGACACGTTCGCCGCACCGGCCACGGCCCAGCCGATCTGGTAGGTGGCGCCGGCCGCCACCGAGGCGGGGCTGGAGGTCAGCGTGACCGTGACGTTGCCGGCCGGGGGCGGAGTCGTCCCGCCGGAGAGGGTCAGCGTCTGCTGCGCGGAGTAGTAGTCGGCGCCGCTGGCCTGCACGTGCACCACGTAGTAGAGGGTGGTGCCCGGGGCGCTGGGCGTCAGGGTGTTGCTGAAGGCGCCCGCGGGACCCGACTGGATGGGACCGAAGTCCCAGCCGATGCCCGTCTGCCACTCGGCCGAGCTGTGGGCCATGTTGTCCAGGTGCACGTTGGTGTGGCTCACCTGGGAGACGCCGCCCACGGTCCAGGAGACCGAGAGGGGGCTACCCTGGGTCAGGGTGCTGGGGGCGCTGGTCAAGGTGATGCTCACGGCGCCCGGCGTGGGAGTCGGGGTCGGCGTGGGCGTCGGCGTCGGGCTGGAGGTGTTGACGGTGAAGTTCACCGCGTTGGACTTCTGGCCGTTGATCTCCACCCACAGGGGCCCCGTGGTGGCGTTGGCCGGCACCAGGACCACCATCTCGCTCACGCTCCCGATCAGGGGCAGGTTCTTGATATTGAAGGAGACCAGCCCGACCGCCGGCTGCCCGTTGAAGTAGATCCGGTTGTTGCCAGCCGTGGTGGAGAAGTTCCGCCCCGTGAGGGTCGTGATGCCGCCCGGCGAACCGGAGGAGGGCAGCACGAAGAGGATCTGCGGCGCCGGGAGGTCCACGGTGAAGATCAGCGGGTTGGACTGCTTGGCGTTGGTCTCCACGACCACGGGCCCGGTCTGCGCGTTCTGCGGGACGATGCAGATGATCTGGTTGGGCAGGACACTGGAGACCGTGGCCTGCTGGCCCGCGAACAGGACCTTGTTGACGCCGTTCGGGTCGAAGCCGGCGCCACGGATCACGACGATCTGGCCGTCCTTGCCATTGGGCGGGGCCAGCGAGGTGAGGATCGGCTGGCCGGGCTGGCTGCCGGGGATGCCCCACTGGAAGGGGTTCGAGGAGAGACCGCCCACCGTCACGGTGACGGTGCCGCCCGGCAAGGCGCCCTGGGGGACCTGCACCACGAGCTGGTTGGGCGTGGCGGTGAGGACCTGGGCCGGGATGCCGTTGAAGGTCACAAGGTTCTGCGCCGGATTGGGGCTGAAGCCCGAGCCGGTGATGGTGACCATGCTGCCGGGGAAGGCGTTGGGCGGGGTGACGCCGCTGATGAAGAGCCCGCCCTGGCCTGTCTGGCCGGCGGCGCCCACGTTCACGATCTCGGCGCTCTTCAGGACGTTGCCCGAGGCGTCGAAGCCGCCGGCCACCAGCACCGAGCCCGCGGGCAGCAGGGTGGCGGTGTGCATGCGGCGGGCCGCGGCGAGCTGGGGACCCATGGCGAAGCTGCCGGCGTTGGCCTGGGCGCCCGGCGGACCCGCCAGGATCTCGGTGCTGGCGAGGGCCATCTGGGCGTCGCGCCCGCCCACCACGAGGACGCGGCCGTCCGTGAGTTCGGTGGCGCTGTGGTCGCGGCGGACCGAGAGCATCCGCGAGGCCAGGGGGACCCAGCGGGAGGTGGCGACATCGAGGAGCTCCGCCGAGGACTCCACGCCGGAGGCGGCCTGGCCGCCGATGGCGAGGATGCCGCCCCGGGCCAGGGCCGTCAGGCTATTGGCCGCGCGATCCAGGCCCATGGGGCTGGCGGCGGCGAACTGGTTGGTCGCCGGGTCGTAGACCTCCACCGGAGCCAACTGGTTCGCCAGGGAGGCGAAGCCGCCCTGCACGAGGACGCGGCCGCCCGCGAGGGCCGCCGCGTTGTGGCCGAAGCGCGCGGTCACCATGCGCGCCTGCAGGGGCACCACGGCGTTGGACTGGGCGATGTAGAGCTCGGCGTCCGCCACGATGGCCGGCGCCGCCCCGCCCTGGGACACGCCGCCACAGAGGATGACGAACTCCATGTTGTTGACCTGGAAGCTCACCGCCGCGTGCATGGCGCGCGGGTGGCTCAGGGCCGGCCCGGGCGTGAAGCTGCGGGTGGCCGGGTCGTAGACCTCCGTGGAGGCCAGGACCTGGAGGCCCGAGGCGTCGGCGCGGCCGCCAGCGACGAGGACCTTGCCGCTGGAGAGCAGGGTGGCGCTGTGGTCCACCCGGGGAGAGGCCATGGGGGAGACCTGTACGAAGGCCCCGTTGGAGTAGACCTCGGCGGTGTTGGAGACGCCGCTCGCGGAGGTCATGCCGCCGGCGATGAGGACCTCGCCGGAGGGGAGCCGCGTGGCGCTGTGCTGCCCGCGGGCGATGACCATGGGGGCGGCCGGGGTGACCGTGGAGGTCCCCGTCCCGGTGGAAGCCCCCGTCGTGGTGCCCGCCACCGCGGGCGCGCGCACCACGCGCTTCTTCTCCTTGCTGCAGCCGCCGGTCACCGTGATGGCCAGTCCGGCAAGGACCGTCACCACGACACCCGTCCAGCGATTGTGGGTGAACATGCCCATCGCGTCCCTCCTTACCCGATCCAGGGTCCTGGTCCCCATCGAATGCTCCTTCTCGAGGCCCGCGTGAACGCTCACGCCGAGGGCCTCACCACGTGGGGCCGCCGCCGGCGCGCCGGCCCGCCCCGTGAAATCCCATCGAGCGCGCCCTGGACGCCACTGCGCGCCAGGGCCTGATCGAAGGCGTAATGAACGGAGATGCCCCGCCGGTTCATGCACAGGTGGAGCAGCTCGGTACTGAAATCGAAGAAGGCCCCCACGGCCAGGGCGAGCCCCAGACCCGCGTCCAGTCCCCTCGCCAGGGCATCCACCCCGAGGGAGTCGATGGACCGGCACTCTCCCAGGTCCAGGACCACCGCGCGGCAACCCTCGGAGGCCGCGGCGCACAGGGCGTCTCCCAGTCGCCGGGCCGCCGACCCGGTCAGCCCCTCCGGGGCCGCGAGGTAGCGAACCCCCTCCCCAAGAATCAAGTTCTCCATCTCTCGCCTCTCCGTCCGGGGGCCCAGCCCGTGGGCCCGTCCCTTCTCACCGTGACCGGCATCGCCCGGCGCACGTCCGGTGCCTCCGGGGGGGCCACGGGACAAGTCGCTTGATCGCGTGAGTTAGCGAGGCCCGGACGGATCGGTCGGCGGCCCGGACGGTCTGCACGAGGTTGTGGGTGCGCACGGGGTGGAGAGCGGCGAAGGGACGCGACCCGGGGGCGTACAGGGGCGGGGCCCGTCTCGCGGACGGGCCCCGGTCGTGGTGGCAGGACTCGAACGGTCCGGCTGGGGGGGGACATCGGGGGCGGGCCGTCTTCGGCCGCCCCCCCGAGCCATCAGCCGGCGGCGCGCTCCGCCTCCGGCTGGACGACCCCGTACCGCTTGATCTTCTTCGAGAGGCCGTTCCAGGAGAGGCCGAGGATCTCGCTGGTCCTGGACTTGTTCCAGCCGGTCTTCTTCAAGGTCTCCTCGATGAGCCTCTTCTCGATCCGCTCCACCCGGTCCTTGAGGCTCAGGGCGTCGTCGCCCTCGTCCACGGTGCCCGCCAGGGGCTCTGGGGCACGCTCGTTCCGGATATGCGGCGAGACCACGTCCACGCCGATGACGTCGTCGGAGAGGGTCACGAGCTTCTTGACCTCGTTCTCCAGCTCGCGCACGTTGCCAGGCCAGCCATAGCGCGCGAGGAGGCGCATGGCCTCGCGCGTGATCCGCTTGCGGGGACGGCGCGTGTTCTGGGCCACCTTGTCCAGGAAGTGGCCGACCAGTAACTGGATGTCCTCAGGGCGCCGCCGCAGGGCCGGGAGCTTCACGGTGATCACGTTCAGCCGATAAAAGAGGTCCTCGCGGAACTTCCCCTCTTCCACCAGCGTCCGGAGGTCCAGGTTGCTCGCGGCGATGACCCGCACGTCCACCTTCCGGGTCTGCTTGGCCCCGAGGGGCCGCACCTCGCCTTCCTGGAGGACTCGCAGCAGCTTCTTCTGCATGGCCAGGCTCATGTCCCCCACCTCGTCCAGGAAGAGGGTGCCGCCGTCGGCCAGCTCGAAGAGGCCCTGCTTGTCCCGATCGGCGCCGGTAAAGGCGCCGCGCACGAAGCCGAAGAGCTCCGCCTCCAGGAGGGTCTCCGACAGGGCGGCGCAGTTCTCCGCGATGAAGGGCCGTTCGGCGCGGGAGCCGAGCTGGTGGAGGACCTTCGCGATGAGTTCCTTCCCGGTCCCGCTCTCGCCGTAGATGATCACCGGGTGCTCGGTCCCGGCCACGCGGTCCACCAGGCGGAACACCTCCTTCATGGCCTCGGAGCGACCTATCAGGTTTCCGTACCGATAGGGGTCCGTGGACTCGATGGGGTGGAGATCCCCGCCCTCGCCACCGCCCTCCCCGCAGGCCTCCTCGGCCCGCTGGGCCGCGAAGCGGCCCGAGGGCGGACCATGCCGGACCACCGGGCGGACCTCGTCCGCGTCGCTGAGGAAGCTGACGATATCGATCTCCAGGTAGACCCCCAGGGCGTCGTCCAGCGCCTGGGCGAGCTCCCGGTGGATGCGCTCCACGATGGCCGCGGCCCCGTCGTGGTCGGTCTCCGGGAGGAGGGCCTTGAACTTGACGTCGCCGAAGCGTGCCGCCAGGTCGATGTCCCGCAGGGTCGCCTGGATCACGCGCTGGACGCTGGCGATCACCTCCGCGGCGCGCCCATCGCCATCGCGATCTCTCAGGGCGTGGAGGCCCCGCACGTGCATCACCAGGACGGAGAGCCGCCGGCCGTGGCGCTTGGCGCGCTTGATCTCCTCGTCCAGCCTGCGCAGGAAATAGTGGTGGACCGAGTTGATGTTCGACCTCCGGCGGTTCGGACCCTCGTAGTCGTTCCCGTCGAGGAAGTCGTAGGCCTTGATTGAGGACAGGACCCCTGGCGAAAACTCGGTGTTCTTGAGGAGCCCCTGGCCCTCGTCCGTGAAGAGCGTGGTCATCGCCCCTGGTCCCTCCCCTGCCTTCTGCCCTGCTTCCATTCCCCACGGGGCAAGCAACAAGGTTCGTGCCCCAGCTTCACCCTTGTGAAATCAAGGGGCGCTTCATATACGACAAGGAGTTGGATTGACCTCGGGAAGGCTCCGCCAGTGGCGTAGGTCTACACTGTGGAGGCCCGCAACAGGTCGGGCTAGCCCACTCGATACTCCAGACGGGCGACGCCGGGCCCCAGGAGGCCCTCCGCTTCGCGCACCAGTGCGTCCGATGCCTTCACGCGAAGCTCGTCGCCGACTTCCATGTGGGCTCGCTGCCCCACACCGTCGGCAAAGACCAGGGTGACCGGAGTGGTACCCGGGTGGAGGTGGAGCAGGTCCCGGAGCGCCAGGAGGTCCGTGAGGGCCTTCCCGGGCAGGGGCACCTCCAGGACCACTCGAGCCACGAAGCGTTCCAGGGCCGCCTCGACCGGGGTCACCTCCTCGGCCACCAGCGAGGGCTCGTCGCGGCCAGCCCTCCGGCGCATCCGAGCTCGAACAATGACCGCCCGTTCGGCGACCACCACCGAGCGCAGCCTCGAGTAGTCGTCCGGGAAGACCACCACGTCCACGGCCCCGTCGCGCCCCTCGATGGAGACGAAGGCCATGGTCCCATTCTTCGTCTGCCAGGGGCGCACGGATCGGACGAGCCCCCCGACGACCACCGGGGTCTCGTCCGCGACCGGACCCAGCTTGCCGGGCGAGTGGGTGGTGAAACGGGAGAGCGTCTCGGCGTGCTCGTCCAGGGGGTGTCCCGAGACGTAGTGCCCGAGGACCTCTTTCTCGTGGGCCAGCAGCGTGCGGCGGTCCCAGGGCGCCACCTCCGGCAGGAGGGCACCCGCGGGGGCATCCTCGGCGACGGACGACCCGAAGGCCTCGAACAACGTCAACTGCCCCGCCCTCCGGTCCGCCTGCGCTCGGGCCCCCATGCGCAGGGCCCCCTCGACCGCCGCCATGTTCTGGGCCCGATGGACGCCCAGCCCATCGAGGGCCCCGGCCTTGATCAGGACCTCCAGCGTGGCCTTGTTGCAGTGGACCAGGTCCACCCGCGAGGTGAGGTCGTGCAGGTCCCGGAAGCGGCCCCCCTCGTCCCGCGCCGCCACGATGCCCGCCGCCGCACGCTCCCCCACGCCCTTGATGGCCCCGAGGCCATAGCGTATGCGCCCCCCTACCACGGTGAACTCGAAGCGGCTCTCGTTCACGTCCGGGGGCAGGACCTGGATGCCCATGCCGCGGGCCTCGGCCACGTACTGCGCCGCCGTGTCGACGTCCGCGAGCTCGCAGGAGATGAGGGCCGCCATGTACTCCACCGGGTAGTTGGCCTTCAGGTAGCCGGTCTGGTAGGCCACCAGGGCGTAGGCGGCGCTGTGGCTCTTGTTGAAGCCGTACTCGCCGAACTTGGCCAGCAGGATCCAGATCTCGCGGGCCTTGGCCTCCGGGATCGCGCTCGTGGCGCCGCAGCCCTCGATGAACTGCCGCTCGAACCTCGCCATGAGATCCGCCTTCTTCTTGCCCATCGCCTTGCGGAGCTGGTCGGCGTCCCCCAGGTTGAAACCGGCCAGCTCGTGGGCCAGGCGCATGACCTGCTCCTGGTAGACGATGACGCCGTAGGTCTCCTCCAGGATGGGCCGCGCCTTCTCGTGGAAGTAGACCACCGCCTCGCGTCCGTGCTTGCGGTTGCAGAACTCGGGGATATGGTCCATGGCCCCGGGGCGGTAGAGGGCGTTCAGGGCGATGAGGTCCTCCAGGCGGTCGGGCCGCGCCTGGACCAGGAGGCTGCGCATCCCCTCGGACTCGAACTGGAACACGCCGGAGGTCTCGCCCCGGGAGAAGAGCCCGTAGGTCTTCCGGTCCTCCAGGTCCAGGGCGAGGACGTCCAGCTCCACCCCGTGGACCTCCCTCACCAGGCGCACCGCCCGGTCGATGATGGTGAGGGTGCGCAGGCCCAGGAGGTCCATCTTCACCAGGCCCAGCTCCTCCACCTGGTCCATGGGGAACTGGGTGGTCACCCCCGTCTTCTCGCCCTTGTAGAGCGGGACGTATTCGGTCACCGGGGCGTCGGAGATGATCACCCCCCCCGCATGGGTGCCCGGGTGCCGCGCCAGGCCCTCGAGCTTGAGCGCGGTGTCGAGGATGCGGCGCACCCCGGGGTCGCCCTCGTAGGCCGCCTTGAACTCCGGCACCGTCTCCAGGGTGTGGCCCAGGGTGGCGGGCTTGAGCTCGCCCTTCTCGTCGGCGATGCGGTCCGGGACCAGCTTCGCCAGCCGGTCCGTCTCCGAGAGCGGGTGGCCCAGGACCCGGCCCACGTCGCGCACCACCAGCTTCGCCTTCAGGGACCCGAAGGTGATGATCTGGGTGACGCTCTCCTCGCCGTACTTCCCCCGCACGTAGTCAATGACCCGGTCCCGGCCGTCCTGGCAGAAGTCCACGTCGATGTCCGGCATGGAGACCCGGCCCGGGTTGAGGAAGCGCTCGAAGATGAGGTCGTAGCGCAGCGGGTCCAGGTCCGTGATCCCCAGGCAGTAGGCCACGATGGAGCCCGCCGCCGAGCCGCGGCCCGGCCCCACGGGAATGGACTGGCGCCGGGCCCAGTTGATGAAATCCTGAACGATCAGGAAATACGATACGAAGCCCATCTCCTCGATGACCCGGACCTCGTAGTCCAGCCGCCCCCGGTGCCGCGCGTCCGCCGCCGGGTAGCGCCTGCTCAGGCCCTCCGCGCAGAGGTGGCGCAGGTAGGACTCCGGCGTGGAGCCGTCCTCCGGGACGAAGCGGGGCAGGTGGTAGACCCCCGTCTCGAAGGCCACGTCCACCTTCTCCGCCACCTCCCGGGTCCGCAGGACCCACTCCGGGTGGTCGGGGAACATGGAGCGCATCTGGGACTCGTCCTTGAAGTAGACCTGGTCGGTGGAGAACTTCAGCCGTTTCGGGTCGGTGTACGACTTCCCGCTGTGGATGCAGACCAGGACGTCCTGGGCCTCGCAGTCCCCGGGGTCCATGTAGTGGATGTCGTTGGTGGCCACCACCGGCAGGTCCATCTCCCGGGCTATCTCCGAGAGCCCCACCACCGCCTTGCGCTCCATCTCCATGCGGTGGTCCATGACCTCCAGGTAGAAGTCCCCCGGGGCGAAGATGTCCCGATAGGTGGCCGCCAGCTCGCGGGCCTGGTCCGGCCGGTCCCGCAGGATCGCCCCCGGGACCTCCCCCTTGATGCAGGCCGACAGGCCGATGAGCCCCTCCGCGTGGCGCGCGAGGAGCTCCCGGTCGATGCGCGGCTTGTAGTAGAAGCCGCGGAGGTAGGCCTCGGACGAGAGCTTCATCAGGTTCCGCAGGCCCGTCCGGTTCTTGGCCAGGAGGACCAGGTGGTGGCGGGTGCGGTCCTCCCGCTCGCTGCGGGAGTCGTATCGCCCCCCCGCCACGTAGGTCTCTATCCCCGGGATGGGCTTCACCCCCACGCGCTTCGCCTGCTTGCAAAGCTCGAAGGCCCCGAAGAGGCTGCCGTGGTCCGTGAGGGCGATGGCCGGCATTCCCTGCTCCGCGGCCCTCCGCACCAGCGCCCCCACGGTGCACGTCCCATCGAGCAGAGAGTAGTGGCTGTGGACATGGAGGTGGACGAAGTCGCTAACCGGCATGGGGACACACCCCTACTCTCCACAACGAATTGTGGACAACCCATATGGACACCACAACTGAATGGGGGGTATCCTAGCAATCCACGGGTGGGACGTCAATGGTCCCGGCACCGCAGGGGCTGAAAAGGAAGGCCGGGAGGTCCGATAATCCATCCAGGCAACCATGAAAGACCACCGCGAACTTCCCTACATAGGAATCCACTTCGACTGCTGTGGGGTCTACCAGAGGATCTACCGGCAGCCTGGGCAGACCGCCTACGTGGGCTGGTGTCCCCGCTGCCTGCGCCGCGTCAGGGTCCGCGTGGGACCCGGGGGCGTGGACCAGCGCATCTTCGAGGCGCGTTGAGGGCCCCACGGTGATCCTGGACTGGGCCATCGCGGGCCACGCCCGTTCCTGCGCCGCCTGCCAGCGGGAACTCCACCCCGGCGAGCCCTGCCGCTCGGCCCTCATCGACGACCGGCTGGGCCTGCGCCGGGTGGACCACTGCCTGGTCTGCTGGAGTGGGGCGCCGGAGGGGGCCTTCTGCTGGTGGCGGACCCGCGTCCCGGAGCCCTCCCGCCCTTCCAGGCCTCGACCTCGGGCCGATCGGGGCCTCCTGCTGGACCTCCTCCGGAGGCTGGAGGGCGACCGCCCCCCCCAGGACCGCGACCTGCGCTACGTCGTGGCCCTGATGCTCCTTCGCATGAAGGTGCTGGAGTTTCAGGACACCCGGCGCGAGCAGGGCGGGCGGAGCCTCCTCGTCCTCGTCTCCCGCCGCGAGGGCGAGCCGTTCCTGGTGGAAGACCCGGGTCTCTCGGGCGAACGCATCGACCAGGTGCGCGAGGCCCTCTTGCGCCTGGTGGACGTCGGGGGCTGACCAGGATCCCCACCGCGGTCCCCTTTTGTTGCATCCCGCGCGAGCGGCCCTAGAATCCCTGTCATGCCGTCCAGGTCCCTCGCGGGCCGAGTGGTCGTGGTCACCGGCGCCAGCCGGGGCATAGGACGCGCCATCGCGTGGGCCGCGGCCCGTGCCGGCGCCGACCTCGCCCTCCTGGCCCGCGGCGCGGAGGGGCTGGAGGAGACCGCGCGCGGGGTGCGCGAGGCTGGGACCCGGGCCCTGGCGGCCCCCTGCGACGTGGCCGACGAGGCCTCGGTGAAGGCCGCCGCCCGCGCGGTCCACGGGACGTATCCCCGGGTGGACGTCCTGGTCAACAATGCCGGTGTGTTCGTGTCGAAGCCCTTCCTGGAGACCTCCGTCGAGGACTGGGACCGGACCCTCGATGTCAACCTGCGGGGCGTCTTCCTTTGCTCGCGCGCCTTCCTCCCGGGCATGGTGGCCCGGCGCTCGGGGAAGGTGATCAACGTCTCGTCCATCCATGGACGGCTGGGCGACGAGCGGGTCACGGCCCAGTGCGCCTCCAAGTTCGGCGTGGAGGGCCTGACCGAGGCCCTTGCGAGGGAGATGCGGGAGCACGGCATCTCCGTCAACGCCATCTGCCCGGGCACGGTGGACGCTACGGGCGAGGCGCCCCCCGAGCGTTCCCCCCTGGTGCGCCGCCTGGTGCCGGACGAGGTGGCCCGACTCGCCATCTTCCTGGCCTCCGACGATGCAGACGGGATCACCGGCTCCAGCCTGGACGTCTTCGGCGGGACCGAGGTGCGCATCCAGGTGCGGAGATGATGGAGCACGCGGGGGACCTGCGGGACGGGTTCGGCCGCGTGGCGCGACGCCTCAGGCTCTCGGTAACGGACCGATGCAACCTCCGCTGCGTCTATTGCATGCCGGAAAACCCACGCTGGATGCCGCGGGATTCGGTCCTCTCCTTCGAGGAGTTCCTGCGGCTCGCGCGCGCCGCCGTGGGGCTGGGGGTGCGACGGGTCCGCGTCACCGGCGGCGAGCCGCTGGTCCGCAAGGACCTTCACGTCCTGGTGCGCGGCCTCGCGGACCTGGTGGGACCCGGGGCCGTGGGCCTCACCACCAACGGGTACTTCCTGGCCCGGCAGGCGCGGTCCCTGAGCGAGGCGGGGCTCCGCACCGTGAACGTCTCCCTGGACACGCTGGTCCCGGCCACCTTCCGGCGCATGGCTCGCCGGGACGGCCTGCGACAGACCCTCGAGGGCATCCAGGCGGCCGAGGACTCGGGCCTGCGCATCAAGCTCAACATGGTGGTCATGGCCGGGGTGAACGAGGGCGAGGTCCCGGCCTTCGGGCGACTGGCCCGGGAGCGCGGCTGGGAGGTAAGATTCATCGAGTACATGCCCCTGGACGGCGACCACGCCTGGGAGCGCGGGAAGGTCTACCCGGCGGCCCGCATCCGGGAGGACCTGGGCCGCGTCGGCCCCCTGGTCCCCCTGGGGTCGGACCCCTCGGACCCGGCCAGCCTGTGGGGCTTCGCCGACGGCGTGGGGAAGGTCGGATTCATCGCCTCGGTCACCGAGCCCTTCTGCGAGCACTGCGACCGGGTGCGCATCACCGCCGATGGAAAGCTGCGCAACTGTCTGTTCTCGACCGCGGAGACGGACCTCCGCGGCCCGCTTCGTTCGGGGGCCAGCGACGAGGAGCTGGCCGCCATCATGCTGGATGCCGTGGCGCTCAAGGGCCCAGGCCACGCCATCGGGCTCGCCGGTTTCCGGCAGCCCGCGCGGGCCATGAACGCCATAGGGGGATGAGCGAGCAAGCGAGGCGCGGCGAGGGAGAGCAGGCAGGTCCGCACCGCCCACCCCGCCCCCGGGTGGGCGTGTCCGCCTGCCTGCTGGGTCGCCGAGTCCGCCACGACGGGCGCCACCGCCTGGACCCGGTGGTGGACGCGGAGCTGGGTCGGGTCTTCGCCTGGGTCCCTGTCTGTCCCGAGGTCGAGGCCGGGTTGGGGACACCGCGAGAGCCCATGCACCTGGAGGGCGACCCGGGTTCCCCGCGGCTCGTCGTGACCCGGACGGGAGAGGACCTGGGACCCGCCTTCGGGCGCTGGGCCGCGGTCCGGCTCTCGGCCCTCGCCCACGTGGGCCTCTCGGGCTTCGTGCTCAAGCGAGGCTCGCCGTCCTGTGGCATCGACGACCCACCGGGCGCGGGACTCTTCGCCCTGGCCTTGAGGCGCCGGTTCCCCGACCTGCCCATGGAGCAAGAAGACCGACTCGCCGACGCGAAGGTGCGCAACGAGTTCATCCGACGAGTGAGGGCCCATCGCCTCCGCGTCCACACGCCGATCGGGACTGGACCCGGCGCCGATATAGGATAGAATTCGCTTTTCAAACTGGAGGACCTCCCATGCCCTATCCCGAGGAACTGGTCCAGCCCATGCGCGAGGAGCTGACCCGCGTCGGCGTCCGAGAGCTGCGCGACGCGCGCGAGGTGGACGACTTCATGGCCCGCCGGGAAGGCACCGCCCTGGTGGTCATCAACTCGGTATGCGGCTGCGCCGCGGGCGCCGCGAGGCCCGGCGTGGCCCTGGCGCTCGAGAACGCCCATCGCCCGGAGCGCGTCGCCACGGTCTTCGCCGGCCAGGACATCGAGGCCACGGCGCGGATCCGCGGCTACTTCCCCGACATCCCCCCGAGCAGCCCCTCCCTGGCCCTCTCCCGGGACGGCGAGCTGGTGCACTTCGTCCCGCGCCATCAAATCGAGGGACGCGACCCCCACACCCTGGCCGCGAGTCTGGTGGAGGCCTTCGACCACCACTGCTCCGGGGTCAAGGGGTAGAGACGGGCGATGGGCACCTTCCACCAGGACCGAGGGGCTCTGCACGGCATCACCGTGGTGGTGGACGCCGGGCGTACCGTCTACATCGGTCGCTGCGACGAGGAAACCCAGGAGGGTATCCACCTCGTGGATGTGGACGAGCACGAGGACGGTGCGGGGGGGCAGAGCAAGGAGGACTTCATCCGACGCGCCGCGCGATTCGGCGCGTGGGTCCGGCACCCGCGACTCATGGTGCCACGCGATGGCATTGCCTCGGTGACCCGTCTGGGGGACGTGGTGCCCTCCGACGGTGGCTGCTCGCGACCCGTCAAGTAACTCCAGCCCCTCCAGAGTAGTCCACCTTTGAGCCGGGCCCGCCCACCGTGGCGGGCCCAGGTTTTTTTGGGATCTTTCACTTGATGGACATCGCTAGATCGTGTATGGTTCTACTAAACGTAACGCAATATATAGTAGTTCCCAGGTGTGAAATGATGGTCGATGATCGCCCGGTCGGTTGGGTGGTCCTTGACAGGTATCGGGGTGGATGGTATTGACGGTGGCAGAAAGTGGTAGGAAGTGGGGGAAAGTGGGGAGTAGTCTCGCCGCCCCCTCCTGCGTCCGGGCGCCGTCATGTTCACAGGTGAGTACACCCATTCGCTGGACGACAAGGGCAGAGTGGCCTTCCCGCGGCGTCTGCGCGAAACCGCAGGCGATGAGGCGGGGAAAGAGGCATCCCTATTCCTATGTCGTGGGCAGGGCGGCTGCCTCTACCTCTACACGGAGAAGCGGTGGCGCTCCCTGGTGGACTCCATGAGCAAGCCCTCGTTCGGGGCCCCGGACCAGGTGAACTTCTCCCGGCTGTTCTTTTCCACGGCGAGCGAGGCCAGGCTGGACGGCCAGGCGCGGTTCCAGGTCCCGGATCACCTGAGGGTCCTCGCCGGCATAGACCGAGAGGTGGTCTTCGTGGGCGTCTACGAC
>JACQVX010000256.1 GCA_016209495.1 Planctomycetota bacterium
ACAATCACTGCTACATTCGGCCGGCTGCGGCGGCGCGATGCGTCGTCGCTCGTCGTCGGAATAGCTCTCCATTGCTATTGCTCCTCCTCGCTCCTAGCCTCGCGCCGCCTCGCTCGGCCTCGGTGTTTCACGCAGGGATTGTCTTACGACTCCTAGCCCTTGCCTCGCCGCCGCGCGCGGGACCGCGTCGCCGACTGCCCCTTCCGGCGCGGGCCACCGCCGGGCGTCCCGCGGGGCGCGCCCTCCCGGGCCGGCTCCACCCGGTCGTAGAGGGAGCGCCGCTCCCGCACGATGAGCCGGAGCGGCACCTCCCGGAACGGGAAGGCGGCCCGCAGCCTCCCGGCCAGGTACCGGCGGAACTCCTCCGTGTAGAGGGAGGGCTTGTTGACGAACAGGACGAACGTGGGAGGCCGCATCCCGATCTGGGAGGCGAAGTAGATCCGTCCGGTGGTGCTATGGCGCACCGGCGTGTGGCGCTCGGCCTCGGCGGCCGACAGGACGCGGTTCACCTCGGCCGTGGAGGCCCGGATGCCCGATTGCCGGTGGAGGTCCCGCGCCCGGGCCGCCGTCTCCCACACCCGGGTCCCCTCCCTGGCAGAGCCGTAGAGCACGGGCGAGACGCCCAGGCCCGGCAGCTCCGACCCCAGGTATCGGGAGAACTCGGCAGGGGTCATGCGGCCCCGCGCCAGGTCCCACTTGTTGCAGAAGACGATCAGGGGCTTGAACTCCGACAGGGCCTGGTCCGCCAGGCCCTTGTCCGTGCGCGAGACCTCCTGGGTCGAGTCCAGGACCAGCACCACCACGTCGGCCCTGCGGATGGACTGCCCCGTGCGGTGGCGGCCGTAGAACTCCACCGGGTCCTCGTAGCGATTCCCGCGGCGCATCCCGGCCGTGTCGATGACCACCAGGCGCCCCCCCTCCCCCTCCACCACCACGTCCACCGCGTCCCGGGTGGTCCCGGGGACCTCGCTCACGATGACCCGCTCACCTCGCGCCAGGGCGTTGACGAAGCTGCTCTTCCCGGCGTTGCGGCGGCCCACCACCGCGAGCTTGAGCAACTCCTCCCTCGGAGGCGGGGGGTCCTTCCGGGGCAGGACCTCCACCACCCGGTCCAGGAGCTCGGGGACCCCGGCCCCCCCCAGGGCCGAGACGGGCATCGGCTCGCCCATCCCCAGCTCGTGGAACTCCGCCGCCAGGCCCTCCCGCTCCCGAGTGTCCGCCTTGTTGGCCACCAGGATCACCGGCCGCCCCGCCTGGCGCGCCCGCCGGGCCACCTCCCGGTCGAGGGGTACCACCCCCTCCGTCACGTCCACCACCAGGAGGAGGAGGTGGGCGCCGTCCATGGCCACCTGGACCTGACGCTCGATCTCGGCCTCCAGACGCTGGGAATCCACGACACCGATGCCGCCGGTATCCACCGCCTCGAAGACCACGCCCCCGTGCTCCACCAGGGCCGAGACCCGGTCGCGAGTGACCCCCGCCATCGGGTGGACGATGCTGATGCGGCGGCCGGCCAGGCGGTTCAGGAGGGTGGACTTGCCCACGTTGGGACGGCCCACGATGGCGACGATGGGGTGGTCCGCCGCCACGTCGCTACAACACCCAGCGCAGGGCCTGGTACCCCTCCGCCGCGTCCGTGCTCACCTCGCGGCCCCGGGTGAGGGCCAGGTGGCGGACGTTGTCCAGGGAGGCGTGATGCACGCTGGCCTTGCGCTGGGAGGCGTGCATCTCCAGGGCCTGGAGCTTCCGGTCCAGGTAGCCGGTGATGTCCACGTAGAGGTTGGGGTGGAAGCGCTCCCGCTCCAGGCTCCAGAACAGGGCCGTGTTGTCGTAGGCCAGGACGATGGGCTGGAAGGCCTTCAGGGTGGGGTCCCCCGGGCGGGCCGCGGTGAACCCGGCCCGGAAGACCGCCTCGTGGTCCTGGTTGTAGGAGATGGCCGGCAGGGCGAGCATCGTGGGCCTCACCCGGTCCAGGGCCAGCTTCCCGGTGGCCTCGAACTTCTCGATGAGCTCCCGCCGCGGGAGCCGGTCCAGGCGCTCGTGGGTCTGGGCGTCCGTGTAGAGGATGTCCCAGTCGTCCACCCGGAGGAACTCCATGACCCGCGAGAACTCCTCCACCCGCGTGCGGCCCTCCACGAAGCGCTGGTCGTGGGAGTAGTGCGCCAGGTCGCCCACCGAGACGCACACCACGAAGACCTCCGCCCCCAGATCCTTCATGCGCCCGATGGTCCCGGCGCAGCCGTAGGACTCGTCGTCCGCGTGGGGACTGATGATGAGGAGGCGCTGCCGCGCCAGGAACTCGCTGGAGACACCTTGCCAATCACCCATGGCTGGACGCCTCCCCCGCCGGCCCACCCCCCAGGAGGACCTCCAGGGACCGGGGCCCGCAGTTGAAGAGCAGGTCCACGGCGCCCATGAAGGGCTCGAAGGGCCCGGGCTGGGCCTGAGGATACACCGGGTGCCGGAAATCCTGGAACCGGATCTCCAGGCCGGCGAGGCGGCAGGCCTCCAGGTCCAGGTAGTCCCGGCCATGGACCCCGGAGAGGTAGGTGTCGGCCCCCAGGGCGCGGCAGAAGTTGATGATGAGCCCCGTGGCCTCGCCCCCCACGACCAGGTCCCGGAGCCGCTCGACGCGGACGCGGATCCCCAGGGCCGCGATGAGGTAGCGGATGATGGCCTCGTTCAGGTCGGCGAGCAGCTCCCAGTCCCGCGTGTAGAGCTCCTGGAAGAAGCCCGCGTGCTCGGCGAAATGGGGGGCCCGGGCGTAGTTGACCTCCAGGGCCCGCCAGTGCTTCCGCCCCCAGGGGACCTGGCGGTTGATGCGCGTCTCGTGGATGGGCTGGGTGTAGAGTCCCTTGTGGAGCGTGGGGACGCTCAGCCACTGAGAGCCCTCGCGGGTGCGGATGCGGTTCCGGTGGATCCACCCGAAGGGGCCCCGCTTCACGAACTGCACCGTGTCCACGATGAGGAAGACGTCGCTCCGGGCCAGCTTCTCGAAGAATCCCAGGTAGGGGAGGTAGTTGGGCTGGTGGCCGGTGAGGATCATCTCGCGCGCCCCCGCAGTACCTCCTCGTAGAGGGCCACGAGCCGCCGCGCCTTCCGGCCGCGGTCGTAGGCCCGCGCCCGCCGGGCACCGGCCTCCCCCATGCGGCGGGCCAGCCCCGGGTCGTCCAGGACGCGGCCCAGGGCCAGGGCCATGGCCTCGGGGTCCCCCGGCGGGACCAGGAGCCCCGTCCGCCCCTCCTCCACCACCTCCGGGATGCCCCCCACGCGGCTCGCCACCACCGGCCGGCCCGCCGCCATGGCCTCCAGGAGGACGAGGCCGAAGCCCTCGTAGTGCGAGGGGTGCGCCACCACGTCCGCGGCGGCGAGGACCCGCGGGACCTCGTCCGTGGCCCCGAGGAAGACCACCCTCCCCCCCAGCCCCAGCCCCCGGGCCTGCGTCTCCAGGGCGGCCCGGTCCGGGCCGTCGCCCGCCAAGACGAGCCGCGCCGCCGTCCTGCCCCCGTTCAGCCGGGCGAGGGCCGCGAGCAGGACCTGGTGCCCCTTCTCCCGGCTCATACGCCCCACGGCGGCCACCACCGGTCCCTCCACCGGGAGCCCCAGGGCGAGCCGCGCCCCCTCCCGGTCCACGGCCGCCCGCTCGAAGAGCCCCGTGTCCACCGCGTTTCCCAGCACCACCACCCGGGAGGCCCGGGCCAGGCGCAGCCGGACCATGGCCCGCCGCTCGTCCTCCGTGAGGGCCACGACCCGGTCGGTCCAGCGGTTGGCGGCCCGCTCCACGTGGGCCAGGGCCCGCGCCAGGAACGGCCGGTCCGAGACCCCCGGGATGGCGCTCCCCAGGCCGTAGATGAGGCCGTGGGGCGAGTGGACGATCCCCCGGACCCCCGCCGCCACGGCCGCCGCGCGGCCCACCACCCCGGCCTTGGACGTGTGGGTATGCACCAGGTCCACCCCCCGGCGGGCCAGGACGCGGGCCACGGCGAGGGCCGCGGCCAGGTCGCGCGGCGGGGAGACCTCCCGGACCAGGGCCTCCACCCGGACCACCTCCAGCCCCGCCTCCAGGGCTCGAGGCCCCAGGTCCCCCTCGGGCCCTGGGCGGGTCCCGGCCACCAGGAAGCCCTCCAGCCCCGCGGCCCGGCAGGCCGCCAGGTCCGCCAGGACCTCCAGGGCCGCCCCGCCCCTGGCCAGGCGCGTGATCACGTAGGCGATGCGCATGCCGCCTCCGCGTAGACCCGCTCCAGGGAGGCTGCCACCCGGTCCCAGCCGTGGCGGGCCTCCACCCAGGCGCGGCACCGCGGCCGCAGGGCCTCCAGGCGCGCCGGCTCCCGCAGCCAGGCCGAGAGCCCCCGGGACAGGGCCTCGACCCCCGCCGCCTCCAGCAGGGCCTCGGGGGCGAAGCCCCCCAGGACCTCCGGGTTCGCCCCCACCGGGGTCGCCACCACCGGCGTCCCGCAGGCCATGGCCTCCAGGGTCACGAGGCCGAAGCCCTCCAGGTCCTCCGAGGGCATGACCACCAGGTCCGCCGCGCGGTAGCAGTCGGCCAGCTCCGCCTGGGGGATGAACCCCGCCAGCCGCACCCTCCCCTCCAGGCCCAGCTCGCGGACCCGTCCCGCCAGGCGGTCCGCCAGCGGTCCTGCGCCCCCCAGCCGCACCCGGAGCCGGGGCTGGGCCGCCAGGACCCGGGGCAGGGCCTCCACCAGGGCCTCCACCCCGGTGCGCGGGATGAGGGAGCGCACCGCGACCAGGAGCACGTCCGAGTCCCCGCAACCCAGCCGCCCGCGCAGGACCCGCCGCTCATCGGCCCCGAGCGCCGGGCGGAAGCGCACGAGGTCGACCCCGGCGGGGATCACCCGGACGCGGCGCGCCCTCAGGCCATGGCGCCGGCAGGCCCGCGCCGCCATGTAGGCGCTGTGGAACACCACCCGCGAGGCCCGCCGCATGGCGTAGGCCTCGCACGCGTCCCGCGGCCACGCGAGCGCCGTGGCGCCGCCCCGGGTGCGGTGCTCCTCCCCCCAGGGCGAGTGGAAGTCATAGACCGCCGGGAGGCGCATCAGGCCCGCCGCGTCCACGGCGGCCAGGGGGAGGGGGTGGTGGGCGACCACCAGGTCCGGCCGGTCGTCCCGGGCCAGCGAGCGCGCGATGCGGCCCGGCTCCCGCAGGGCGTCCAGGGCGAGCCGGACGCGACCGCCGGCCCCGTTCCAGGTGTGGAACCGGACCCCTTCCACCTCCTCCCGGGGGCCCAGGTCCCGCCGCCGGCGGCAGACCACCCGGACCCGGTGGCCGCGCCGCACCAGGGCGCGGGCCGTCTCGAAGAGGACCGTCCCCGCCCCCCCGGCGGGCTCGAAGCTGAAGACGTCGATGAGGACCAGGAGGTTCAAGGCGAGCCCCCGAGCCACCGAAGCCGCCCCGCCAGGTAGCGCAGGGCGGGGCCCGGGTCGTCTCGGCGGAAGACCCCCGCGCGGACGCGCGGGTCCGCCAGGTCCGCCAGGAACCGGGCCGCCTCGCGCCAGTGGCCGGCCCGCACATGCGCACAGGCCGAGAGGAGGTCCGTGGCGAGGAAGCGCATCCGCACCCCGGCAGGATACCGCCCCGACGGCCCCGGCGTGAGCCCCAGGGCCAGTTCCACGGCGAGCCGCGGGACGTCCACCCCGCAGGCCACCGCCAGGGCGATCGTCCCCCAGGGCCGCGGGTTCACCTCCAGGAGGTGGAGCGTCCCGTCCTCGCGGGAGCGCTTGAACTCCACCATGGCGGGGCCCACCCAGCCGAGGGCGTCCAGGACGCGGCGCCCCTGCGCCTCGAGGACCTCGTCCCTCACGGACTCGCAGAGGGTGCTGGGGCCGCCCTGGATGGGGTACTCCCGGACCCTCCGGTGGCAGAAGGCCGCCCGCGGGCGGCCTTCCCGGTCGTATACGAAGGAGGCCCCGAGGGCCTCGCCCGGGACGTACTCCTGGGCCAGGACCCCGGTGCCGGCGGCAGCGAGGGCCGCGAGGGCCTCCCCAGCCTCCCGGGCATCGGCCGCGATCCGGTAGCGCGCCGCGGGCTCGAGGTAGAGCCCCCGGTCCGTGGCGAGCTTGAAGACCACGGGCCAGCCCCACTCGGCCCCCAGGGCCTCCACCTCGGCGGGGCCCGCCACGCGGCGCCCCCGCGGGCAGCGCACCCCCGCCTCCCGGGCCACCACCATGAGCCGCGCCTTGTCGTTGGCGGCCTCGAAGGCGGCGAGGGAGGGGAGGAGGGCCGCGGCCCCCAGGGAGGGGCCGGCCTGGATGGCCGCCAGGACCGCGTTCGTGCTCACGGGAAAGACCGCATCGCAGCCCCGGGCGGCCTCCCGGAGGGAGTCCGCCTCGAGGGCGCCCATCCGCGCGCATTCCGCCGCGTGCCGGGAGGCGAAGCCCGCGGGCCGCGCCGGCCCCGCGCGCTCGGCGGCGCGGACCCGGTAGCCGGCCCGGCCCAGGGAACGGACCGCCGCGATGGCCGGGCGCTGGTCCGCGTCCGTCACCAGGACCCAGGGCCCCGTGCTCACCTCGGTTTCCGGGCACAGACGTAGAACGAGTTGGCCACCTTCGCCGAGCGCGGCCGGCGGCGGAACCAGGCGTCCAGCCATCGGAGGGGGTAGAGGACCCACCCCCAGAAGGCCTTGGCCGCGCCATAGACCAGCGGGTGGCCCGACCCGGGGAGCCCCACCGATAGCCACTCCATGAGGACCCAGGCCAGGGTCGCGCTGGGCCCGGCCGCCACCTCCACGCGCAGGTCCTCGAAGCCCCGGAACAGTTCCCGCACCCCGTCCTCCGAGGCCCGGAAGTAGTCCGCCGGGGCCAGGTGGTAGGGCTCGAGGAAGGGCACCACGAAGTGGGCCCGCGCCCCTGGCCGTAGCGCCCGGTGGACCTCCGCCACCAGACGGGCGGGGTCGCGCACGTGCTCGATGACGCGGAAGCAGAGGACCGCATCCAGGGTCCCGTCGCCCACCGGGAGGCGCAGGGCGTCCAGGACCACGTCCACCCCCGGGTAGGGGCCGATGTCCGCGTTGTAGACCCAGGGGGCCGCCCGAGGCCCGGCATGGCCGATGTTCAGGCCGACGGGCGGCCGGCCCGCGGGGACGGCCTCCGATAGCGCCGCCCGGACCGCCGCGCCCTCCCTGCCCCAGGCGCAGACCTTGGGCGGGGCCAGCCGCCGCGCGAGGAGGGCCAGCCGTGGCGCCCGGATCTCCCGGGCGTAGAACCTCTCCCGGGCCTCGATCAGCTCGCGGGCAGTCCCGGCCTCCAGGAGAATGGGGGTTCCCTCCCGGCACGCGTAGCGCGCGCCGCAGGCACGACAGGCCAGGACACCCTGCCCCCCCGGGGGCTCCAGGCCTCCCCGGCACGCGGGGCAGCGGAGGACGGCCAGCAGCGGGGCCTCCAGCGCGGCCATGCCCGTCCTCCCCTCACCACATGGGCTGGCGCAGGCCCAGGCGGTAGGACAGCCCCCGGGGCCTCTCGCCGATGGGCCGCGCCGGGACCCCGGCCACGACGGCGTAGGGGGCCACGTCCCCCGTCACCACCGCCCCGGCGGCCACCACGGCCCCCTCGCCCACGGTCACCCCCTGGAGGACCAGTGCCCGGGTCCCGATCCAGGCGTAGGTCTCGATGCGGATGGGGCGATAGACCGCCGGGAAGGACGGGTCCGCCAGGTCATGGGAGCCCGCCACCAGCAACGTCCAGGAGGAGACGTTGACGTGGTCGCCGATGTCCAGGCCGCCCCGTCCGTCCAGGAGGCAGTGCCTCCCGATGACGCAGTCCGCGCCCACGCGCACCCCCTCCGGGCGGATGAGCTCCGTGTGGCCCATGATCAGGCTGCCCTGGCCGAGGCCCATCCCCATGGCCCGGTAGACGGCGTGGCGGAACCACTGGACCGGCACCCGGCAGACCACCTCGTTCGCGAGGACCGGTTTGAGGACGTCCATGGCCCTGCGCCAGCGTCCGCGGTCGGTTGCGTCGGACACGAAACCGAGGCTATCCGATGGAGGATGGGGCGTTCAAGCGCGGTGCGCGGCGGGGCCACGCGTGCTATTCTGGAAACCCATGACCGACGAGGCCCGCGCGCTGCTGGAGAGGCTGCCGGGGCTGCTCAAGGAGGCCCCGGAACTCCGCTACCAGCTCTACGAGTTGCTATCGGAGACCTTCGCCCGCCGCGACGACCTCTCGCGTATCCTCGATGCGATGGATCGTCGCTTCGAGGAGGCGCGGGAGGAGTCCAACCGCCGCTTCGAGGCCATGGACCGTCGCTTCGAGGCCATGGACCATCGCTTCGAGGCCATGCAGGCAGAGTTGCGGGAGGGGTTGCGCTCCGTGCGTGACAGCATCTCCGCCCTCGGCTCCCGGTGGGGAATACAGACCGAGGAGGCGGTCCGTAGCTTCGCCCGCGAATTCATCGGGAGCGAGTTCGGCGTGCGAGCGGAGCGCTGGCAGCACCGGGACGCAGAGCTGGACGTGGTGATCCAGGACAGCAGGCACCACCTCATCGAGGTGAAGAGCTGGTGCGACGAGGCGGCCATCCTCGCCCTGATCCGGCACGCGGAGGCCTACGAGGCCTCCACCGGCCACCTCCCGGCCCGGCGCATGGTGATCACCGCCCACGCCACCGGCTCCGCCTGGCGGCTCGCCCTTGCCCAGGGGGTGGAGATCTACTCCGGGTAGAACCCCCGTGGCCGTGGCCGTGGCCGTGATCGTGGCCGTGGTCACGACGAGGACCGTCAGCCGCCCCCCGCCCCCCCCTCCCC
>JACQVX010000257.1 GCA_016209495.1 Planctomycetota bacterium
CCCGATGTCCCCCTCGGGGGGGACGAGGACGCCCCCCCCGTCACCCCCCCCGGCGCGGAGGAGGCCCGCCGGGGCTGCACGGGCGGGCCTCGGCTACCTGGGGGCGAGCCGCCGCCCCTTCGCGGTCCGCGAGGAGGGGGCCGGGGAGGTGGGCGAACGGCGCATGGTCTTGAACATGGGTCCCCAGCACCCGGCGACCCACGGGACCCTGCGCCTCGTCCTCGAGCTGGACGGGGAGACCATCGTCCGCTGCACCCCGGAGATCGGCTTCCTCCATACCGGTTTCGAGAAGCTGGGGGAGCAGCTCTCCCTGCACCAGTTCATCACGCTGACCGACCGCATGAACTACATGAGCGCCATGAACAACAACGTGGGGTTCGCCCTCGCCTGCGAGGCCCTCCTGGGGATCGAGGCGCCGCCCAGGGCCCAGGTCATCCGGGTCGTCATGGCGGAGCTGGGGCGCATCGCGGACCACGTGATCTGCGTGGGCCTCCAGGCCATGGACATGGGGGCCTTCAGCGTGATGCTCTGGTGCTTCCAGGAGCGGGAGCGGGTCTACGACATCTTCGAGTCGGTCTGCGGGGCGCGGCTCACCACGTCCTACACCCGCGTGGGGGGCCTCATGCGGGACGTCCCGCCGGGGTTCGCGGCAGAGGTGCGCTCCTTCTTGGACGGCCTGCCGTCCACGGCCCGCGAGGTGGAGGAGATCCTGGGGGGTAACCGGATCTGGGAGGAGCGCCTCGACCGCGTCGGCGTCATCCGGCGCGAGGAGGCCCTGCGGTGGTCCCTCACCGGGCCCATCGCGCGGGCCAGCGGCGTGGACCACGACCTGCGCCGGGACCGGCCGTACCTGGGCTATGAGGACTACATCTTCGAGGTCCCGGTCCTGGAGGCCGGGGACTGCATGGCGCGATTCCACCTGAGGCTGGCCGAGATTCGCCAGTCGTCGCTCATCGTCCGCCAGGCCCTGGAGCGGCTGGCGAACACCCCAGGTGAGGTCTGCCACCCGGACCACAAGCTGGGCCTCCCGGCCAAGGGAGAGGTCCACACGGACATGGAGTCCTTGATCCACCACTTCGAGGCGGTGATGCACAACCGCGGGGTCCCGGTGCCCCGGGGCGAGGTCTACCACGCGACGGAGAGCCCGAACGGGGAGCTGGGCTTCTACCTGGTGAGCCAGGGTAGCTTCTACCCCTGGCGGGTGCGCGTCCGGGCCCCCTCGTTCATCAACTACAGCGTCTTCCCGCAGGTGGCGGAGGGCCACCTCCTCTCGGACGCCGTGGCCACCCTGTCCAGCTTCAACGTCATTGCTGGAGAGCTGGACCGGTGAGACCGGCATGGGTGGAACCCGCCGCCTCGAACCAGCCCCAGCGTTACGGGCCCCGAGGGGGCACGGCGCACGAGGACGTCTTCGGGACGGAGCGGACCCGGTCCGCGGAGGAGGTCCCGCGGCGGTTCTCCGAGGCGGTGCGTGCCGAGTGCGAGGAGATCTGCGGCCGCTACCCCCAGCGGCGCGCGGCCCTGCTCCCGCTCCTGCGCGTGGCGGAACGGGAGTTCGGCTGCGTGGACCTGGGGGCGATGCGGCTCGTGGCGGAGGTCGTCGACGTCTCCCCGGCCCACGTCTGGGGGGTCTTCAGCTTCTACACCCATTACCGCCGGCCGGGGACCGGGCGCCACCTGGTGCAGGTCTGCCGCACCCTGCCCTGCGAGCTGCGGGGCGCCCGGGCGGTATGGGAGCGGCTGCGTTCGCGGCTCGGGGTCGGCGACGGGGAGACGACCCCCGACGGCCGCTGCACCCTGAAGCGGGTGGAGTGCCTGGGCTCCTGCGGGACCGCCCCGGTGGTCCAGGTGGACGACGACTACCACGAGGGCCTCACGCCGGAGGCGGTGGACCGGCTCCTGGCCGGGGTCCTGGGGGCGTAGCGGTGGCCTACGAACCCGTGCTCACGCGTTTCTTCGGGGGCTTCGAGGCCCAGGACCTCGACCACGCCCTGGCCCACGGGGTCTACGAGGGGGCACGCAAGGCCCTGGCCATGGACCCGGCCCAGGTCATCGAGACCGTGAAGGCGAGCGGCCTGCGGGGGCGCGGGGGCGCGGGCTTCCCCTGCGGGGCCAAGTGGGGCTTCATCCCGAAGACGGACAGGCCCAGGTACCTCCTGGTCAACGCCGACGAGAGCGAGCCCGGGACCTTCAAGGACCGGGCCCTCATCGAGCGCGACCCGCATACCCTCCTCGAGGGGACCATCGTCGCGGCCCACGCCATCGGCTGCGAGACGGCCTACATCTACATCCGCGGCGAGTTCGCCTACGGGGCACGGGTCCTGGAGCGGGCCATACAGCAGGCCCGCGCCCGCGGGCTCCTGGGGGAGGGCATCTTCGGCCAGCGGGGCCGGAGGCTGGAGGTCCACGTCCACCGGGGGGCGGGGGCCTACATCTGCGGCGAGGAGACGGGGCTCATCTCCAGCCTGGAGGGGGACCGGGGCTACCCCAAGCTGAAGCCGCCCTTCCCGGCGGTGGAGGGGGCATGGCGCTGTCCCACCATCGTCAACAACGTGGAGACGCTCTGCAACGTCCCCTGGGTCTTCACCCGCGGGGTGGCGTGGTATCGCTCGATGGGGACGGAGAAGTCGCCGGGGCCGAAGGTCTACGGCCTCTCGGGCCACGTGAACCGTCCGGGGCTCTACGAGGGTCCCCTGGGGCTCCCCCTGAAGGAGCTGATCTACTCGGACGAGTTCGGGGGAGGGGTCCCGGGCGGCCGCGCCCTGAAGGCCGCCATCCCCGGGGGCGTCTCCATGCCGGTCCTCACCCCGGCGGAGGTGGAGCGTTGCCGCATGGACTTCGAGTCCCCGCGGGAGTTCGACAGCCTGCTGGGGACCGCGGGCGTCATCTGCATGGACGAGACGGTCTGCATGGTGGACGCCCTCTGGAACATCCTGCGCTTCTTCCACCACGAGTCCTGCGGCCAGTGCACCCCCTGCCGGGAGGGGACGGGGTGGATCGAGAAGCTGGTCTCGCGCATCGAGGGGGGCGAGGGGGCCGAGGGGGACCTGGACACGCTCCTGGCGGTGGCCGAGGGGATGTGCGGCCGCACCATCTGCGTCCTGGCGGACGCCGCGGCGTGGCCGGTCTACAAGGGTTTCGTGAAGAAGTACCGCCCGGAGTTCGAGGACCACGTCCGCGAGCGCCGCTGCACGGTCCGGGGGCGCGGGGCATGAGCGGGGCGGTGAACATGACCGTGGACGGGCGACCCGTCCAGGCGCGGGGCGGCCAGAACGTCCTGGGGGCCTGCCTGGAGGCGGGGGTCCACGTCCCCCACTACTGCTATCACCCGGGGCTTTCGGTGGCCGGCAACTGCCGCATGTGCATGGTGGAGATCGAGGGCCAGCGCACCCCCACGGTCACCGGTTGCACCACGCCGGTGGCGGAGGGGATGGCCGTGCGCACCTCGACCCCGAAGGTGCGCGCCGCCCAGGAGGCGGTCCTGGAATACCTCCTGGCCAATCACCCCCTGGACTGCCCCGTGTGCGACCAGGCCGGGGAGTGCGACCTCCAGGACTTCTCCTTCCGCCACGGCCGCGGACAGGGCCGCTTCCACGAGGAGAAGGTGGTCAAGCACATCAAGGACCTGGGCCCGCGGGTGAAGTTCTGGGGCACCCGGTGCATCGTCTGCACCCGCTGCGTGCGCTTCTGCCAGGAGGTGAGCGGGACCGGGGAGCTCTCGGTCATCGAGCGCGGGGACCACTCGGTCATCGACACCTTCCCCGGGATCCCCCTGGACAACGAGCTGGCCGGGAACACGGTGGACATCTGCCCCGTGGGGGCCCTGCTCTCCAGCGACTTCCTCTACCGGGCCCGGGTCTGGTTCCTCCGGGCCACGCCCACGGTCTGCGCGACGTGCAGCAAGGGCTGCGATATCACGGTGGAGACCCTGGAGGGCGAGGTCCAGCGGGTGAGGCCGCGACCGAACCCGGACGTGAACGAGTGGTGGATGTGCGACCGGGGCCGCCACGACCTGGACTACGTGGCCTCGCCGGACCGCCTGGCCTCGGCCCTCCTCGAGGGCGGCGCCTCCGCCACCTCCGACGTCGTGGCCCGCGTGGCCGAGTCCCTGCGCGCCCACGCGGGCCGCGTGGCCGTCCTGGTCTCGGCCTGGCAGACCGTGGAGGCGGCCTGGCTGGCCCAGAGGCTCGCCCAGGCCCTGGGCGGCCGGACCGCCCTGGTGGCGCGCCCCGACGTACCCGGGAGGGTGTATCCTCGCTTCCGGATCGAGGACGATGCCAACCCCAACCGGGCAGGGGTGGAGCGGGTCCTGGGGCCTGCGGGGGGCCCCGGCGCGGGGGCGGTCCTCGCCGACCTCACGGCGGGCCGGCTCACCGCGGCCCTGGTCCTGGGGGGCATGCCCCGCTGGGAGCCGCCGCCCGCGCTGGTGGCGGCCCTGGAGCGGGCGCGGTTCGTGGCCGTGGTGGACATCCTCCGTGGCCCCCTGGTCGACCTGGCGGACGCGGTCCTGGCCGGGGCCGCCTTCGTGGAGAAGGACGGGGTCTACCTCAACTCGGCCGGGAGGGCCCAGCGACTGCGGCGCGCCCTCGACCCGCCGGGCGAGGCCCTCTGCGAGGAGTTGCTCCTCCAGCGCCTGCTCGCGGCCCTGGGCCACTGGGAGGCGGGGGAGGTCTCCGCGGGGGCCGTCTTCGGGATGGCGGCCGCCGCGGTGCCGGCCCTGGCGGGCCTCGACCACCAGGGCCTCGGGGAGCTGGGCAGGCTGGCGGGGGTGGCGCCGAGCCAGTGATGGGCGCGACCCTGGCCAAGTCCCTCTTCGTCCTCCTGGCCCTGCTCCACCTGGTCCCGGTCCTCGTCTACCTGGAGCGCAAGCTGAGCGCGTGGATCCAGGACCGTCGCGGCCCCAACCGGGTCGGGCCCTGGGGGGTCCTCCAGCCCGTGGCGGACGCGGTGAAGCTCCTCTTCAAGGAGGAGGTGATCCCCGCCGGGGCGGACCGGGGGCTCTACCGCTGGGCCCCGGCCCTGGCCTTCGTCCCGCCCATGCTGGCCTTCGCCGCCATCCCCTTCGGGAACCGCATCGGGACCGAGTCCCTGGTGGTGAGCGACATCCCGGTGGGGGTCCTGTTCGTCCTCACCATCGGCTCCCTCTCGGTCTACGGCATCGCCTTCGGCGGCTGGGCCTCGAACAACAAGTGGGCCCTCCTGGGCGGCGTGCGCTCCAGCGCCCAGATGGTCTCCTACGAGGTGGCCCTGGGCCTGGCCCTGGTGTCGGTCCTCATGGTCAGCGGGAACGTGGGGATGCAGGAAATCGTCCGGCGCCAGACCGGGAGCTTCTCCCTCGCGGGGGTGCCGCTCCCGGCCTGGAACGTCTTCCAGCAGCCGGTGGCCTTCGTCGTCTTCATGGCCGCCGCCTTCGCGGAGAACAACCGCCTCCCCTTCGACCTCCCGGAGTGCGAGACGGAGCTGGTGGCGGGCTACCACACCGAGTATTCCTCCATGCGCTTCGCCCTGTTCTTCATGGGCGAGTACGTGGCCATGATCACCATGAGCGGCCTGGCAGTGACCCTCTTCCTGGGGGGCTGGCACCTGGACCCCTTCACGGACCCGGACTCGGGGACCTGGGCCCAGGGGGCGATCTCGGTCCTCGTCTTCGGGGCCAAGACCCTGGCCGTGCTCCTCGTCTATATCTGGGTGCGCTGGACCCTGCCTCGCTTCCGCTACGACCAGCTCATGGGCCTGGGCTGGAAGGGCCTGGTCCCCCTCGCCCTGGCCAACGTCGCGGCCACGGCCCTGATCTGGGGGCCCGAGGCGGGGACCATGCCGTGACTGCCGCGGACCTGAGCTTCCTGGCGGCGGCGGCGGCCATGGTGGGCGGGGCGGCCCTGGCGGTCACGCGGCGCAGCGCCGTCTACGCGGCCCTCTCGGTGGTGGTCTCATTCATGGGCGTGGGGGTGGCCTACTTCCTCCTGGCCGCCGAGTTCCTGGGCATCGCCCAGGTCTTCATCTACGCCGGGGCCATCATCGTCCTGTTCCTGTTCGTCATCATGCTCCTGGACCTGCGCCGCGGGGTGCCGGACCTGGTGCGGGGGAACGACCGCCCCTTCCACCTCCCGGCCCTCCTCCTGGCCCTGGCGGTCTTCCTCCTGGCGGCCCTGCCGGCCACGGTCTGCCCCGGGGAGTGGCCGCCGCTGGCCCCCGACGACGGCTTCGGGTCCACCGGCGGGCTGGGCCGGGCCGTCTACTCCGGCCACACCCTGGCCTTCGAGGTGGTGGGACTCGTCCTCCTCGCGGCGGTGGTGGGCTCCGTGGCCGTGGCGGGTGCTCGTCCGCCGCGGGAGGCCCCCCCGGGGGGCGCCTGATGTTCTCGCTGCGGGCCTGTCTCGTCGTCTCGGCCGCCCTTCTCGCCACGGGGGTCTACGGGGTCGTGGCCCGGCGCAACATCATCATCGTCCTGCTCTCCGTGGAGGTGATGCTGAACGGGGCGGCCCTGGCCTTCGCGGCCTTCGGCCGCCAGTGGCTGGGGGCGGCGGGCCACGCGGGGCAGGTCGTCGTGCTCCTCACCATGGCGGTGGCCGCTGCGGAGGCTGGGGTGGGGCTGGCCCTCCTCCTGGCCTTCGAGCGTCACCGGCGCTGCGTCGACTCGGACGACGCCCGGACCTTGCGGGGATAGAGGGCGTGACCCACTACCCCATCGAGGCCCAGCTCCACTGGATCGTGCTCGCGCCGCTCCTGGGCTTCGCGTTGATCGGCCTCGCGGGGGCCCGCCTGGGGCGCGGGGCCGTCTCGCTCCTGGGCCCGGCCGCCCCCGGGGTGGCCTTCGTCTACGCCCTGGACGCCCTCCAGGCCCTCCGGGGGGCGCCGGAGGCCACGGTCCTCGCGGAGCCGCTCTGGTCCTGGCTGGACCTGGGGGCGCTCTCCGTCTCCGTGGGCCTCCGGGTGGACGCCCTGGCGGCCACCCTCGCCCTGGTGGTGACGGGGGTGGGCTTCCTCATCCACGTCTACTCCGTGGGCTACATGGGCCACGAGCCGGACGGGTCCTACGCCCGCTACTTCGCCTTCCTCAACCTCTTCACCTTCGCCATGCTGGTCCTGGTCCTGGCGGACAACCTGGTGGTCTTCTTCGTGGGCTGGGAGGGCGTGGGGCTCTGCTCCTACCTGCTCATCGGGTTCTGGTACCGCGACCTGGCCAACTCGGACGCGGGGCGGAAGGCCTTCGTGGTCAACCGGGTGGGCGACCTGGCCTTCGTCCTGGGCATGTTCGTGGCCTGGCGCGCCTTCGGGACCCTGGACTTCGCGAGGCTGAACCAGGAGGCCCACGACGACGGGGGCCTGGCCACGCTCTGCACCCTGCTCTTCTTCATCGGGGCCACGGGCAAGAGCGCCCAGTTGCCCCTCCACGTCTGGCTCCCGGACGCCATGGCCGGTCCCACCCCCGTGAGCGCGCTGATCCACGCGGCGACCATGGTCACGGCGGGGGTCTACATGATCGGGCGGCTGGGCGGCCTCTACGCCGTGGCCCCGGCGACTCTTGCGGTGGTGGCATGGGTGGGCTGCCTGACGGCCCTCTACGCAGGCTGGGTGGCGCTGGCCCAGAGGGACATCAAGAAGGTCCTGGCCTGGTCCACCATCTCCCAGCTCGGCACGATGTTCGTGGCCATGGGGGTGGGGGCCTACGCCTCGGGCCTCTTCCACCTGGTGACCCACGCCTTCTTCAAGGCGACCCTCTTCCTGGGGGCCGGCGCCGTGATCCACGGCCTGGCGGGGGAGCAGGACCTGGGCCGCATGGGCGGCCTGGCCCGGCGGATGCCCGTCACGGCCCTCTGCACCCTGCTCGGGGCCCTGGCCCTGGCCGGGGTGCCGCCCCTCTCGGGCTTCTTCTCCAAGGACGCCATCCTGTTCGCGGTCGGCGTGTCGTCGGTCCCGGGGCGGTCGGCGCTCTGCCTCCTGGCCTGGTCCGCGGCGGCCCTCACGGGGCTCTACGTGGCGCGCATGATGACGCTGGCCTTCCTGGGCGCGCCGCGCTCGGCGGCGGCCGCCCACGCCCACGAGCCCCGCGGGACCATGGCCTTTGCCCTCCTGGTCCTGGCGGCCCTGGCGGCGGCGGGCGGGGCCCTGGGGCTCCCCGAGGCCGTCGCCCACGGGGCGGACCGCCTGGGGGCCTTCCTGGCCCCGGGCTGGGCCGGCGCCGGCCACGGCCCGGCGGCGGGGGCCGGTGGACACGCCGGACTCCTGGAGGCGGAGCGCGCCCTGATGCTCCGCTCGGGCCTCCTCGGCGTGAGCGTCCTCGCGGTGGGGGTCCTGGCCTGCACCGCCTGGGGCGGGGCCCTGGAGGCCCTCTTCGAGGCGGACCCTGGCCTGGCGGCCCTGCGCCGCGCGGCCCTGGGGCGCTTCTACGTGGACGAGGTCTACGGGGCCGCCGTCGTCCGGCCGCTCGTGGCGGGCTCCCGGCTCCTCTGGCGCGTGGTGGACGTGGGGCTGGTGGACGCCGTGGTGAACGGCCTGGCCCGCCTCGTGGGGCTGGCCGCGGTGGCCCTGCGGCCGCTGCAGGGCGGACTCCTGCGCGGCTACGCCGCCCTGCTGGCGGCGGCCACGGTACTCCTGGTCGTATGGGCGGCCCGCGGGTGGTTCCGATGATGTCGGACCACCTGCTCAGCCTGGTGACCTTCCTCCCCCTGGCGGCGGCCCTGGGGGTGGCCCTGGTGGAGCGCCGCGCCGAGGGGGCCATCCGGGGCCTCTCCCTGCTGGCCTCGGTGGCGACCTTCGTCCTCTCCCTGGGCCTGTGGGCCGGCTTCGACCCGGCGGCGGGATTCCAGTTCCTGGAGGACGCGGAGTGGATAGCGCCCCTGGGGGCCCGCTACCACGTGGGGGTGGACGGACTGAGCCTGGTACTGGTGCTCCTGACGACCCTCCTCTCGCCGCTGGCGCTGGCCGCCTCCTGGCGCTCCGTGGGGCGAGCGGTCAAGGAATTCCACGTGGCCCTCCTCGTCCTGGAGACCGCCATGCTGGGCGTCTTCGTGGCCCGGGACCTGCTCCTCTTCTACGTCTTCTGGGAGGCCATGCTCATCCCCATGTACCTCCTCATAGGGGTCTGGGGCGGCCCGGGGCGCTTCTACGCCGCGCTGAAGTTCTTCGTCTATACCCTGGCGGGCTCGGTCTGCATGCTGGTGGGGATCGTCTACCTCTACGTGGCGAAGGGGTCCGTGGGGTTCGACCTGGGGCAACTGGCCTCGGGGGCGGCCCTGGGCCCTTCGGAGGAGCGCTGGCTCTACTGGGCCTTCGCCCTGGCCTTCATGGTGAAGGTCCCCCTCTTTCCCTTCCACACCTGGCTCCCCGACGCCCACGTGGAGGCCCCCACCGCGGGCAGCGTCCTCCTCGCGGGGGTCCTGCTGAAGATGGGGGCCTACGGCTTCCTCCGGCTGGCCCTGCCGCTCTTCCCCACCGCCTTCTGGTGTTTCGCCCCGCTGGTGGCCGCCCTGGCCATCGTGGGGGTGATCTACGGGGCCCTCATGGCCCTGGCCCAGGAGGACCTGAAGAGGCTCATCGCCTATTCCAGCGTCAGCCACCTGGGCTTCGTCATGCTGGGGATCGCCAGCGGCGACCCCCTGGCGGCCTCGGGCGGGGTCTACCAGATGCTGAACCACGGGGTCTCCACCGGGGCCCTCTTCCTCCTGGTGGGGGTGCTCTACGAGCGTCGCCACACGCGGCTCCTGGGCGACTTCGGCGGCCTGGCCGCCGGGATGCCCCGCCTCGCGACGGCCTTCCTGCTCATCGCCCTGTCCAGCATCGGCCTGCCGGGCCTGAACGGATTCGCGGGGGAGTTCCTGGTCCTCCTGGGGACGTTCCAGGTGAGACCCCTCTGGGCCGCCACGGCCGGCCTGGGGGTGGTGCTGGGGGCGGTCTACATGCTGCGCTGCTACCAGCGGGTCTTCCACGGGGAGGTGGTCCACGAGGAGAACCGCGGCCTGGCGGACCTGGACGCCCGCGAGCTGGCGTGCCTGGCCCCCCTGGGGCTCCTGACGGTGGTGATGGGCCTCTTCCCGGGCCGGTTCCTGGCGGTCCTGGATCCGACGGTGCGCGCCCTCGTCGAGGGGGGAGGGCCGTGAGCCCCCTGGTCGGCTGGGAGGACGTGGCCGTCGTGGCCCCGGTGGCCATCCTGGCCTCGGGGGCCCTGGCGGTCATGGCCCTGGACGCCTTCCTCCCGAGCGCGACCCCGCGGGAGGGCCTGTCCCTGGTGGGGGTCGGCGTCCTCCTGGCCGCCCTGGCGGCCTCGGTGGCGAGCGACGAGGGCTCGCGGGTGGCCTTCGGCGGGGCGGTGCAGGTGGACGCCTTCGGCCGCGCGGCCACCTCGGTGATCTCGGCCGCGACGGCCCTGGCCCTGCTGGCGGCCCAGGCCCAGGTGGCCCGCTGGGGCCTGCCCCCGGGCGAGGTCGTCGCCCTGTTCCTCCTCTCCGCCACCGCCGCGGCCTACCTGGCCGTGGCGGCGGACCTGGCGGGGGTCTTCCTCGGCATCGAGGGGATGTCCCTCCCGCTCTACGCCCTGGCGGCCATCCGTCGCGAGGACCCGCGGGGCTCCGAGGCGGGCCTGAAGTACTTCGCCCTGGGGGCCCTCGCCAGCGGCCTCCTCCTCTACGGGATGGCCCTGCTCTACGGGGCCTCGGGCACCCTGGCCCTGGCGGGGCTCTGGCCCTCGACGGCCCCGCCGGGCCTGCTGGCGGTCGGGGCCGCGCTCGTGCTCGCGGGGCTGGCCTTCAAGGTCGGGGCGGTCCCCTTCCACTGGTGGGTCCCCGACGCCTACCAGGGTGCCCCGGCGTCCGTCACCGCCTACATGGCCACGGCGGTCAAGGTGGCGGCCTTCGCCGCCCTGGGGCGGGTCCTCGTCCTGGCCCTCGAGGCGGGCCACGCGGTATGGGGTCCGGCCCTGTGGTGGATCGCCGCCGCCACGCTGGTGCTGGGGAACCTCCTGGCGGTGGCGCAGACCAGCGTCAAGAGGATGCTGGCCTACTCGGGCATCGCCCACACGGGCTACGCCCTCATCGGC
>JACQVX010000258.1 GCA_016209495.1 Planctomycetota bacterium
CTTCTGCGCCAGCACGTCGGGCACCTCGTGGCCCACGATGCGCTGGGCGAGCCCCTCGACGATGGCCGTCTTGCCGACTCCGGGCTCGCCGATGAGGACCGGGTTGTTCTTGGTCCGCCGCGAAAGGACCTGCATGAGGCGTCGGATCTCGTCGTCCCGGCCGATGACCGGGTCCAGCTTCCCCTTGCGGGCCAGGTCCGTGAGGTCCCGCGCGTAGCGCGCCAGGGCCTGGTAGGTGCCCTCGGGCTCGGCGGAGGTGACGCGCTCGTCGCCGCGTACCTCCCGGAGCGCCCGGTAGATGGCGTCCCGGTTGGCTCCCTGGGCCCTGAGCAGGCGGCCGGCGGCTTCCTTCTCGGACTCGGCCAGGGCGACCAGCAGGTGCTCGGCGGAGACGTAGTCGTCCTTCAGCCTCTCCGCCTCCCTCCAGGCCTCCTCCAGGACCTCACGCAGGGCCGCGTCCACGGCCACCGTCGCATCGCCTCCCACCCGCGGGAGGCGGGACAGGGCCTCCGCAGCGCCCGTGGCCAGGGCGTCGGTACTCGCCCCG
This sequence comes from Planctomycetota bacterium, assembly GCA_016209495.1. Classification (GTDB taxonomy): domain Bacteria; phylum Planctomycetota; class JACQVX01; order JACQVX01; family JACQVX01; genus JACQVX01. The sequence continues at coordinate 548 of JACQVX010000258.1, forward strand.
ATTCGCTTCAGCAGGGCCACGGCCACGCCCTCGGACTCTGCCAGCAGCGCCGAGAGCAGATGGACGGGGGTCACGGCGGGGTGGTGGGCCTCGCGGGCGGCCGCCTCCGAGCGCTGCAGGGCCTCCTGGCTCTTCAAGGTGAACCGGTCGAGTCGCATGATCGGGCCTCCCATGCTCGCCGGGACAATGCGCGGACCGTCCCAAGCGTCGATACCACCGGGTCCTCCCGAACCCGGCTCTGCCAGTCTGGCGGAGCGTCGATCCTGCTTGACTTCCGGGGACGAAGACCCGATACAAGTAGCGCGGGGTCCCTGGCGATACAGGCGTCCGGGCGGAATCCCTGCGAACTTCGGGGGCGCGCGTCGCTATCGTCGACCCGGCGGTGCGGTGCGGGTTCGGCGTGCCCCCCGACACGTCCGGCCTGGCTGCCCGCCGGGTCGACCTATTTTCGGGGGAGGCGGAAGGAAAAGGGCAGAGGACCCCGGCCTGAGGGAGTTGGGAGTCGGACTAGACCGGAACCCTCTGCCCAGAATCAGCGCACGGCGGGCGCTCCCCGAGGCAAGGACGGAGGAGTGGCCCGGGTGGGGGGAGTCGGGGGTTCATTCACCCGGGCCACTCGCAACTCTGCTCCGACCCCCCCTCGAAGGGGGGTCGGAGGTCCATTGTGCCATGGGGAGGAGGAGGGGTCCCGGACCGAGGGAGTCGGGAGTTCTATGGCCCGGGACCCTTCCACGCTTCCAAGTTCTATGTGGTGGGTAGTTCCAAACGTGGTGCCCCTGTCCCGGAGGTTCGCGAGATTCCGCCCAAAGCCTTGAGCACGTCCCGGAAAGGCGCGGCCCCGCACGCGGTGCATAGTCTTGGCGCCTGTGGAGTTGCCCAGCAAGTGTAGCGGGCCGCCACAGGAGGCCACGGGGTGAAACCGGGGCGCGTTGACTTGGGATGGGCGACTTCTATAATGCGCGCCCTGCGTATCGAGGGCCGACCCATGCTCCAGACCGCCCTGCACGAGGTCCACGTGGCCGCGGGCGCCCAGATGGTGGATTTCAACGGGTGGCACATGCCCATGCGCTACTCGGGCATCAAGGACGAGCACCTCCGGGTGCGCCAGGCGGTGGGCCTCTTCGATCTGGGACACATGGGCCGACTGGAGGTCCGGGGGCCGGGTCGGGAGGCCCTGGTCCGGTCCCTCGTCACCAACGACCTGTCGGACATGGCCCAGGGCCAGGCGCGTTACGCCCTCCTTTGCCGTGAGGATGGGGGGGTCCTCGACGACCTGGTGGTCTACCGCCTGGAGGAGATCGTCTTCGTCGTCTGCAACGCCTCCAACCGGGAGAGGGTCGTGGACTGGTTTTGCGGGCACCTCTCCGGTCAGCGGGCCTGGGTCGAGGATCGCACGCTGGACTTCGCCATGATCGCGGTCCAGGGACCCCGCGCCCTGGCCACCCTGGGGGCCCTCACGGCGACGGACCTGGGAGACATCGGCTACTACCACGCCCGGAGGGGGCAGGTGGCGGGTCACGGGGCGCTCATCTCCCGTACGGGCTACACGGGAGAGGACGGTTTCGAGCTTTACGTGGACGCCCCCTCGGCTCGGCTGGTGTGGGACGCCCTCATGGAGGGCGGTTCGGCCCATGGCGTCCTCCCGGTGGGGCTGGGGGCGCGGGACACCTTGCGCCTGGAGGCGGCCATGCCCCTCTATGGCCATGAGCTCGGCCTGGAGGTGGACCCCCTCAGCGCCGGGCTGGGCTTCGCGGTCAAGCTGGATTCGTCCGAGTTCCTTGGCCGCGAGGCCCTGCGGCGGATCCGGTCGGCGGGTCCCGCGCGGCGGCTCGTGTGCCTCGTCCTGGACTCGAAGCGCGTGGCGCGCGAGGGCTTCGTGGTCCTCCACGAGGGCCAGGCCGTGGGGCGCGTCACCAGCGGGACCCATGGCCCCACCCTCGAGCGGAACATCGCCATGGCCTACGTGCCCTCGGGGCTGGCCCGGGTCGGGACCCGTCTTCAGGTGGACATCCGCGGCGAGGCCGTGGGGGTCCAGGTGGTGAAGCGGCCCTTCTACAAGCGGGAGAGCGCATGAATCCCCCCAAGCGATCGCCCCGTCCCGAGAACCTCCGGTACCGCGAGACCCACGAGTGGCTGCGCGTCGAGGGCGCGGAGGCGGTGGTGGGCATCACCGACTTCGCCGTGGAGCACCTGAGCGACCTGGTGCACCTCCAGCTCCCCAGGACCGGCGCGCGGTTCCGGGCGGGGGAGGTCTTCGGGGAGGTAGAGTCCGTGAAGGCCGTGAGCGAGCTGTACGCCCCGGTGGACGGGGAGGTGATGGCCGTCAACGGGGAGCTGCCGGACGACCTGGACCGCCTGGCCCGCGACCCCTTCGGGGAGGGGTGGATGGTGCGCCTGCGCATGGCGGACCCCGCGCAGGCGCGCTCCCTGCTCGGCGCCAGCGACTACGAGAGCCACGCCAGGGAGTAGGCCCCCCAGCCCCATGCCCTCCTACGTCCAGAACACCGACGCCGACCGCGCCGCCATGCTGGAGGCGGTGGGCGCGCGTTCCCTCGAGGACCTCTTCGCCTCCGTCCCCCCCGCCCTCCGGCTGCGGCGTCCCCTGGCGACGCCGGAGGGGCTGGACGAGCCGCGGCTCCTGGCGCACCTGCGCGAGCTGGGGTCCCGGAACCGCACCCTGGACGACGGCCCCTCCTTCCTGGGGGCCGGGGCCTACGACCACCACATCCCCACGGTGGTGGACCACGTGGCCTCCAGGCCGGAGTTCTACACCTCCTACACCCCTTACCAGCCCGAGGCCAGCCAGGGGCTCCTGCAGGTGGGCTTCGAGTTCCAGTCCCTCATGGCGCGCCTGACGGGCCTGGACGTGGTCAACGCCTCCCTCTACGACGGGGCCACGGCCACGGTGGAGGCGGCCCTCATGGCCCGCTCGGCCACGGGCCGGCGCGACGTGGCCGTCTCTCGCGGTGTGCACCCGCAGTATCGCGCCGCCCTGGCCACCTACCTCCGGGCGGCCGGGGGCTCCCTGCGGGAGGTCCCCCTGGAGGACGCTCGCACGGACCTGGCGGCGGCCCGCGCCGGGCTGGGGCCGGAGGTGGCGGCCCTGGTCCTCCAGACGCCCAGCTTCCTGGGGGTCATCGAGGACGCCGCGCCCCTGGCGGCGGCGGCGCGGGAGGCCGGCGCCCTGGCGGTGGGCGTGGTGGACCCCATCTCGCTGGGGGTGCTCTCGCCCCCGGGGGAATGGGGGGCGGACCTGGCCTGCGGCGAGGGCCAGCCCCTGGGCTGCGAGGTGGCCTTCGGCGGGCCCTACCTGGGGTTCATCGCCGCCCGGGAGGAGCACCTCCGGCGGATGCCCGGCCGCATCGTGGGCCAGACGGTGGACCGGGAGGGCCGGCGAGGCTTCGTCCTGACCTTGCAGACCCGCGAGCAGCACATCCGCCGCGAGCGGGCCACCTCGAACATCTGCACGAACCAGGCCCTCCTGGCCCTGCGCGCCTCGGTCTACTTGTCGGCCATGGGCCCCGCCGGGCTGGCCGAGGTGGCCCGGCAGTGCGTACTCAAGACGCGATACGCCCTGGAGAGGCTCTCCCGGGTCCCCGGGTATGGCGTGTCCATCCGGGCGCCCCACTTCAAGGAGTTCGTCCTGACCTGCCCCCGCCCGGCGGCCGAGGTGAACGCCGCCCTGGAGGCGGAGGGGATCCTGGGCGGCCACGACCTCTCGCGGGACTACCCGGAGCTGGGCCACGCCCTGCTCCTGGCCTTCACGGAGCGGTGCCCCCGGGAGTCCATCGAGCGGCTGGCCAGGGCCCTGGAGGGGAGGTCGCATCGGTGAGCGCGCCCGCCTGGACGGCGAACGGGGCCGGGGTCGCGGGGGGGGTCGTCGCGGAAGCCAGCACCAGGACCCCGCCCCTCATCTTCGAGCGCTCCCGGCCGGGGCGCCGGGCGGCCACCCTCGCGCCCTGCGACGTCCCGGTGCGCCCCCTGGAGGACCTCATCCCGGCGGGCCTCCTCCGGGGCCGGCCCCCGGCCCTCCCGGAGGTGGGCGAGCTCGACCTCGTGCGCCACTACCACGCCCTGGCGCAGAGGACGATGTGCATCGACGGGAACTTCTACCCCCTGGGCTCCTGCACGATGAAGTACAACCCCCGGGTGAACGAGACCGCGGCCGCGGGGCCGGGCTGGAGGCGGATCCACCCGGGGCAGCCCGCGCATCAGGTCCAGGGCGCCCTGGCCCTCCTCCACGGCCTCGAGGGGCTGCTCGCGGAGATCAGCGGGATGCCGCACATCACGCTGCAGCCGGCCGCCGGGGCCCACGGGGAACTGACGGCCCTGCTCATCGTGCGGGCCTGCCAGCGGGACCGCGGGGAGGGGGGCCGCCGCACGGTCCTCGTCCCGGACAGCGCCCACGGGACCAACCCGGCCTCGGTCTCCATCTCCGGGATGAAGGCGGTGGAGGTGCGGAGCGACCCCACGGGGAACGTGGACCTGGAGGACCTCCGACGGAAGGCGGGCCCGGACACCGCCGCCCTCATGATCACGAACCCCACGACCCTGGGGCTCTTCGACTCGCGCATCGGCGAGGTGGTGCGCATCGTCCACGAGGCCGGGGGGCTGGTCTACATGGACGGGGCCAACCTCAACGCCATCCTGGGCGTGACCCGCCCCGGGGACTTCGGCGTGGACCTGATGCACTTCAACCTCCACAAGACCTTCTCCACGCCCCACGGGGGCGGCGGTCCCGGGGCCGGACCCGTGGGGGTCTCGGCGGCCCTGGGGGATTACCTGCCGGTCCCGCGCATCGTCGAGGAGCAGGGCCGATACCGTGTCGTGGAGGACCGGCCCCGCTCCATCGGCCGGGTGCGCTCGTTCTTCGGCAACTTCGGGATCCTGGTGCGGGCCTACACCTACATCCGCTTCCACGGGCCGGCGGACCTCCGGGGCATCGCCGAGAACGCCGTCCTCAACGCCAACTACCTCATGCACCGGGTGAAGGGGGCCTATGACGTGGCCCCCCATCACGGCGACCGCCCCTGCATGCACGAGTTCGTCCTGAACGCGACAAGGCAGAAGCAGCAGGGGGCGCGGGCCCTGGACGTGGCCAAGCGCCTCCTGGACTACGGCTACCACCCGCCGACCATCTACTTCCCCCTCATCGTCCCCGAGGCCCTCATGATCGAGCCC
>JACQVX010000266.1 GCA_016209495.1 Planctomycetota bacterium
GCCCCCGCCCCCGCGACAGCCGCCCCTCCTCCACCGGGGGGACGCGCATCGGGCCCGCGGAGCCGCGGTGACAGGTCCTCCAGCCGGATCTCCTCCCCCGGCGAGAGGACGATGGCCCTCTCCAGGCAATTCTCCAGCTCGCGCACGTTCCCCGGCCAAGGATAGGCCTGGAGGGCCTCCAGGACCCCCGGCGCCAGGCGCCGGGTGCGTCCCAGCGGGTGCTTGCGACCCAGGAAATGCTCCACCAGGCGCGGGACCTCCTCCAGCCGCTCCCGCAGGGGAGGGACCCTGAGCCGCACTACGTCCAGCCGCCAGTAGAGGTCCTCCCGGAACCGCCCCGACTACACGTCCTGTGCGAGGACCCGGTTCGTGGCCGCGATGACCCGCACGTCCACCCGGTAGGGGCGGCTCGCCCCCACCGGCCGCACCTCCCCCCCCTCGTGGAATCGCAGGAGCCGCACCTGGGCCTCGGGCCCCATCTCCCCCACCTCGTCCAGGAAGACCGTCCCCCCCTCCGCCGCCTCCTGGAGCCCCGTGCGCCGCTCGGCGGCCCCGGTGAAGGCCCCCTTCTCGTGTCCGAAGAGCTCGCTCTCCAGGAGCGGCCCCGGGAGGGCGCCGCAGTGGATGGGGACGAAGGGACCGCCCGCTCGGAGGCTCTCGCCGTGGATCCGCGCAGCGACCAGCTCCTTGCCCGTCCCGCTCTCCCCCTCCAGGAGGACGGTCGAGTCCGTGGGGGCCGCGCGGGCCACCGCGTCCAGCAGCCCGGCCATGGCCTTGCCACCGGCGATGAGCATGGGACAGTCGGCCTTGAGGTTGGTCAGACGGCGCAGGTGTCCCACCTGCCGGCGCAGGGCGGCCTTCTCCGCCGCCTTGGAGACCACGAGGTAGAGGCGCGAGAGCTCGCAGGGCTTTTCCAGGTAGTCGTAGGCCCCCGCCCTCATGGCCTCCACCGCCCGGGCGATCTCCGTGTTGGCGGAGAGCATCACCACCTCGACCCGGTCGTCCAGGGCGCGCATCCGGCGCAGGCAGTCGATGCCGTCCATCCCCGGCATCCGGATGTCCAGGAGGCAGACTTGCACGTCCTCCTTCTCCAGGAGCAGGAGGGCCTCCGCGGCCCCCTCCGCCGCCAGGACCCTGTACTCATGGTCCTCCTCCAGGGCCTCCCGCAGGAAGGCCCGGACGCCGGGCTCGTCGTCCACCGCCAGGACCGTGCGTGTCCCCGCCCCCTTGGCGGCCTGCGGGGGTTGGACTCGGCTGGGGGGGGCGGCCATGGCGCGGCCATGGTACGGGCGCGCCCGGGCGAGTCAAGGCGGACGGGCCGCGCCCGGAGACTCGGACACCGCGGACGCGGGCACCACGACGGCCCTGCACGACCTCCCATGCTTGCAGACGGTCGAGAAGGGTGCGATCCTGGGTCGCCGTGAGGTGGAGTCCCCGGATCCGTGCGCTGGACTGACCGATCGCGGCGGTCCTCGTGATCGAACCCCGGATGGCGGATACCCCCATCTTCGTCCCCCTGGGCTCCAACCTGTCCCGCCACTGGAAGTCCACCGGGAGAGGGGGGGAGGGGACGGTGTTCCTGGTCCCCGATACCCGGAGGCCCATCCTCGTGCGGTGGGAGGAATACGCCTTCGAGAAGGAGGGGTTCGTCCCTCAGGCCCCCCAGGTGCTGGGCCGCTTCTTCCTCGATGGCGCCCCGTTCCGCCCCACCCGGGAGGTCCACAGGACCAGCCGCACCGGCAACCTGGGCACGACCCGCCAGGAGTTCGAGTCCCTGGCTCCGGAGGGGCTGTGCTGCACGGAGTGGTTCACGCCGGAGGGGGCGGTCCGGGCCGAGAAGCTGCGCCTCACGCGGGACCATGGCCTCTGGATGGTGGAGCACTCGGCCATGGTGTCGGGCGCCGTCCACAACACGGTCGTCTACGTCCACGTCCATGGCCGGTTCTTCTTCGACCTGCCCCGGATGGAGGTCGCCAGCCTCCGGGAATCCCACGTGGACGACTCCACCTGAGGCGCCGCCCCGCGGACTCTTTCCGTGAGGCGGCGCCTAGCCGAAGCCGCCGCGGTAGCCGGTGTAGCCGTGGCCGCCCCCCAGGGACTCGGTGGGGAGGAGGGCCCCGAAACCGCCCACGCTGGAGCGCCGGAGCCCCAGGGTCGCCAGGGCCCGGTACCAGACCCTCCGGAAGGTCCACGGCGTGGCGGGGTCGAGCGGCGCTGGCTCGGGCCGCGAGAGGGCGAGCCCCAGGAGCCGCAGCCCGGACCTCCGCCACCGGAGGAGGACGTGGACGAGGTCCTCGGCCGGGGGCTCCGGTTCGGCGGTGACCACCACCACGACCTTCACGCCCCGGGCCAGGAGCAGGGGACCCGAGGGGAAGTCCGGCGGGAAGGCCAGCCAGCGGTTGTCGAACTGGCCCGGGCGGGGCTGCTGACCCCGCGCCATGCGGAAGTGGTCCAGGAGGAAGGCCGGGGGGGCACCGGGGGCGAGCGCGGCGTTGGCCTCGGAGACCACCGGGGCCAGGCGGACGAGGAGCCGGGCTGCCGCGCCGCTGTCCACCATGGGCTGCCCAGGGCCCACGCAGCCGTTGAAGAGGGGGACCGGCCGGTAGCCGCGGTCTCGCGCGAGACGCGCCCCCAGCTCCACCGCGAGGTCGGCGGCGAGGTCGAGGACCAGGGCCGTCTCCCCGTCGGCGGGGGGGACCCGGTCCGTGGCCGGCGCGAGGTCGCGGCCCGGGGGGCCATCCGCCGCCGGCGGTCCCGCGGCCGGCGGTCCCGCGGCGGTCGGACCCTCGGCGAAGAGCACGGGTTTCGCCCACGCGGACCAGGCCGCCTCCGGGGGCGCCCAGACCCCGTAGAGCTCCTCGCCGGTCAAGGCCCCCCCTCCCCCACGAGCACCGCCACGTCCATGGCGCGGTGGTCGATGAGCGGCCGCCGGGCGGCACGGCCGTAGATCCCGGCCGCGCGTCCGTCGACGGCGAACACCCCCAGGCAGGGGTAGAGCGGGCCCAGGTCCGTGGCCCAGGGGACGGCCTCGAAGCGCCGCTGGGCGGCCCACCACCGCGGCCGCCACCGGGCCGAGCGGCGGATGGCCGCCCATTCGGCGGGGTCGGTCACGCCGTCCATGCCGACCGCCTCGCCCACGCGACCCAGGGCGGGCTTCAGCACCCAGCCCGCGTCGAGGCCCCCGTTCACCCGCGCCGGGTCCGCCGTCTCGGCCAGGAGGGAACGCCAGGCCGGGAGCGGGGTCTCCAGCGCGTCCCAGGTCAGGGGGAAACGCTTGCTCTGCACCAGCAGGGCCGTGGCGGGGTTGCACTGCGGCGTCCGGGCGCCGGCATAGAGGTGCCACCAGGCGCAGCTCGCCGGCAGCTCCGCGGCCCATTCCGCGGGGAAGAAGCGGACGATGGCGTCCACGCCCTCGCGGCAGAACTCCGCCTCGATGCGGGCGAGGCCGCCCCGCCACCTCAGGTGGGCGGGGCTCACGAGGACGACCCTCGCCCCGTCCCGCTCCAGGCGAGCCGCCAGGTGCCGCATGACCTGGCGGTCGTCGCTGTAGGCGGTCGCGTGGACCATGGCCAGCCGCGCGGGACCGCCGAGCCCGCGGCGCAGCGCCGCCGCGAGGGCCTCGCCGGGGTCGCCCGCCGGGCGCGCCCCTCCGGCGTGGGCGGACATGAGGGCCGCGAGGCCCGAGGCCTCGATGTAGCCGCCCGGGACGTCGCTGTTGGCCTCCGAGACCTTCCAGCCCTCGCGGGCCCAGTGGAAGTCGAACCGCATGACCCGGGCGAGGCCCTCCGACGCGCCCTCCCGCGCCGAACGGCCCAGCGCCCGGCGCACGGCCCGGGGGAGGCCCAGCCGTCCGTGCAGGTCCACGCGGCCCACCAGCTCCGACTCCGCCGCCAGGGCCTCGGCGTAGAGGGCCTCGGCCGCGCGGGCCAGGGTCTCCCAGGCGCCGCGGTCGAGGACCATGGGGGCGGGGCAGAGCGCCGGCGTGTCCTCGAGCTGCGGGTCCCACTTGCCGTGCTCGAAGACCATCCGGCGACTTAGGTCGGCCATGGCCTCCGCGGGGATGGCGCGGCCCTCGCGCCAGGGAACGGCCCTGGCGCTCACCATCGGCCCGCCAGGAGGACGTAGGCCGCGGCCGCCGCGAGCCAGGCCGTGCCGGGGAGTACCCCCGCGAGGACGAGGTCGGCGCGCGGTCTCGCCGCGGTGGGCGCCAGGACCCGTCCCAGCACGCCCTCGGCGGCCGCGAGCAGCGGGACCGGCCATGCGACCCGGACGGCATCGCGAGCGGTCTCCATCGCCGAGGACCAGTCACCGGCCACGGAGCGGCCGAGCACCAGCCCGATGGCCACGCACCACGCCCCGAAGCGCAGGCCCGCGGCCCCATCGCGGTCGACGGTCACCACGTCCGAGACGCCGTAGAGCCACTCGACCAGGGCCCACGCCAGGAAGAAGCCCAAGGTGGCTAGGGACGCCGAGTAGACCACGACCCACCAGCCCGGCCCCTCCCCGATGTTGGCCCCGGCGAAGCAGAGGGTGAGCCCCACCAGGGCGCCGCCCAGGGCCAGCGCGGCGGCGGGATTGCGGCGCTCCGCCACGTCGTCCCGGGCGGAGACGCCCAGGAGCGTGAAGACGCGCGCCAGGACCGCGAGCCAGCCCATGCCCAGCAGGGCATAGAGGGTCAGGTACTCCGGCGCCTCGCGCACCTCCGAGGCGGCCAGGGTGAGGAGGACCCCGACGAGGACCGCCAGGCAGAGCGCCGGCGCGGCCATGAGCGGCCCCAGGCCACCGCCAGGACGCCCCGTCCTGCGAACCCCGGAGAGCCCCATGGCCCAGGTGGCCCAGCCGACGACCGCCACCACGGCGCTCAGGACCAGCACCAGGACCTCGTCCTCGGACATCGCTAGGCGAATCGCTCCGCGCGGTCCACGGCCTCGTCGAAGGGGTCCGCCAGGGGGAGGACGGACCTCCCCCGGGGCCGTTCCAGCACGCAGGAGCCCCAGGTGGCGGCGGCTCCGCGCCTCCCGGCGTGGCGGCGCACGAAGCTGGAGCGCCCACGGGCCCGGGTGCCCCTGGGGGCCTCCAGGGCGGCGCGCAGCAGGGCCTCGGTCCCCACCTCCGACCTCAGGAGCCCCTCGCGATCCAGCCGCCGGTGGTAGCCGTCGCCGGGGATCACCTGGTGGTACTTCTGGTCGATCTTCCGCAGCCGGCTCACGATGCCGTGGGCCCAGCTCCCCCTCGCCGGGTCCAGGCCCAGGCCCTCCATGGACTCCGATGCCCGTCGACGGACGCCCTCGTCGAGGCGTCCGAGCAGGCCCTCCCACCCCTCGGCCCCCGGCCCGGGCGGGTTCGCGCGGGCCTCCAGGGACTCGATCAGCCGGCCCCAGGGGGCGATCTCCTCCCAGGACGTCTCGCCCGCCAGCGAGGCGTCGAGCATCTCCTTCTTGGCCCACCAGTCCACCGTGCGCCGCAGGGC
>JACQVX010000276.1 GCA_016209495.1 Planctomycetota bacterium
CCCCAGGCCCATCCCCTGGCCCGCGGCCCCCGGGTTCTCGGCGGCCTTCCTCAACGCGTCGGCGGCGGCCAGCCGGGTGTACTTGTCCACGTCCTGGACCGAGTCCAGTTCGGCCCGGCGCAGGGTCTTCAGCCTGGAGCGTTCGAGGACCAGGGCCTTGTATTCCGGAGGGAGCCCGATGCTGTGGATGCGGAATTCCACCAGTTCCAGCCCCTTGGCCTCGAAGTCCGCGGCCATCCGGGCCTGCACCTCGGCCGCCAGCTCGTCGTACTGGGCGGCCAGGTCCAGGACCGGCGTCTTGCGCTCGCCCAGGGCGTCGATGAACCGCTGGAGGATCAGCCCCTTGAGGTAGCCCTCCACCTCGGAGGTCTCGAAGAGGCCCTCGGTCCCCACCACGGTCTGGACGAAGGCCTCGGGGCGCCTGACCCGGATGGAGAACAGGCCGAAGGCCCGCACCTCCACCGCGTCGAAGTCCGGGTCCCGGTAGAGGACGGGCTCCCGCGTGCCCCACTTCAGGTCCCCGAAGAGCTTCAGGGAGACGAAGACGCACTCGGCCCGGAAGGGGCTGTCCGGGCCATAAAGCAGCGAGAGGGCCTTGTAGAGGACGGGGATGTTGGCCGTCTTGAGGGTGTAGCGGCCCGGGCCGAAGGTGTCGTGGGCCCGCCCGTCGGCGAAGAAGACCGCCGATTGACCCTCGCGCACCGTGAGCTGCGCGCCCCACTTGATCTGGAGGTCCTGGCCTTCCGGGAGGCGCTTCACCATCACCTGGCCGGTGTCGTCGATGAATTCCAGGACTTCCATCAGGCGGGGCATGGCGCTCTCCTCCCTGGCCAGGGTGGTCGGGGAGGCGTATTCTACCAGGACTTCGCGGCGCGAGGCGCCAGGAGGAGCGTGTGGACTGGGCGCTGCCGGTAGGGAGGGTCCTGGGGGTCCGGCTCCGCCTCCACTACCTCTTCCTCTTCCTCGTGGTCGTCCTCGTGGGCATGGCCCTGGTCCGCCGCGGTCCGGGCATCGCGGCCCTGGTCCTCCTCCTCTTCCTCGTCCTCTTCGGCTCCGTCCTCCTCCACGAGCTGGGCCACGCCTTGGTGGCCCGGCGCCTCGGCGTGGTCGTCCGGGACATCACGCTCCTGCCCATCGGTGGGGTGGCCCGGATGGAGGAGATGCCCGAGCGCCCGCTCCACGAGGTCCTCATCGCCGTGGCGGGTCCCGCGGTCAACGTGGCCATCGCGGCGGCCCTGGTCCCGGCCGCGGTCGTCCTGGAGGCGGCGCGCCTGGAGGCCTGGCTGGCCGGGGACCCGCGCAGCTTCCCCCTGGTGGCGATCGTGGCCGTGCCGAACCTGGCCATGGCGGCCTTCAACCTCGTGCCGGCCTTCCCCATGGACGGGGGGCGCGTCCTGCGCGCCGTCCTGAGCGCCAGAGGCGGCTACCTGCGCGGGACCCGCCAGGCGGTCCGGGTGAGTCGCGTCCTGGCAGCCCTCTTCGCCCTGGTCGCCCTGCCTACCGGCGAATGGCTGCTCGTGGCCGTCGCCCTCTTCGTGTGGTGGGCAGGCTCCCAGGAGGAGCGCACGGTGCAGGTACGGGCCATCCGGCGCGCCCTGGAGGTGGCCACGCCGCTGGCCTATCCGGCGGCGGGCGGCCGCTGGGGCCAGCACCTCCTCAACTGACGCGTGACGGCCGCCGCACCGGCGGCGCCGGTCAGTACCACCGCCAGGCCGCCCGCGTACTTGACGGAGAGCTGCAAGGGCACCGCCTCCGCGGCCAGGAGGAAGCGCAGGCTGCGGAGGCCCAGGTCCAGGCCCGAGGCGGCCGCCAGGGCCGCGGCGAGCTGTCCCCAGGGCCGCGCCCGCCAGGCATCGACAAGGGCACGGCCCAGGCCGCGGCCGCGCACCGCCGCGGAGATGGCCACCGGCAGGAGCAGGGCCCCCGCCCAGTCTCCGGCCACGGCCCCGAGGTCGGCGGTCTCCCCCGGCAGGAGGAGCCCAGGCCCCAGGGCCAGGGTCGAGAGGACCGAGAGGGGGAAGAAGCCCACGTCCGCCCCTACCTGCAGCTCCAGGGCGCTGGCCCGGCGCCCCCCCACCGCCGCCTCCAGGACCACATAGAAGGCCGAGAGGACCGTGGCCGTCGCCGCCACGGCCAGGGCCGCCGCGGCCGCGCCCAGGGCCCAGGCCGGGAGTCCGTCCGCCCGCGAGGCGTGGCCGGCGGCCACGGCCAGGGCCAGGGCCACGGCGGCCAGGGAGGCGCGGCCGTGGCGCCCGGCCTGCCAGGCCGGGACGGCGAAGGCCGCCACCAGGAACGCCCAGACGGCCGCCGCCAGAAGCCCCACCTGGGCCCCCGCCACGGCCCGGAGCCCCACCCGCAGGGCCTCGGAGGCCAGCTCCGGGAGTCGCTCCCGGTAGGCCGCCAGGGTGGGGCGGCGCAGGGCCGCCACCACCTCGGCCACCAGGGGCGAGGTCGCCTCGGGACCCCCCCTCAGGGACGCCAGGTCCCGGTGCAGGGCCAGCGGGAGGTGGAGGAGGTAGAGGGCGACGGGGATGGCCAGGACCGCCGGGCGGCGGCCCAGGAGCGCCAGGCCCCATGCCAGGTCTCTCACTGCCTGCCCCACGTCTCGGGAGGCTAGCGCGCGCCCGGGCGCCGGTCCAGCAGGGGCCGCAGGACGGCCAGCTCCAGGGCCAGGGCGGCCAGGAGGGCCACGGGCGCGACGAGGACCGTATCCTCGGTCCAGTAGAGACCCAGCTCCCAGAGGTCCAGGGAGAAGGGGAAGAGGGCCGGGACGGAACCGTGGCCGAAGTTGTCCTTGGCCGCGTCCATGAGGACGTGGAGCAGCGAGCCGGCGTAGAGGGCCGCGAAGTGCCCGCGGCGTTCCTCCGCCGGGAAGAGCATGGCCACGAGGGCGCACTCCAGCACGAGGACCAGCGGGGCGTGGGTGGGCTCGCAGAACCAGGTGTCCGCGTGGAGGACCACGTGCAGGGCCTTGAAGTACAGGTCCGGAAGCACGGCGCCCAGGAGGAAGACGAGACGACGCCGCGGGCCAGCGAAGGCTCGCCGGAGGACGAGGGCGGCGGCCATGTGGGTGATCAGGTCCGGCATCCGGTGGGTCCGCTGTCCCGGGGGTGGAGGAAGGCGGAGGGCAGCTCCACCCGGTATTCCCTGGCCAGGAGGCCGACGAGCGCCGCCAGGCCCAGCGTCGAGAGCAGGTAATTGGCGGTCCGCTTGCCGCCGAAGGCCTCCCTCCGGTGGAGGCGAAGGCACTCGGCCAGGCCGCCGTAGCCCCGCCGCCGGAAGACCGTGTCGGCGAGGATCCATTCGCCACGGGCCAGGCCCTCCGGGGCGCCCCTGAGGAGGATGCGGTGGGCGCTCCCCGCCTGGTCGGTGACCCATGCCCCCTCGGGACCCACGGCCTCCACGAGGCCGCGGATGAGGAGGGGTCTGCCGTCGTGGGACTCGGGGGCGCGCTGGAGCTGCCAGAACTCCGGGTGCGCCCGCGGTCCCGCGACGGCACCGTAGGTACAGAGGCCCCACGTCCCGATCAAGAGGGCCAGGAACCGGGGGCCATCGCGGCGGGCTAGGTCGCCGTAAGACAATCACTGCTACATTCGGCCGGTTGCGGCGGCGCGATGCGTCGTCGCTTGTCGTCGGAATAGCTCTCCATTGCTATTACTCCTCCTCGCTCCTAGCCTCGCGCCGCCTCGCTCGGCCTCGGTGTTTCACGCAGTGATTGTCTTACGACTCCTAACGGAAGAACTCGATGGCCTCCTCCACGTCCCGGACCACGCCGTAGCGGATGCGGCTGCGCAGCAGGGTCTGGAAGTGGTCCTGGTCCTGGGCCACCAGCCGGATGAGGGCACCCTGCTCCTGGGCCCAGTCCAGGACCCGGAGCAGGTTGTCGATCTTGAACCAGTAGAAGTGGGCGAGGCCCGTCACGTCCACCACCAGGTTGCGGGCATCGAACTCGACGACGTTCGCCAGCTCCTTGATGGTCCGTTCCACGGCGGGGCCGTCCAGGTCCCCGTGCATCTCGACGACGGCGACACCCTCCCTCCGCGTCACGGAGAGGGAGAACTCCTCGTGCGGAGACTCGTCCACGGCCTCGGTCCCCGCGGCCGCAGGCGGGGCGGACGTCGGGGTGGGGGGGGGCGGGGCCGTGCCCCCGTCCAGGTCGTCGACCCGCCGCACCAGGTACTCCAGGCTCGCCTCGGTGGGGTCCGCGGGCCCGGAGGCGATGAGGCTGACGGTCTCCTCGTCGGGGGTGAGGGGCGGGAGGTTCTTCTGGATCTTCTCCATGAGCCGCTGGAAGTCGATGGGCTTCACCAGGTAGTCGCGGGCCCCCAGGGAGAGGGCCCTGAGGACGTCCTGCTTGGCCCGCTTGGCGGTGAGCATGATCACGGGGACCTGCGCCGTGGCGGGAAGGGCGCGAAGCCTGCGGAGGCCCTCGAAACCGTCGACCCCGGGCATCATGATGTCCAGGAGCACCAGGTGGGGCGGGTCCGACTTGGCCCTGATGAGGCCGCTGACCACGTCCTTGGCGGTGACGACATCGAAGCCCGAGATCTCCAGCTTCGTCTGGAGGATCCGCAGGATGTCCTGGTTGTCGTCGACGACCAGGATCCGGCGTCGCAGCTCCGAGGTCACGACCTCACGTCCTCGGAGCGGAAGGCCTCCGCCATGAGGGCGTGGATCTCATCGATCTCGAAGGGCTTCCGGAGGAACCCGTCGGCCCGGCCGATGACCTCCCGGAGCCGTTCGTCCACCTTCCGGCCCGTGACCAGGAAGACCTTCGGGTGCCCCTGGACCTGCTTGAGCGCCTCGAAGGTCGCGAGTCCATCCATCTCCCCCGGGAGCACCAGGTCCAGGAAGACGCAGTCGAAGGCCTCGCCGCGGGCCAGATCCACGGCCTGGGCCCCCTGGTCGACGGCCACCACGTCATGTCCCGCCAGGACCTCCACGAAGAGGTCCGCCATGAACGGCTCGTCGTCCACTACCAGGATGCGCCGCCGGGGGCCCGGCCGCGAGGTCCGCCGTTCCACGCTCACGGGCTGATCGGCCGATCGGCGCTCGGCCCGCAGGGGCAGGCGGACCCGGAACGTGGTCCCCACGCTGGCCTCGCTCTCGACCCGCACGGTCCCCCCGTGCCGGCGCACGATGCGGCTCACCAGGTTGAGGCCCAGGCCCGTCCCGCCGGTCTCGCCCTCTCCCTTGACCGTGTAGAACGGGTCGAAGACCCGGGCGAGGCGTTCCCGCTCCAGGGCCGGTCCGCTGTCGGAGACACGCAACTCCACCCATTCGCCGTCGCGGCGGAGCCCTACCTCGATGCGCCCCCCCTGGCCCGCCGCGAGCCGTGCGTTGATGAGCAGGCCCAGGATGGCCTCTTCCACCTGGCCCACGTGGACCACCGTGGTCGGGACCGGTTCGATGGCGCGCACGACCGTGATGCCCGCTCGCTCCAGGTCCCGCCCCAGGAGCCTGAGGGCCCTGTCCAGGACGTCCGCCAGGTCCGCCCCCTCCATGCGATCCGGCCGCGGCCCGGCGAAGGCCACGAGGTTCGCCGTCAGCTCCGAGGCGCGCCGGGTCTGCTCGATGACCATCTCCACGAGCTGGTCCCGGTAGCGGAGGCTCCTCTGGGCGAGGGCGGCGAAGCCAGCCAGGCCTCCCACGATGGAGTCCAGTTCCCTGGAGAGGTCCGCCGCCAGGAAGCCCAGGGTGGCGAGGCGTTCCTGGCGGATGAGCCGGTCCTGCACCTCGACCCGCCGCGAGAGGTCGAGGAGGTAGCCGGTGAAGCCGGCGTGGCCGCCGTCGCTCGCGCTCAGGCGGGCCAGGCTCAGGAGGCAGGGGACCTCCTCCCCGTCGCGGCGCCGGGCCGTCACCTCCCCCTCGAAGAGGCCCTCGCGCATCACGGTCTGGAGGGCCGTGGTGAGGACGGCGGGGTCGGCCACGAGGTCCTTCACCGAGAGCCGAGCGACCACGTCCTCGCGCGAGTAGCCGAAGGCCGCGGTGCAGTAGGGACTCCAGTGGGTGAAGGTCCCCTCCAGGTCGAAGGCCATGATCCCCAGCGGGACGCCGGCCACCACCGACTCCAGGTGGTGCACGGTGCGGGCGTGGCCCTCCTCGAGACGGGTGCGTTCCAGGGCGATCCCGGTCTGGCGCCCGATGGCCGTCAGCAGCTCCAGCTCGTGCTCGGTGAAGACGCCGATGTTGCTGATGGAGTCCAGGTAGATCGCCCCCAGGACCCGTCCCTGCCCCACCAGCGGCACGCACATGACGCTCTTGATCCCGTACGAGATGACGCTGTCCCCCGACTTGAAGCGGCTGTCGGTGGTGGCGTCGTAGCAGAGGATGGCCGCCGCGTTCCGGATGGTCTCGTTCACCACGGTCCTGGAGACGGCGGGGGGGTCGTGCTCGTCCTCCCGGAAGGGGGTGCGCACCACCACCGGCTCCAGGGCCTCGTCCTCGCCGACGAGGAAGAGGAAGCCCCTCTCGGCCTTCACCGACTTCAGGATGGCGTCCATGACCAGGTGGAAGAGCCGCTTCGGGTCGCGTTCGGCGAAGATGGCGTTCCCTACCTTGTAGATGGTGGAGAGGCTCTTGATGATCTTCACGTACTGGATGACGTCGTTCTTGCGTCCCACCTGCGGGAGCCGGGCGGAGCGGGCGTCGATACGCCTCTTGATCTTCTCTTCCGGGGCGTCGAGGAGCTGGACCTGGGGGAACTCCTGTCGGGAAGGGACGTGCGCCCCCCGCTTGCAATAGAACATGAGCTCCAGGTCGCCCACGCGCACCCGGTCGCCGTGGACGAGCTGGGTGGTGAGTACCCGCTGGCCGTTCACGAAGGTCCCCGATGGGCTATCCAGGTCCGAGAGGAAGTGGGACTCGTTGCGTTCCTCGATGACGAAGTGGCGACCCGCTAGGCGGGAGTCGGGGATGCGGCACTCGCAACCCTGGTCCTCGCCGAACACGACGCGGGCTCCGTGGGCGAGCCCGAAGGACTCGCCGATTCGCTTCCCCCGGATGACCACGAGCTCCGCCTGCACCGGTGTCCTTGCCGCCCAGGGCGCTCGCAACTAGCGGAGTGTATTGACTATATGCATTCCGCCGGAAGGCGCGGAAACGATAGCAGAGCCCCCGGAGCTTGTCAAGGAGCGTGGGTCCGGGCACCGCCCGAGCGTCCATCGTATCCTGGGGACGGCGAGGTCCGACTCCAGAGCGTCCACGCGAGGGCCGATAGACCGGTGATGATGAGGTGTAGCCTCCCCCCCTCCCTCTCCCTGACCCTGGCCGTGCTCGCCACGGCGGGTTGCACGGCCTCCGCGCCTCGGCGTGGCCTGTCCTCCCAGGACACGCGCCAGGTGAGGGACCTGGCGGAACTCCTCGCACTGGCCTCCGGCCGCCCCGGTGGCTCGACGGTGGCCGGGGTCGATCAGCGGCTCACCACGCTCCTGGCCCACGTGGCTCGCGCGGACGCCCGGCGCGACCTGCGCCCGGCGGAGGCCGCGGCCGCCATGGCCTTCGCCTCGGCGGTCGCGCGCTCGGAGACGGACACGGCCCTCCGCCATGGGATCCGCGTGGCCATGGCGGACCTCCTCGAGGGCTGCGAGGGCGCCCCCCGGCCCCGCGGCCTCCGGGCCGTGGAGCGGGAGGCCATGGATGGGGTGGCCCTGGAGCTGGTCCCGTGGGGGACCGCGGGCGCCGGGACCTTGCGGGAGGCCATCACCGGCGGCCTGGCCGCCCTCGTGGCGGGTCTGGCCCCCGCGGGCGAGGCCAGGCCCCTGCGGGGGGTGGAGGCGCTCGAACTCGAGCTCCTGGCCGAGACGGTGGCTCGCACCGCGGGCGGGGCTGGCCCCGCGGCTGCGGTTGGCCCCGCCGCCGCGGGCCCCAGGGGCGCCGCGGACGGGCCCCTCCATTCGCCGCTGTCGCGCCTCTTCGAGGGGCTGGCCCTGTCGCCGGTGGCCCGGGACCCGTCCCCGGACGAGGTCGGCCAGACCGTGGGACTCGCCAGCCTGGCGCTGAGGGGCCCCGGGGTCGAGGCGGTGGCCCGCCGCCGCCAGGCCGCCGAGGCGGCCCTCCGCCTCGTCGTCCTCCATCGCCGGGCCGAGGGGCCCAGGACGCTCGATGGCGTGGCGCAGGGCCGCGTGCTGGAGGCGTCGCTCGCCGTGGCCGCCCGTCACGGACCGGAGGCGCTGGCCGAGCGCGCCCGCGAGATCGAGGAGGTCCTCTCGGGGCTCCTCATGGGGCTCCAGGTGGCAGGGCCGCTCGACGCCCTCGCGGAGGGCGCCGAGGCGGCGCGCGGACTTGCCCTCCGGGAGCTGGCCTCCCTGCTGGAGTCCCGTGGACCGCGCGAGGGGGGTGGGGACAAGGTCGTGGCGCGGGACTTACTCCTGGAGGCCCGTTCCCGGCGACTCGGAAGGACCGCCGCGGAGCTTCGTCAGGAGGCCGTCCAGCTCACCTCGGTCCTGGCGGAGGCCCTGCGTGTGCCGTCCGCAGTGCCGGGCGTGGGCCGCGCCTTCGAGGAGGCCGGGGACGCGGTGGGTCCAGACACGCGGGAACTGGCGGAGGCGGTGGAGGGGTTGCCCCCGGGACTCGGCCTCGAACGGACCGAGGCCCAGGCGCGGCTCATCGCGGGGGCCCGGCGCGCCGCGGCCCTGGAGGCGGCGCGTCGTCCCCCGGAACACCTGTTGAGACCGCCGGCCCTGGCAGCGCCCCTCTGGACCTCGGGGAACAACTTCCTCCACGAGCTGGTGCTGATCCCCCCCCTGGAGTCCCACGAGACCCTGCCCCGGGGCCGGTTCCGCGGCGAGGTGGGCTACGAGAGCGTCTTCCAGAAGGGGGACATCAAGAATACCAGCGGCGAGTTCATCTGGACCCTCAACGAGATGGACCTGGGGCTGGGCTATGGTCTGACCCCGAACGACGAGGTCCGGGCCGGGCTCTCCGGCGGAGTCTTCGGGACCGCGGGGAACCTGGTCATCACCTCGGGTGGCCGGAACGTGTTCGCCGAGGACCTCTCCTCGGAGCTGAGCCTCAGCCACGCCATTCTGGGCTACAAGCGCCGTGTCTTCGAACCGGACGAACGGGACCCCCTGGGGGTCTCGATCCTCGCGACCGGCAAGGTTCCCGTGGCCGGGAAGGAGCACTTCCTCACCACCGGGAGCTCCGACTTGGCGGTGGTCGTGGCCATCACCAACCGGCTCGATGCCCTGGAGACCAGCCTGAACGGAGGCACCGTCCTGGTGGGCGGCGAGAGCCTCTTCGAGAGGGGCAACATCACCCTGAAGAACATGACGGTGGCGGGGGCGAGCGTGGGTTGCCCGTTGACCGACTTCCTCGCCGCGGTGGTCCAGGTCCAGACGAACAGCAGCGCCTTCGGCCGGTCCGTGGACATCGCCGGTTCCTCGCCCGCGACGGGGCACGCGGGGCTCCGCCTCCTCGTGCGGGATCTCCATGCCGAGGGGAGCCTCGGAATGGGCCTGAACGGGACCTCCTCCGACAACATCGTCGGCGTGCGGATGGGCGTCACCTTCTGATCCAGGGGTCCCGAGGGTAGACTGGGGGCGTGCCTCGCCCGGTCGCCTGTCCCGCCTGCGAGCGTGCCTTCGAGGTGGAGCTCACCAACCGGGAGGTCCACGCGAGGTGCCCGGAGTGCGGCTACCGCATGGTCGTTCGGTCCACCCATGGCC
>JACQVX010000264.1 GCA_016209495.1 Planctomycetota bacterium
GGGCGAGGGGGGGGACGAGGCCTCGCCCCCGCCCGTCCCCAGGACGCGACGGCGAAGCGAGCCCGCGCGGCGTCTGGGGCCGGAGGAGCGGAGGGACCTGGACGCAGTCGCGGCCCTGGCGCGCTGGCTGCGCGGCGTGGACGAGCGCTACGACATCCGTCTGGACGTGGCGGACATCCAGGGTCGCCCCTTCGAGGAGGTGGCGGAGGCGGTAGACCGGGAGCTGGGCCGCGACCGGCTGGACGCCGAGCTCCTGGCCGGCGAGGATCGACCGCGCTTCGATCTCTACGCCGGGGCGCGCCGGCTCGGTGCCTGGTTCCATCAGAAATTCCTGATAGCCCTGTCCGCGGGGGACCTGGATCGGGACGGGGCCGAGCCGGCCAACGGGGCGTCCGGACCCACCCCGGCGGGGCGCATCGAGGAGAACCTGGTGGACCGGGTCTCGCGGGCCTACGGGGAGAGGGAGCGGCTCGTGGGGGCCGAGGAGATGCGCCGGATCGAACGGTTCATCCTCCTCACGAAGATCGACGAGAAGTGGAAGGACCACCTCCACGCCATGGACCAGCTCCGTGCCGGCATCGGCTACCGGGGCTACGCCCAGCAGGACCCGAAGATCGCCTACAAGAAGGAGGGCTACGAGCTATTCCAGTCCATGTTCGACGCGGTGCAAGAGGAGGTGACGGACCTGATCCTGCGCGTGCGCGTGGGCACCAGCGACCGGGTGCGCGACGTCTGGGGCGGCGGCGGCTCGCGGGTCATGCCGCCCGAGGGGGGCCCCCCCGGTGGGCTCCCACGCCGGACTCCGCCGCCGCGCCTCGGGGCGGGACCGCCGGTACCCGAGGCGCTGGGGGCTGGCTCGGCGGCCCAGCAGCGGGCCCTCGAGGCGACCTAGAGCACCGTGCAGATCCGGCGGGAGACGCCCAAGGTGGGCCGCAACGACCCCTGCCCCTGCGGGAGCGGGCGGAAGTTCAAGAAGTGCTGCGGCGGGGGTGCCTGAACCGTGGCCCTCCTGGTGGACCTGGTCTACGTGCTGGCGGTCCTCCTGGCGACCCCCTACCTGGTGTTCTGTCTGCTCACCCGGGAGAAGTATCGCGCGGGTCTGCGCGAACGTGTGGTGGGACCGGAGCCCCGACGGGGCCTCCGGCCCGCAGTCTGGATCCACGGGGTCTCCGTGGGTGAGATCCTGGCCGCGCGCAGCGTCATCGAGGCCCTGCGGGCTCGCGACCCCGAGGTGGAGGTCTGCATCTCCACCACCACGGCCACTGGCCACGAGGTGGCCCGGCGGAGCTTCCCGGGCCTCAGGGTCTTCTTCTTCCCCCTGGACCTCTCCTTCTGCGTGAGCCGGGCCTTCCGGGCCATCCGCCCGTCGCTGGTGGTGCTGGTGGAGCTGGAGATCTGGCCGAACTTCCTCCACCACGCCTACCGCTTCCAGGTGCCGGTCATCCTGATCAACGGGCGCATCTCCGCGGGCTCCTACCGGGGCTATGTCCTGGTGAAGCGCTGGCTCTTCCGCCCCCTCATGCGTATCCGCCACTACTGCGTCCAAAATGAGGTCTATGCCTCCCGGTTCCAGCGCCTGGGGGTGCCGGCCGCTCAGGTCAGCGTGACCGGTTCCCTGAAGTACGACAACATCTCCAATGTGGATCCCGATGCCATGAAGGCAGAGGTGCATCGTGAGCTGGGGCTCCCGGAGGGGGACCCGGTCCTGCTCTGCGGGAGCACCCATGACCCGGAGGAGCAATGGCTCCTGGAGGCCTTCCTGGGGCTCCGGGCGGCCCACCCTGGACTGAGACTGATCATCGTCCCCCGGCACCCCCCTCGCGCGGGCGAGGTGGCCGCAGCGGTCGTGGCGGCGGGCCTTCGGCCGGTCCTCAGGACCGCCATGGCGCGGGGGCTCGCCCGGCTGGGTCCGGCCACGGACGTCCTCGTGGTGGACACGGTGGGGGATCTGGCCCGGTTCTACACGGCGGCCACCGTGGTCTTCGTGGGCGGGAGCCTCGTCCCCCACGGGGGACAGAACATGCTGGAACCCGCGGGGCTCGGCCGCGTGGGGGTATTCGGGCCCCACGTCTTCAACTTCGCCGACGACGCGAAGGACCTGGTGGAGGCC
Source organism: Planctomycetota bacterium (assembly GCA_016209495.1). Lineage (GTDB taxonomy): Bacteria > Planctomycetota > JACQVX01 > JACQVX01 > JACQVX01 > JACQVX01. The sequence continues at coordinate 2,111 of JACQVX010000264.1, forward strand.
GGGGGGGCGTTCCAGGTGCGGGGCCGCGGGGACCTGGAGGCGGCTATCGGCGGGCTGCTGGCGGACCCGGCGAGGCTGGCCCTCGCGGGCGAGAAGGCTCGCCGTGTCGTGCGGGCGGGACGTGGGGCGACCCGGCGCACCCTGGACACCATCGAGGGGTTCTTGCCGGAGCCCTATTGCGCGCCGGCGGTGGGACGGGAGGCGGCCGAGGCGCCGCTTCGGGCGGATTTCAAGGAGAATGGGTCATGAGCGAGCGTCACCTATTCACGTCCGAGTCCGTGTCCATGGGTCACCCGGACAAGGTCTCGGACCAGATATCGGATGCCGTCCTGGACGCCGTCCTGGAGCAGGACCCCAACGGCCGGGTGGCCTGCGAGGTCCTGGTGACCACCGGCCTGGTGGTACTGGCGGGGGAGATCACCACGACGGCGGTGGTGGACTACCAGGGGGTGGCCCGGCGGACCATCGAGGAGATCGGATACACGGACGCCGCCATGGGCTTCGATGCCCATTCGTGCGCGGTCGTCTCCACTATCCATCGCCAGTCGCCCGACATCTCCCAGGGCGTGACGGAGGGCCAGGGTCTCCACACCGAGCAAGGTGCGGGGGACCAGGGATTGATGTTCGGATTCGCCTGCGACGAGACCCCCGCCCTCATGCCGCTACCCATCCAGTGCGCCCACGACCTCGTGCGGGAGCTGGCCCGTTCGCGACGCGCCCGCGAGATCCCCTACCTTCGCCCGGACGCCAAGTCCCAGGTCACCGTCGAGTACGAAGGGACGGTCCCCCGGCGGGTCCACACGGTGGTCGTCTCCACGCAGCACAACCCGGACGTCGAGTACGACACGATCCGGCAGGACATGATCGAGAAGGTCATCCGCAGGGTGATCCCGTCCCAGATGATGAACGGTACCACCATCTTCCACGTCAACCCCACGGGGCGCTTCGTCATCGGGGGCCCTCACGGGGATACGGGGCTGACGGGACGGAAGATCATCGTGGATACCTACGGGGGGATGGGGCGCCATGGCGGTGGGGCCTTCAGCGGGAAGGACCCCTCCAAGGTAGACCGGAGCGCGAGCTACGCCGCGCGCTACGTGGCCAAGAACCTCGTGGCCGCGGGCCTGGCCCGGCGTTGCGAGGTGCAGCTCGCCTACGCCATCGGCGTGGCGGACCCGCTCTCGGTGCGGGTGGATTCCTTCGGCACCGGGTCCGTTGCCGACCAGCGCCTCGTGGAGCTGGTGCGCTCGGAGTTCTCGCTGACCCCCAAGGGCATCATCGAGATGCTGGACCTCAAGCGCCCCATCTACCGGCGCACCGCGCGTCACGGCCATTTCGGCCGGACGCGCGACCTCGACACCTTCACCTGGGAGCGGACGGACCGGGTCGAGGCCCTTCGGAAGGCCGCCGGCGTCTGACGTCCCGCACCACCATGGAAAGGAGTGCCATGCACTGCGACATCGCGGACCGGAGTCTCGCACCCCGGGGCAGGAAGCGGATCCTCTGGGCCGACGCCGACATGCCGGTCCTGCAGCGGGTGCGCGAGCGGTTCCAGGCCGAGCGGCCCTTGGAGGGGGTGCGCATGTCCTGTTGCCTCCACGTGACCGCGGAGACGGCCAATCTGGTCCGGGCCCTCAGGTCCGGGGGGGCCGAGGTCGTGGTCTGCGCCTCCAATCCCCTCTCCACCCAGGACGAGGTGGCCGCCTCTCTGGTGGAGGACCACGGCGTCCCGGTCCACGCCCGCCGCGGCGAGGACACGGCGACCTTCTACCGCCACCTGGAGGCGGCCCTCGCCCACTCCCCGCACATCACCATGGACGACGGCGCGGATCTGGTGACGGCAATCCTGACGAAGCACCCGGAGCTGCACGGCCAGATCGTGGCGAGCCTGGAGGAGACGACCACCGGGGTCATCCGGCTACGGGCCATGGAACGGGATGGGGCCTTGCGCTTCCCGGTCATCGCCGTCAACGACGCGGCGACCAAGCACCTCTTCGACAACCGCTACGGCACCGGCCAGTCCACGGTGGACGGCATCGTCCGCGCCACGGACCTGCTCCTGGCCGGGAAGGTCGTCGTGACCGTGGGCTACGGCTGGTGCGGGAGGGGCTTCGCCGGCCGCGTTCGGGGCATGGGGGCCCGGGTCATCGTGGTGGAGGTGGACCCCATCCGGGCCCTGGAGGCCACCATGGACGGCTTCCAGGTCATGTCCATGAGGGATGCCGCCCGGCAGGGCGAGGTCTTCTGCACCCTCACGGGCAACAAGCACGTCATCCGGCGCGAGCACTTCGAGCTCATGCGCGACGGCGCCATGATCTGTAACTCGGGCCACTTCGACGTGGAGATCGACATCCCGGCCCTGCGGGCCCTGGCCATGGAAGAGCACCGGGGCGTGCGGGAGTTCGTGGATCGATTCGACCTGAGCGACGGACGGAGGCTCTACCTCCTGGGCGAGGGGAGGCTCATCAACCTGGCCGCGGCCCACGGCCACCCGGCCAGTGTCATGGACATGTCCTTTGCGACCCAGGCCCTGGCCGCCGAGCACGCGGTCCGCCACCGGGGCGAGCTACCCGTTCGCGTGGTGGACGTGCCCCGGGAGATCGAGGAGTGGGTGGCCCGGCTCAAGCTGGACTCCATGGGAGTGACCCTGGAGGAGCTGACGCCGGAACAGAAGAAGTATCAGTCGAGCTGGGAAGCGGGGACCTAGGGAGCTGGGGGGGGAGGGCGCCGAGCCCCCCCCCCGAAGACAGGTCTACGGGTTCTGGAGTTCCGGCTTGTACTGGTCGAAGTCGGGCTTCACCGTGCGGGTGTTCGGCACGTACCGCTCGATGTAGTCCACGTGGTTATCCTTGAAGAGGATGTTCACGCCGTCCGGGTGGTTGTCCATGTCGTTGGTCAGCCACGAAGACGTCCCCCCCATGTCCTTATAGGCGTCGTCTGACGCCAGGGGTAGGGCACCCGAGTGCATGGTGGTGAAGGTCTTCGCCGTGTAGTAGTAGGAGCATGACCCGCCCGTAGGCGGCCCCCCCACGGTGAGGGCGGCTACCGCGGCGGCATCGGAGATCCGCTGGCCGGTGACACCCGCCCCGGAGAGGGGCTTGTCCACGGTGGAAGGGCAGATCAGGACCTTGGGGTTGTCCACGAAGCCGCCCTTCACCAACTTGTCGATCCCGAGCTGGTGCGCCCCTGTCGGGAAGATGCTGAAGACCTCCGCGTACCTCTCGCAGGCGAACCCGATGTTCCGGAGGTTCGTCTTGCAGGTCTGGATCTTGGCCTGCTCGCGTGCGCCGAGCAGGTTCGGGACCAGCAGACCGACCAGCAGCCCGATGATGGCGACCACCACCAGGAGTTCGACCAGGGTGAAGCCCTGGACCCCCGTCCCACGACCTCGTTCAGACATCCCGTTCTCTCCTAATCCAGATATTGGAAATCCAAGCGGCAGTCCCGGTCCGTCGGGACCTACGCACACCCCCATACGCGGGCCATGCACGTGCGGTTCACCGGGGCGAACCGCGGCAGAAAGTATTCCCCCAGAAGGGGAGAGTCAAGCGCCGTTTCACACCGGTGCGGACGGCCCTGGAGACCGTGGCGGATTGACTCGAAGCCCCCCGTCGCTATCATCCGCGCCTGATCCACAGCGTGCGGACCGTCCCCTGGAGCGTCCATGAGACAACGAACCCTCCTCGCCTTCGCGGCCCTTACCGGGCTCGCCGTCCTTCCTGCACTGGCGGTCAGGGCCGGCGAGCCTTCGTCCATCTGGTTCCTCAGGTTCCGCCACGACGCCCCGAATCGAATCACGTTGGGTGACGAGTACGGTGGTCGCAGGGTCGACGTCTACTGGTACATGCTCTACAACCTGGAGAACGACGGCGAGGAGGACCGCCGCATCTTCATCGACATCACCGCCTCCAGCGACAAGGATCGCCGCTACCAGGACGGATATCACCCCCAGGTCTACGAGCGCATCCTCAAGCGCGTGCGTGTGGCGGAGGGGGATGACCTGGAGCTGTGGAGCCAGCGGGAAGTGACAACGCCTTCCACCCCCGGGGCCGGGGAGGTCACGGCCCCGAGGCCGCTCGGCGAGCCCTTCGAGCTGAACCTGCGGGTCCTCAAGAAGGGCGAGGTCCGCCGCTGCGTCGCCATCTTCCACGCCATGGACAACGAGATGAACCACCTTGTCGTGGACGTGCGGGGACTGACGAATGACATCCGCACCGAGGCAACGAACGACCACGAGCGGAAGGTCACCGAGTGGGTCTATCGCATCGAGTACTCCCGGCCGGGCGACGAGTATTACACCCCCGACGACCCCATCACCCTCGTCCGCGAGGGCTGGGAGGAGGTGGAGTCGGTGGTCCGGACGGACTTGAAGTGAGGGTGCGCCCCCTCCTCGCCGCCCTGTGCGCCTCCCTGGCCTTCGCCGCGGGGTGCCGGGCCGTCCCCGAGAGCGGCGACAACCCCCTCCTCGCTGCGGGGCGGAAACCCACCTTCAGCCAGGTCCAGCTCGACAAGATCAACTTCGACCTCCACTGGGAGGCCGTCCTGCCCGGGAAACGCCTCAAGGGCTGCTGGCTGCTGGGGGAGGCCATCTACGTGTCCACGGCGGACCACCTGCTCTACTCGGTGGGTCTGTCCGACGGGATGGTGCGGTGGATCTATGACGTGGGGGACGAGGTCAGCTTCTCGCCCGCCGTCTACCGGTACGAACAGGACGAGGTGTCGGGTCTCAACCGCTACGACGAACTCTATGTGATCTCCAAGGACCGGCTGCTCTGCCTCGACCGCGAGATCGGGGCCCTGAACTGGTCCCTGATCCTCCCCTTCGCGGCGGCGAGCCCTCCGTCCGCCAGCGAGACCCACGTCTACGTGGGGTCCTGGGACGATCGGATCTACGCCATCAACAAGGAGACCCGGGTGGAGACCTGGAGGTTCCGCACCTCCGGCGACGTCACCTCCATGGCGGTCTACGGCGGCCGCACGACCCCCGCGGTCTACTTCGCCTCCGAGGATGGCCAGGTCTACCTGGCGGACCCCGTCAAGGGGCGCGAACGGCAGCACTGGCAGTTCCGAACGGACGGCCCCATCCTGGCGGACCTCGTCTACGACCGGAAGAAGGTCTACGTGGCCTCGACCGACTTCAATGTCTACGCCCTCAACGCCGAGGACGGGAAGATGGAGTGGCGGGTCCCCATGGGGGCCTCGGTCAGCCAGCCGCCCGTGGTGGTGGGAGACACGGTCTACGCCGTGGCCGAGGGCCAGCACCTGCACGCGATCCACCGTCGACGTAGCCAGGAGGAGGACGAGGGGGAGTTCTATGCGGGTGATGAGATGTGGCGCATCCCCCAGGGTGTCCAGGTCCTGGCGGTGGGACGCCGCGAGGTCTACATCCTGGACAGCGCCAAGCAAGTGAGCGCGGTCGACCACGCGACCGGCGAGACCGTGTGGAAATACCCCTTCAAGGACGTGCGCTACTTCCTCTCCAATCCTGCGAACCCCGAGAGCCGTGACGAGGCCGAGCAGCTTCGGGCCGGGGTCATCGTGCTGGGCTACGCCAACGGGTGGCTCTTCGGCCTCAAGGAGAAGCCCCGGTACTAGCCTGTGAGGCCCCCCCTCGGCGGGGGGGAGGGGCTCTGATGGCTCGGGGGGGCGGCCTCGGCGACCGCCCCTAGTTCCGGTCCGCGGGCTTGACCCGGATCTCCAGGATCCGCGACGTCTTCCTGGTGATGCGCACCCGGTTGTCGATGCGATATCCGACGACCCAGATGGGGTGGTCGTCCATCACGAGGATGGGGATCTTGTCCCGTTCGTCCGCCGGGACCTTGTTGTCGCTGAGGAAGTCCTTCACCTTCTTGGTGCCCCGCATCCCCAGCGGGATGAAGGCGTCCCCCGGTCGCCGGGTACGTAGACGCAGCGGGTGGGTGAGCTTGTCCAGGTCCATGTACTCCTGGTCGGGTTTTTTCATGGGCAGGAATGCCGAGAGGTCCGTCCCCTCGCGTTCCATCACCTTGGTCTCCACCTTCAGGTTGAAGTGCGGGATTTCCATGGTCCCGGGGATGCGAATGGCCTCGTCCAGGACTATGGGGACCACCTCTTTCACCCCGACGCGCAGGAAACGGAGACGCGCCCCCTCCCGCTGGACCCTCACGCCGTCCGCCAGGTCCAGGGCCGTCCCCTCCTCCCCGCGGCCGACCGCCAGGACGTCCTGGACCTGGCGGAAGGAGATCTCGCGGAACTCGCCGGTCACGTGGCGCACCGCCTCCAGCGCCAGGAGGCTCCGGATGGCGGCGGGCTCGCGTCCCAGGAGCTCCAGGTCCAGGGAGACCACCGTGGGGTCCCCGCTGGTGAGGGCGATCTCCTTGAAGCGGGCGTGGGCCGCGGCCTGGAGGCACTCGCTGGACTGGGCGGCGATCTCTCCCAGGTGGAACAGGGCCTCGCGTACGTTGGGGTTGTAGTTTCGCTCCAGGAGGGGGAGCAGCTCCAGCCGCACCCTGTTCCGGAAGTAGTGGGTGTCGCTGTTGGACGAGTCCTTCCGGTGGGTGAGTCCCTGCTCCGCCAGCCAGGATTCGATCTCGGGGCGGGTCACGTCGATGAGGGGGCGGATCAGGTCCACGCGCCCCTCCGGCTGCAGGGGGCGGCGGGCCGGGATGCCCCGCAGGCCCAGGATGCCCGTGCCGCGGATGACCCGGTGCAGGATGGTCTCGATGCGGTCGTCCCGGTGGTGGCCCAGGGCCAGCCGTGTGGCCTTCACCTCCCGGGCTCGCTCCTTGAAATAGCGGAAGCGCCGGTTGCGCATGGCCTCCTCGGATCGCTCCTCGGCCTCCTCGTCGTTGGAACTGAGGCAGGGGAGGTCCAACTGCCGGGAGAGTTCGTAGACGAAGCGGGCGTCGGCGTCGCTCTCGGCGCCCCGCGTCTTGTGGTTGAGGTGGCAGACATAGAGCTTCAAGCGGAGGCCATCCTCCTCGCTCAGTCGCTGGAGGGACGAGACGAGGGCGACGGAGTCAGGCCCCCCGGAGACCCCGACCACGACTCGGTCCTTCGGCGCGAGCATCTCGTGCTCGGCCACCGTGGCTCGGACGCGATCCAGGAGCTTCATGCCGGGCGAGTCCCTCTCCCCCCCACGTCGCGGTCACGGATCGTACCGCCGCGGGATGCGCCGGTCAATGCGCACCAGCCGAGGCCCGGATTGACGGCCGCGGGGGCCCCACGTATTCTCTTCCCTCCCATGTCGGGTACCGAGACCCTCGCCCACCCTCTGGCGGACCGCTACGCCTCGCGCGAGATGGTCGAACTCTTCTCGCCTCGCCGCCGCGCGCGGACCTGGCGCGAGCTCTGGGTCGCCCTGGCGGACTGCGAGCGGGAGCTGGGCCTCCCCATCACGGCAGCCCAGGTGGAGTCCCTCCGCGCCGCCGTGGACGACATCGACCTGGAGGCGGCGGCGCGCCACGAGCGGGATCTGCGGCACGACGTCATGGCCCACGTCCGCACCTACGCCGACCGCTGTCCCGAGGCCGGGCCCATCATCCACCTGGGGGCCACCTCCTGCTACGTCACGGACAACGCGGACCTCATCGTCATGCGCGAGGGGCTGGGCCGGCTCGCGGTGCGCGCGGCGGACGTGGTGTCGGCCCTGCGGGACCTGGCCGTCCGGCACCGGGCCACGCCCACGGTGGGTCTCACCCACTTCCAGAGCGCCCAGTTCACCACCGTGGGCAAGCGGGCCTGCCTCTGGGCCCAGGACTTCGTCCTGGACGTGGAGGAGCTGGAGAGGGTCGCGGCCTGGCTGCCGTTCCTGGGGGTCAAGGGGACCACGGGGACCCAGGCCTCGTTCCTGCGCCTCTTCGACGGGGAACTGGGGCGGGTGCTGGCCCTGGACCGGGCCGTCGCGCGGCGGTTCCGCTTCGAGCGCCTGCTCCCCGTCTCGGGCCAGACCTACACCCGCAAGGTGGATTCGGTGGTGGCGGCGGCCCTCTCCGGGGTGGCCCAATCGGCCTCAAAGTTCGCCCACGACCTGAGGCTGCTCCAAGGGCTGGGCGAGGCCTCCGAGCCCATGGGGACCTCCCAGGTGGGGTCCAGCGCCATGGCCTACAAGGCCAATCCCATGCGCAGCGAGCGCATCTCGGGGCTGGCCCGGTGGCTCATCGTGGAGTCCCTCAACCCGGCCCTCACCGCCGCCACCCAGTGGTTCGAACGAACCCTGGACGACTCGGTCAATCGCCGCCTCTTCATCCCCGGCGCATTCCTGGCCGCCGACGCCCTCCTGGACCTGTCCCTGGACGTGGCCCGGGGCCTGGAGGTCCACGAGCGGGCCGTGGGCGAGCGCGTGCGAGCGGAGCTCCCGTTCATTGCCACCGAGGACATCCTGATGGAGGCGGTGAAGGCCGGGGGCGATCGGCAGGCCCTGCACGAACGCATCCGGGTCCACGCCCTGGAGGCGGCCCGGCGGCGGCGAGAGGGCGAGGCGGCTGACTTGCTGGGGGCCCTGGCGGCGGACCCGGCCTTCTCGGCGGTGCGCGACCGCGTGGGGCGGCTGGCCGAACCGGCCCGCTACGTGGGTTGCGCGCCGGAGCAGGTGGACCGCTTCCTGGCCGAGGTCGTGGACCCCCTCCTCCTGCGCTACCTTGGGCGGCTGGGCGCGGCCTCCCAGGTGCGCGTCTGACCGCCTCCCCGCCCCCCAGCCCCCGATGACCGACTTGCTGGAGGGGGTTGTCACGCGGGTCGAGGGGATGCTCTCCCAGGTCCTCGTCCGGGACGGGCGCACCATACGCTGCGCCCTGCGCGGGGTGGTGAAGGACCTGCGCACCCGCACCGCCAACCCCGTGGCGGTGGGCGACCGCGTCCAGGTGGAAGCCCGGGAAGACGGGACCGGTGTCATCGGCGGCATCCACTCACGCCGGACGAAGCTCTCGCGCCCCTCGGCCCACCGGGGTCATGAGCAGGTCCTGGTGGCGAACGTGGACCGGCTCCTGGTGGTGACGAGCCATGCCCGGCCCGGCTTCCAGCCCCGGCTCGTGGACCGCTTCCTCATCGCCGCCGCCAAGGGCGGTCTGGAGGCGCTGCTCTGCGTCAACAAGCTGGACCTGCCGGCCCCGGAGGGCCTGGAGGAGGTCCTGGAGGTCTACCGGCGGCTGGGCCACCGGGTGCTCCGCACCAGCGCGGCGACAGGGGAGGGCCTGGACGGGTTTGCCGAGGCCCTGCGCGGGGTCACCACGGTACTGGCCGGGCCGAGCGGCGCCGGGAAGTCCAGCCTCCTCAACCGTCTGCAGCCCGGCCTGGCGCTGTCCACGGCCGAGGTGAGCGAGGCCACGGGGAAGGGGAGGCACACCACCACCGCCGTGAGCCTGCTCCCCCTGGTGGGGGGGGGCTTCGTGGTCGACTCTCCGGGGATACGCGAGCTGGGCCTCTGGCGTGTAGAGCCCACGGAGGTGGCGAGCCTCTTCGGGGAACTGGCCGTCCACGTGGCCCGCTGCCGCTTCTCCAACGGTTGCTCCCACCGCCAGGAGCCGGGCTGCGCGGTGCGCGAGGCGGTGGAGGCGGGGGAGGTGAGCCCGGTGCGCTACGCCTCCTATTGCGCCATCTACGAGGAGGCGGAGGCGGAGAGGGTGGCGCGGGTCTACGCGGAGGCCTCCGAGGCGGGCACCCGGCGACGCGCCAGGACCGGGAGCGAGCGGAAAGGGCCCCGGGGCAGGCAGCGGCCGGGAGAACGCCGCACGGGGCGGAGGGACGTGGACGAGGGACTGGACGCCCTGGACGGCGCCGAGGACTCCGCGCGATGAACGACGACGACGCCGCTACTTCGTCGTCATGACGTAGACCCCGTCCCAGTCCTCGGGCGGCGGCGCCTCCTGGTAGCTGCGACAGCGGTCCAGATACGTGTCGCTGGGGCCATCTCCGGGGACCAGTCCCAGGGCGGTCTCGAAACCCGCCACGGCCTCGCCGAAGCGCCGCGCGCGGTAGAGCTTCAGCCCCTCGGCGTAGGCCTCGCGCGCCTGGGCGGCGCGCGGGTCCAGCTCCCCCTTCTTCGCCATGAGCTCGAAGACGCGGATGGGTAGCGCCTTCCCCTTGACCCGGAGGAGGTCCAGTTCCCGCACCTCGATGTGGGCCGCCGCCAGCTCCACGGTACGCTCGCTCACCATGATGTGGGTGCCGTACTGTTTGTTGGCCCCCTCGAAGCGGGAGCCCTGATTCACCGCGTCGCCCATGACCGTGTAGTTGAAACGCGAGGCGGAGCCCATGTTCCCCACCACCATGGGCCCGGTGTTCAGCCCCACCCGGGCATCCAGGGAGGGCTTCCCCTCGGCCATCCATTTCTCTCGCATGCGGTAGAGGGCGGCCAGGTTGTCCAGGGCGGCCCAGCATGCGCGGCGGGCGTGGTCCTCCTGCCAGACCGGCGCGCCCCAGAAGGCCATGATGGCGTCGCCCTCGTACTTGTCCACGGTCCCGCCCGAGGCCATGATGATGTCGGACATGGCCGTGAGGTACTCGTTGAGGAGGTCCACCAGGGCCTCCGGCGCTAGCGACTCCGAGATGGTCGTGAAGCCCGCCACGTCGCTGAAGAAGACCGTCATCTCCCGTTTCTCGCCCCCCAGCTTGAGGCTCTTGGGGTCCTTCTCCACCTGGGAGATGACCTCCGGGTGGAGGTAGAGGGCGAAGGCGCCCCGGATGCGGCGCTTCTGCCGCTCCTCGGTGAGCTGGCGCCAGGCGCTGATGACCGCGAAGTTGAGCAGGATGGACATCTCCGGCCCCACCACGTCCAGCCAGAGTCCGCGAGCATCGAAGAGGTATCGTGCCGCCAGGAAGTAGCCCACCGCAGAGAGGACCGTGATGGTGGCCGTCACCAGGGGGCTCCAGATGGAGAGGAGGACGGCCACGACGAGCCCCACCCCCAGGAGGACGGCGGCGTTGGTGAGGCCGCTCGCCCGGTAGACGAAGGAACGCTGGAGGATGCTGTTCATCAGGTTGGTGTGCAGCCCCACGCCGGGGAAGACCGGGTGCAGGGGGGTGGGCTTCAGGTCCGTGCTGCCGGTGTGGACGTCGCCCAGCATGCAGATCCGTCCCTGGGCGATATCCGTGAGGGTCCGGGCCACCTCGGCACGCCGCTGCTGCTCGTTGGCCGCCTTCTCCTTCAGGGTCTGGAAGGTGGCCAGGTCCGTCTCGATGGACTTCTTGATGCTAGGCGGCAGGCGGCCCTCCAGCCTGGCGGCGGTGGCTGCCATGAGGGCGTCGAAGGCCTGCTCCACCACCGCCTCCCGGCCGGCGAAGGGCCCGAAGATCAGCTCCGTCCGCTCGGCCGATACGGAGAGCCCCAGGTTTCGCAAGAGGTAGGCGTGGTCTTCCGGGTGGGTGCCGGCGAAGGCGCTCGCCTCCAGGTACTGGCGGAAACGCCCGTCGGTCAGGTGCCGGACCATCCCCAGGTAGTTGTCCCGGATGATCTCCTTGAGTTGCCAGTACTCGGTCACCTGCCGGTAGGGGACGTGATGGAAGATGTTCCTCAGGTCACTGCGCCAGCTCCCGGCCCAGGAGAGGAGGAGCTGGCACTTCTCGTCGACGGGGATCCGCACGTCGACCGGTCCCGCCGCCTCCGGATAGCGCGCGCCGTGGATGATCACCGCCTCCCCGGGGATCACCTCCACGTCCTGCTTCACATCCACCCCCAGGTACTCGCAGACGGCGGTGAAGGCGATCTGGAAGAAGAGCCGGTCGCCGTAGAGGGCCACCAGGGGGACACGGCGCAGGTTTCCGTCCTCGGCATCGGGCAGGACCGACACGAAGCCCGAATCGAAGGTGGCGTCCACGAACTGGGCGATCCCCGGCTCCAGGGCCTGGCCCACGCGCACCCCCTGGTAGAGCGCGGGGTCCACCCTCCGGGAGAAACGCTCGATGGTCGTTCGCCGGGCCTGGGCCCGCTCCCAGGCGGCCGCGATGGCCGTCTCCGCGATGCGCGTCTCGTAGCGGAATAGGGCCCGGGCCTCCTCCCCCGTCAGTCCGGGCCGCTCCAGGAGCTCCCGCTCCAGGCGGCGGGCGATGACCTCCTTGACGAGCTGGTTGCGGTTTCCCTCCAGGTGCACCGCGTCCAGTTCCAATCGAGCGGCCAGGTCCGCCTCCGCCATGTCCAGGTCCGAGGCCAGGACCTCCTCCATCCGGTCCATGATGGGGGCGAGGAAGACCCGCTTGTGGATCAGGGACAGGGAGCCCTTGAAGAGGGAGCGAGGCAGGCCCAGGCCCATGGCCACGTCCTCCTCGCTGGCGCTGGGGTTCGCGGTGAGGACCGCGCGCAGGGCCTCCACGTGGTCCTCGATCACGTCGTCGGCGGCGGTGGGGAAGTCGAAGTGGAAGGGCAGGTAGAAGCGCTGGCTGTCCCGGATGGCCCGCCTCAGGTCCCGGTCATGGTCGGTGACGAAGTCGTCGATCTTGGACGAGACCAGCCGCTGGGTCTCTTCGAGCTGCCCCTGCAGCTCGGCCGTGAGGAGGGCCGCCTCCTCCGTGATGATGGGGGCTGGGTCTCCGCCCGGTGACATCCGCAGCGCGTTGATGAAGTTCCCTGCGATGACGTCGTTCCAGGAGGTCTCGGGGTTCTTGAGGCGCGAGAACTGGTTCTCGATCGCGTCCTTGTTCGCCTGGTAGCGCGTCTCCTCGACGATGGGCTGGTTCTTGTGCGGGAACTCCACGTCGCTCACCACGCAACGCACACCGAACTCGGTCAGGACGCGGACCATCTGGGCGTGCTTGTCCCGGGGCCACGGCCAGCGCCCGATCTCGCGGATGGAATTGTCGTCGATGTCCAGGTGGAGGATAACGGGGCTCTCCTCGATGGGCCGCCGGAGGATGAACCGGAGGTCCAGGGTGGAGAGCTCGAATCGCTCGTAGAGGGTCCGGGTGGACTCGGCGCGGGAGAAGGCCGCCACCCCCAAGGTGGCGAGCACGCCCAGGCCCGCCCCCAGGACGCGTTGGAGCTGGCGCAAGGGTCAGCGGGGAGTATCCAGCCAGAGCGGTCTCAGGGCTCGCCCACGGTGGAAGGCGGCGGCACGCACGGCTGGCCCGGATCGCGGCAGTGCTCCTGGGAGATGGCGCCCTTCTCCCCCTTGGCCTGGCTGGTCTGGAAGACGCTCCTGCCGAAGAAGGGGTTGGCCTCGCTGCGGTTGGCGTCGGAGGCGAGGACGCTGGACGACTGGCCCTGGTTGGTCTGGGCCTGGCTCTCGTCCTTCGTCTTGCCGCGGGCCCCCGTGTCCACGTTGGAGGCAGCCTTCTGCTGCTGGAAGCCCTCGGAGGTCTTGCCCGCGTTGTCGCACTTGGAGTTCTGCCCCTCGCCCACGGGGCGGCCGTTCAGGCCCCAGGACCCGTAGTCGTTCCGGCAGGTGGTACCGAAGCCGCCGCCGCAGCCCACCAGCCCGCCCGAGCCCGTGACCGAGGCCGTGGCGTTGGGGGTGGCGATCTGCATATCGGAGCGGTAGGAGCTCTCCTTGATCTCCACCCGCACGCGGCCCGAGCGAAGCTGCAAGCGGGTCCGCACCTCGCCATCCGCCTTGGCCAGGAGGAACTCGCCCATGCGCATCTCGGTCAAGGGTTCCACCTCGACCACGCTGAAGTCCGCGAACTGGAGGAGGGCGAAGCAGCCGGAACCGGTGAAGAGGGTGGCCCCGGGGGAGAGTTCCATCCCCACCTCCGCGGCGGTCCACTCCGCGTCCGGCCTCGGGAGCAAATCCGCCGGCCCGCTGAGCGACTTGACGACGACCTTCGCCTCCGCCGCGGGTGGGGCCTCCGGGGCGCCCGCCGCCCCAGCGCCCGAGTCCTCATGGCCCGGGGCCGCGGCCGGTTCGGCGGCCGCCGGGGGTGCGGCCGCCGGGGGTGGCGCTTCCTGAGACCAGGCAGGCGTGGAAACGAGGAGGCACCACGACACCACGACCCACAGCAGCGCTCGGTAGCCCATGGCTGCCACCTCCCAACATCCGCCCCGGGGGATCCCCACCCGGAGTATACGGCAAGTCTCCGGGGTGGTCAATTCCTCGGGGGGCGGTCGCCGCCGCCCCCGGGCCATCAGAGCAATGAGTCGAACTAGTCCGATACTCCGGTATCGCGCCAGGTCTGGGCACGCCGCAAGGTCGTCAGGACCTCTTCGCCCGAGACGAACTCGTGCTGCCCGGACTCCGGGACGATCCGGAGGTAGGTCAGTTCGCGATAGGCGTAGCGGTCGTTCAGCCCCCAGAGCAGGGTCAGCAGTCGCGTGCTGATCCCGCCTTTCAGGTCCAGGGCGCGGAAGATCATGATGGAGAACTGCCCCCAGGTCAGTTTCGCGTCGGGGTCCAGGTCCCAGTCCAGGGAGACCACGCGGCGCTTGACGAGGGCCACCAGGCAGGGCTCGTACTCCAGCTTCGGGGTATCTCCTACCGCCAGGACGTGGAGGACCTTCACCGCGTCGGAGAAGGTGGCGTTCGGCTTGTCGATGAGCTCCCGGAGGAAGCGATTGTCCGCCCGGGCAGGCGCCGCCAGGGCGACCAGTCCCAGGGCGGCGCACATCGAGATGGGTGCGAGGACGTGGGGTCGGCGTTCCATGGTCTGATCCCCTAGAAGCTGTAGTTGACGGTCCCGCTCACGAAGTTTCGAAGGTCCCGCTTGTCGTAGACGTTCCCCTGGAACAGGGCCCCGTACTGTACCGTGAGGCTAAGGTCGCTCACGATGCGCCAGAAGAGGGACGTGTCCCACTCGCTTCCGACGACCTGGTCCTGCTTGACCGCCCGGAAGTCGGAGATGGCCCCCTTGGCGCTGTCCTTGTAGAAGAAGTAGTAGGCGACCTCCAGGCCGAAGTCGTCCAGGTAGGGGTTCCGCTTCCCCTTGAAGGGGCGGAATCCGCCCCGGGCCCGGAAGACGTGCAGGTTGGAGAGCAGCGGCGAGAGGGCGTAGCCCGTGGGGACGTATCCGAAGGCAAGGAAGCCGTGGTCGTTGGAGTTGGGCCGGTTCCCGCCCACCGTGTTCGTGACGCTGTCCCGGTCCCGGTCGCCGGACCCGTACAGGTAGTCGAAGGAGAGTCTCGGGCTCGTGCGATGGTCTAGGAAGTAGTCCAGTCCCATGGCGGTGGCGTAGGCCTGGATGTCATTCTCGACGTTGGGATTGAGGATCCGGGGATCGCTGTGGCTGGTCCCGAACTCGTAGACCCCCTCGGCCCTGTACTGGACGTCCAGGATGGCCTCCCCCTTGGACCCCAGGCCCAGGTACTGAGACTGGTAGTCGAAGTCCGTCAGGGGGAACTGGGTGCTGAAGGCGTCGTTGAAGTCCGTCTGCACGAGGTAGTAGAAGAACGGGCGGTGGCGGGGGATCCCGGAATACTCGAGGTTCGCCCCGTAGAAGGTGCGGGAGCTGTTGAAGGGGCGGGGCAGGCTCTGATCCAGGTCGTCGTCGGTCTTCTTGGTGTTGGCGGCGAAGGCCTCCAGGTTGAGCCCCACCGACTCCAGTTCCAGATTGACCTTCCCGCCGTCGAGCACCTTGTTGAGGGCCAGGCCGCTCCCCACGTAGATGAACTGCCGCCCCACCGTCCCCTCCAGGGCGAAGGTGCGGGACGGGACCAGGCTCCCCAGGCCGGTGCCGCTGGAGCGCGCGAAATCCACCAGGTTCAGCCGGTAGAAGCCCTGGTCCAGGTTGGGCCCCACCACGTCGTCCTCCCGCCCGTCGAAGGAATCTCCCTTGTTGAAGTCCACGATCTGGGAGTACGCCCGCATGTAGAGCTGGTGCATATCTCCGACCTGGGCGTTGCCCCAGAGCCGCACGTCGTTGTTGCGGAAGGTGCGGTCCTTTCCAAAGCCCGAGGTGCTCGTGTCGTCGAAGGAGTAGGCCGAGGCCGACCACCACCCGCCGTAGTCCATGAGGAAGCCACGGCGGCTGGCGCCGGGGAGGGATGTGGTGGCGAGGGCCGTCCGGCGGGCCTGCTCCAGGTCCTCGAGCTGCCGGGGCCGCGTCTGGGCCCTGGCGAGGTCCATGGGCGCGAGGGGCGCGAGGGCGAGGGCGAGGGCGAGGGCGAGGGCGAGGAGGAGCCCAGATGACAGACCCCGAGCCGTGGACATGCGCTTCCCTCCGTGGGCGGACCACACAACGCATCGGTGGAGCGGGTCTTAATACCATCCCTGGTCGCTGCCGGGCAAATCGAAAAACAGGCGGGGACATGGAGGGGGGCTGTGGGCACCGGCCCGAGCCATTAGACTGTCGTATTCGTTCAGTCCCGATCAGGGCTGGAACGAACAAGGCCCCTGGACCTGCGATGGGGACCGGCGCAAGATGGCGCGAGTCCGGCGCGTCCACCTACTGGCGGAGAGTCTGGCCTGTCACGGAAGGCGCGGCACACCACCGACGGCGAGCTCGTGGCGCGCGCCCGCTCCGGGGAGGCCGGGGCCTTCGAAGAACTGGTGGTGCGCCACGCAGGCCTGGTGGCGAGCATCGCCTATGGGGTCCTGGGAGACTTCCACCTGGCCCGGGACGTGGTCCAGGAGGTGTTCATCAAGGTGTACCGCCGGCTAGGGGAGCTGCGAGAACCGGACAGCCTGGCGTCCTGGCTGCACGGCGTGGCGCGTACCACTGCACTGGACCAGCTCCGGGGCTCCCGGAGGGCCCTGGCGCAGGCCGGAATCGCGGAGGAGGCGGCCCTGGAGGCCGCCGCGGCCCCCGAGGGGGACGGGCCCCTGCGGGAGACCCAGCGGCGCGAGCTGACCCAGAGGGTGCGCGCGGAGGTGGACCGGCTTCCGGAGGCCTATCGAGAAGTGGTGGCCTTGAAGTACCTGGAGGGCCTCCCGTACACGGAGATCGCGAAGGTCCTGGGGACCACCGAGGCGGCGGTCGAGAGCCGCCTGCACCGGGCCCGGGCGCTCCTGCGGGACGCGCTCAAGGCCTGGCAGCCAGGAGGGTAGGAGACCGTCATGGACTGCCGGCAGGTGAGCGGGAGAGTCTGGCGTCGGCTGGATGGGGAGGCCGCGCCGGCCGAGGCGGCCGAGGTGGCCAGCCACCTGCTCCGCTGCCCCGCATGCCGCGAGGGGCACGACGAGGCCGCATGGCTGGACGCCCAGCTCCGCTCGGTCCTGCGCGCGGGGGCCCGTCCGCTCCTGGACGAGGGTTTCGCGCGGGAGGTGGCGCGGCGGGCCATCCCGGCGCAGGCACCGCGTGCGGGCGGGAGGCGGTGGCTGGCCGCTGCCGCGGCCGTCCTCCTGGCCGTGGGGTTCTATTTTCTTCTGGGGGGGCCCTCGGCGGCCCCCCCGGGATTCCCCCCCGGCCCGGATTCCCCCGGGCATGCGATGGTCTGCCGGGCGGTCGGGGTCGACCTGGTGGTGGGGACCGAGGCCGAGGGGTGGCGCCGGGTCATCGGCGAGGTGGCCTTGGGGGCTGGCGACGGCCTGCGAAACGGGGTGGCGGGCCTCGCGGAACTCCATTACCCGGACGGGTCGCGGGTCACCCTGGACGCGGGCTCGCAGCTGGTCGTGATGCCGCTAGGGGAGGACCAGGTGGTGCGCCTCGAGGCAGGGCGTCTCTATGCACGGGTGGCTCCGCGCGTGCGTGGCGCGTTCCTGGTGGAGACGCCCCACGCACTGGTGAGGGTCGTGGGGACCCGGTTCGAGGTGGCCGTCGACGGGACGCGCACCACGGCGACGGTGGTGGAGGGCCGCGTGCGCGTCGTCCCGCGAGGGCCGGACGGCCTCCGGTCCGGCGCTGTCCTCCTGGAGCCCTCCCAGGCCGGGACGGCCCTCGCCGAGGGCCCTGTCCGGGTGGCGGCGGTCCAGCCCCGGGACACCATCCGCTGGCTCGACCTCCCGGAGGTCGAGCCCAGGCCCTCCGATCCGCCCCCGATGGCCATGCCGGAGCCGGCTCCAGCGACAGGGACCGACGAGCCGGCCCGCGGTGTTCCGGACTCCGGCGCCGACCAGCCCCCCGGCGTGCCTGACCCTTACGGGGAGCGCCGGGACCTCCCTCGCGGCCCCGAGGAGGTGGGGCCCCGGGAGAGGCGGTAGAC
>JACQVX010000265.1 GCA_016209495.1 Planctomycetota bacterium
GACGTCTGGGCCCTCGTGATCGACCCGAGCGCCCCCTCCACCCTCTACGCCGGGACCAATCGGGGCGTATACAAATACCGGTAACCCCCAGGGTGTGAAGGGGTCGACGTCTGCTCCCCACGTCGTGTCGGGCGTCGCCGGCTCGATCCGGGCGACAGCGGGACTCGGCGCGCACCGGCGATGCCATCCTGGAGGATCTGGGCTCCCTGAAGGAGAGCCTGGAGGGCCGCCCCCAGGGGCCGCAGCCGCCGCCGCGATAGTCGCCTACCGTTCGAGCTCGGACCGCCGGTAGAGGACCTCCAGGCGGCAGCCTGCCGCCTCCAGGGCCTCGCGCCCCCCCTCCTCGCGGTCCACCAGGGCCAGGACCAGGGGGACCTGGCACCCGTACTCCGACAGCAGCGCCTCCCTGGCCGAGAGGGCCGAACCCCCGGTGGTGACCACGTCCTCCAGGACCGCCACCCGCAGGCCGCTCCCCAGGGGGGGGCCCTCCACGCGCCGGCCGGCCCCGTGCGCCTTGGCCTCCTTGCGCACGTACGCCAGCCCCAAGGGGACTCCCTCCAGGTGGGCCAGGCAGCCCACGGTGCTCACCAGGGGGTCCGCCCCCATGGTGAGGCCCGCCACCGCGGTGATGCCCTCCGGGGAGCCGCGAACCCGGTCGAGGAGCGCCCGCGCGGCCAGGCAGGCCCCCTCCTGGCTCAGGGTGAGCGGTCTGAGGTCGATGTAGAAGTCGCTCTCACGCCCGGAGGCGAGGCGGAACCAGCCTCGCCGTATACATGCGACCACCAGCTCCCGGAGGCGATCCGGGGGGGCGGCCGTCAGCGGAGCTGCTCCCAGTACTCCGCGGGCATGTCGTGGGCCATCTTCAAGGCCCCGTTGGCCCCCGCGTAGATGGGCTCCTCCACCGTGCGCACCCGCCCTCCGCCCAGCTCCTGGAGGGCCTCCTCGATGGCCCGCCCCAGCCCGCGGATCTGGCTCCCGCCGCCCCCCAGGAGGACGTTGTTGCGCAGCCGGTGCTGGAACTCCGGGTGGAAGGAGGCCACGAGCTTGTCCAGGGCCTCGACCAGGGGACCCACGATGGAGCGACAGGCCTCCCGCACTTCCTCGGTGATATCGAAGGTGTGGGGCCGGCCGTCCACCGGCAACTCCACGCGCACCGGGTCGCTGGTGTCGGTGACGTGGGAGTACTTCTCCTTGATGTCCTTCACCATCTCGATGGAGAACGACGCGCCACGGCAATGGGCCTGGAGCCGCCGGTGGAGCTCCTGGTCGATGTAGTCCCCGGCGGTGGTGAGCGTGATCTGGTCCTCCGCGTCAGGCAGCGTCCCGTGCATCCGGCAGAGGTCCGTGGTCCCCGCCCCGATGTCGATGACCAGGGCGTCGTCCAGGATGTCCAGGCCGTAGGCCACGGAGAAGGGCTCGGAGCAGACCATCACCGCGTCCAGGACCTCCCGGGTCGCGTCGATCATCGTCTTCTTGTTGTGGATGGAGGCCTGGGCCGGCGCCCCTATGACCCCGTATATCAGCTCGTCCTTGCGCGGGCGCGCCCGGGCGATGGCCTCGCGGATGAGGTCCCGGGCCGCCTGGCGGTTGGACTCCACCTCCTGGACGTCCACCCCGTTGCCCATCTCCCCGTACTTGATGACCCCCTTGGCCAGGGGCCGGAAGAGGTTCAGGCTGAGCCGCCGCTCCAGGGCCTCGCCCCCGAAGAGGACGTCCTTCTTCAGGAGCTTCCGGGAGACCACGTCCTTGGGATAGCCCACG
This sequence comes from Planctomycetota bacterium, assembly GCA_016209495.1. Classification (GTDB taxonomy): domain Bacteria; phylum Planctomycetota; class JACQVX01; order JACQVX01; family JACQVX01; genus JACQVX01. The sequence continues at coordinate 1,762 of JACQVX010000265.1, forward strand.
TAGGAGAGCACCGTCTCCCGCACCCCGTTGGAGGCCGCCACCGAGGTACGCGAGGTCCCCAGGTCGATCCCCACGTAGAGGACCCCGTGGTCCTTGGGGTGGGTGGGGTGGGTGTCGCGCGAGCCCGGGGAATCGGTGGAGTCGGTCCCCTCCCCCTCCTCGCGTCCCTCACGGCCCCTGGCGGCGGGTTCCTTCTTCCTCTCGGCCACGTTCGCCCCTCCCCTACCGCGCTAGGCGGTCTTCAAGTCCCTCGCCTCCGCCCGGGACATCTGGAGCTGCAAGTTCTGCTGGAAGATGTCCTTGAGCATCTCGCGCCGACGCGCGAAGTCCGAGGCCGTCGTCGAGAGCCCCTGGACCTGGCGGTAGATCGAGGCCACCCCCGGGTCCTCCTCACCCCGCTCCCGCAGGGACACCAGGGCGCGCTCCGTCTGCTCCAGGCCCTGGGTGAGCTTCTGGATCCGGCGCTCCAGGATGTCGATCTCGCGGCTGTGGACCGCGTCCCGGGCGGCCTTCACCCGCTCCCGCTCCCCCTCGATGATCCCCTGGAGCATCTCCCGGAGCCGGGCCTCCAGCGACTTCATGAAGCCGATGGACGAGGTCCCCACCATGGCGAGCTGGGTGCGCCGGGCCTCCGCCATGGAGTCGTCCAGGGTGTTGCGTAGCCGGCGCTCCAGGACCGCCAGGGCCTGGGGGGAAAGCTCGAAGGAGGCCGCGTCCGCCGCCCGGCCCTTCTCCTCGGTGACCACCCCCCGGAGGTCCTGGATGGTGCGCTCCAGCTCTTCCCGCTGGGCCACCAGATCCTCGCTGGACTGGACCACCCGGCGGTGCTCGTCCATGAGGCGCAGGAACTCGGCCTTCGCGTCGCGCTCCACCGAGCGGCGCTCCTCCAGCCGGAGGCGGCTCCAGGAGGACTCCACCGCCTCGTGGATGAGCCCGGCGATGCGCGCCTGGTCCAGGACGCGGACCCCGCGGTATCCCTGCTTCACCAGGTCGGAGATCCGCCGGAGCTGGGTGCTCTGGCGGATGGCCCCGGCCACGTCCACGCTGGGTGCGGTCTCCACGCCTCAACCCTCCGCGCTCCGCCCCGGTGTTTCACATCCGTGACGGACCCGTCCAGGCGGCGAGTATAGCCCGGGCGGTGCACCTTGCAAGGGGATGGGCGAACCGCTAGGCTGACCCCCGTGAGGCGGCACCTCATCATCATGGTGGCCGTGGTGGGGCTGGCCTGGCCTCCGCCACGGGCCGCCTCGGCCCCTCTCGAGGCGTGCTGCGTGGACGAGATGCAGTCCCCCGCGGGAGATCCCGGCCCGGGGCCCTGTTGCCCCGACGGCTGCGGCGACTGCTCCAGGCCCTGCTGCGGGGGCGCGCGGGTCGCGGCCCTGGACGCGCCCCCGGCCCCGGAGCCCATGGTCTCCACCCCCCTCGCGCCGCGGCCCTCGACCGGCGCCCCGCGGGTCTCGCCCCCTTCGATCTTTCGCCCGCCGCCCGTCCAGTAGCCCACCCCTGCCGCGAGGTCGAGCGGGCCGCGGTCGGCCCCGCTCCGAGGAGGCGTCGCTTGCGTCGCTCCGTCATCGTGTCCCTGCTCCTGCCCTGGACGGGCTGTCTGGCCGGCGATCCGGCGGACGTGGCCCCCCCGCGCGCCTTGGACGACCGGCCCGAGTCCCAGGCCCCGGAGGTCCGGCCGACCCCGGAGGCCTGGACCCTGGGAGACCTCCTCTCCACGACCGAGGCCCGCAATCCCACCATCGGGGCCGCCCGCGCCGCGCTCCAGGAGACCCTGGGCCTCCGGCGGCAGGCGGGGCTCCTGGAGAACCCCCGGTTCGCCCTGGAGGCGGAGGACGTGCCGGCCCGCGGGGCGGGGGCACGGGAGGGGAAGAGGGTCGTGGCCCTGACGCAGCCCCTCCCGCCGCGGGGCCTTTCGCGCTCCAGGGAGGCGGAGGCGGAGGCGGAGGTTGCGGCCGCGGCGCGGGACCTGGAGGCGGTGCGCCGGCGCGTCCTGGGAGAGGCGCGCCTCCGGTGGGTCGAGGAGGTCCACCGCGCCCGGCTGGAGGCCCTCTACCGGGATCTGGGCGAGACGGCCGCGTCCACGGCCCGCGCGGCGCGGGCCCGGGTGGAGGAGGGCGCGGCCCCGGAGCTGGAGGCCCTCCTGGCCGAGGGGGAGGCGGCCCGGCTATCCCTGGAGGCGGACCGCGTCCGCTGGGAGGCCGTGGCCTCGGCCCGAGGGATCTCCGCGCTCCTCGGCGGCCTGGAGGTCGCCCCAGGGTCCGTGGCGGGCGCGCTGACCGAGGACGCCCCGGGGCGTCCCCTGGAGGCGCTCCACGCGCGCCTCGCGGCGGGCCACCCGGCCCTGGCGGCGGCCCGCTCGCGGGTGGAGGCGGCGCGGGCCCGGCTGGGGGCCGCGCGCGCCGAGCGCGGTCCGGCCTGGGGCCTGCGGGTGGCCTGGGGCCAGGAGGGCCCCGGGTCGGAGGAGGTGGTGGAGGCGGGGATCGAGGTCCCGCTGCCCCTCTTCGACCGCCGCTCGGGGGCCATCCTGGAGGCCCGCGCCGCGGTGACCCGGGCCGCCCTCCTGGAGCGGGAGCTGGAGCTCCACCTGGGCGAGGAGCTGGCCCGGGTCTGGGCCCAGGGCATGGAGGCGCGCGCGCGCCTCGCCGCCCTGCGGGGGTCCCTGGTCCCGGCGGCCGTGCGGGCCCACGCCCAGGCCCTGGAGGCCTACGGGGCGGGGACCCGGCCCCTGGCGGACCTCCTCGAGGCCCAGCGAGGGCTGGCCGAGGCGAGACGGGAGGCCCTGGGGGCGATACGGGAACTGAACCTTTCGGAGTCGCGGCTGGGATCCATCCTGGGGCCGCTGGAGGAATAGCCATGGAACGGCGGGCGATGGGGGCGTGGGCGGTGGTGGGC
>JACQVX010000267.1 GCA_016209495.1 Planctomycetota bacterium
GAAGCGCGTGTGGTTGATAGCGATCCTCAAGCCGGGCGTGGGCCTCCCGAGGAGAGGGGGCCATTCTATCCAGACGGTGGAGGGGAGGCCACGGCGCGCTTGACGACGCGGGGTCGTCCCATATACTTTGTACACACATCATCGTTACAGAAAGGAGTTCATCCATGGTGGCCACGGCCCCTGTCTCGCAGAGGGGGATCGAGCCGGCGGAGATCCTGGGCCTGCTGCGCCGGATCATCCATTCGGTGCACCTCCACTCCAGGCGGATGCGCGAGGAGCGCCAGATCACCGGCCCCCAGCACGCGCTGCTTCAGGCCCTCCGGGAGGCCGGCCCGCTGCCGCCCGGCCGCCTCGCGCGAACGCTCTACGTCTCCCCCAGCACGGTGACCGGCATCGTGGACCGGCTCGAGGCCCGAGGCCTCGTCCGGCGGGAGCACGACCGCGAGGACCGCCGCGTATGGACCGTTGCGCTCACCGACGAGGGGCTGGAGGCCGCGCGGCGCATCCCCTCGCCGCTGCGCCGGCAGATCGCCGAGGGCCTGGCCGCCCTCCCGGGGCGCGAGCGGCGACACATCGCCCGCGCCCTCGACACCCTGTCCCGGCTCGTGGAGACCCACGAGGGGGAGAGCTGAGCCTGGTGCGCGTGAAGTACATCAACGACGTCGGGATGGTAGACCGGATCCCGGAGGGCGTTCGCGAGAGACTGACGGAGGTACAGCAGAGGTACGCCTTCCGCGTGAGCGACTACTACCTCTCGCTCATAGACTGGGACGACCCGGCCGACCCCCTCCGGCGGATCGTGATGCCGGACGAGGGCGAGCTCGCCGACTGGGGCAGTCTGGACGCCTCGAACGAGGCGGCCCACTACGTCGCCCCCGCCGTGCAGCACAAGTACGAGCAGACGGTGCTCCTCCTGGTGAACGAGGTCTGCGGCGCCTACTGCCGGTACTGCTTCCGCAAGCGCCTTTTCATGGAGGGCAACGACGAGACGAGCCTGGACATCGGGCCGGGGCTGGCCTACATCCGGGAGCACCCGGAAGTCACCAACGTCCTCTTCACCGGCGGCGACCCGCTGATCCTCGGGACCGCGCGCATCGCGGAGATTCTGGCCGAGCTGCGCTCCATCCCCCACGTCTCGATCATCCGGTTCGGCTCGAAGATGCCGGCCTTCAACCCGTTCCGGATCCTCGACGACGACCGGCTCGTGGAGGTCCTCTCGCGCCACTCCCTCCCCGACAAGCGCATCTACCTCATGGCGCACTTCGATCACCCGCGCGAGTTCACCCCAGAGGCCGTGGCGGCCATGGACCGGGTCATCCGGGCGGGCGTGATCTGCGTCAACCAGTGCCCCGTCATCGGCGGCGTGAACGACGACCCCGCGACGCTGAAGGCCCTCTTCCGCAAGGGCTCCCACACCGGCGTACCCCAGTACTACCTCTTCCAGGGCCGCCCCACGGCGGGGAACCTCCCCTACGCGGTGCCCATCGTGCGCGGCTTCCTGGCCTTCGACGAGGCGCGGCGCGGCCTGTCGGGGCTGGCCAAGCGGACGCGCTTCGTCATGTCCCACGAGTCGGGCAAGATCGAGATCGTCGCCGTGGACGAGTCGCGGATCTACCTGCGCTACCACAGGGCGCGCGACCCAGCCGACCGCGGGCGCTTCATGGTCTGCCGGCGCGACGACAATGCCGGCTGGCTCGACGACCTCGAACCGGGCGGCGAGCGCGGCGCCGGAGGGTTCGACGACCGCGCCCTGGGCCCGGAGTAGGCCGAGACCCCGCCCCCGTCCGGGTCGAGGCGCGTGGGGTGGATGGCGATCCTCGAGTGGGTTGCGGTCCTCGGGGGCGAAGACGGCGTATTCTGGCCAGCCCCCGCGGGGCGGTCCACCGCCGGGCCTCCGGGAGGCCGTGGCCACGGCCCGAGGGACCACTCCCCCCTATCGGTTCGCCAGCGTGGCCAGGCCGCTGGCCCCGAGGAGGCGCTCGTCCGCCGTCACCAGGGTAAGACCGAGGACCGTGGCAGTCGCCGCCAGAAACCGGTCCACCGGGTCCCTGTGGGGCAGGTCCACCGCACGACTCGCCAGGGCGATCTCGTGGGTGAGGGGCGCCTCCCGCATCGGCGAGCGGCGGAAGGCCTCCGCCACCCAGGAGAGCGGGTCGCCGTCCAGCCGAAGGCGCCGGCCCTCGACCAGGAGGAGGAACTCCCAGACGCTCAGGGGCGAGAGCCAGAGCTCGTTCGCCGGGTCCCGGAGGGCGCGGTCCACCCTCCGCGAGAGCCGCCTCGCGTCCTGGAGGGCCCAGAGCCAGATGTGGGTGTCGAGGAGCAGCCTCAGCGGCGGAGGGCCTCCCAGTCCCGCCCACGGGAGACCGGCCCGACGATGTCCCCCCGGACCTGGAGCGTCCCGGCCATGGAGCCGATCCAGCCGTCGGGGCCGCGGGGGGCGGAGGGCGGCACGACCTCGGCCACCGGTTCGCCGCGGCGCGTGATGCGCACGGGCCGACGGGTGCGACGCACGCGCTCGACGACGGCCAGGCACGTGGCCTTGAACCGCGAGATGGCCATCTCCTCCATGTCCCTCCTCCGGGGCGGCGGCGACATTACCATGGTCATGGACCATGGTCAAGATGGCGAGCACCCACGCCCCGCGGGCGGACAGGGATCCAGGGTTCGATGGCGGTCCCGTCAGGACCCTTCCCGGTACGGGAAGGTGTGCGCCCAGGGCCGCCGCCGGGCGTCGGCGGCCAGGTCGCGGACGGCCGCCGGGGGGTGCGTGGGCGCCGCGCGGCGCAGGGCCAGGGTGGCCAGGGCCCGGTCCTGGCGCGCCAGGGCGGCCCGGGGCTGCGCCGACCGGTGCCGTCGGCCAGGACATCCGAAGATCCCGTGAAGGTCCCGCCTCCGCGCGTCTCCAAGGGGCCGTGGGGACAGCCATGAACCCCTGTGAAGGATTCCAGCAGGCCATCGAGCGGCGGCGCCGCGGGGACCTTTCGGCGGGGGAGGCCCGCGTCCTGGCCACGCACCTGGAGGGCTGTCCCTCGTGCCACCGCTACGAGGCCCTGGTGGAGTCGACGGAGGGACACATGAGCGAGGCGCTGGAAGGCGCGCTGAGAGAGATGGACTGGGACCGGGTGCAGGCCCGCGTGGCCATGATGGGCCGGCAGTACCGGCAGGCGATGGCGTTCGTGGCCCTTGCCCTGGCCCTGATCGTGGCCGTCCGGGTCTGGTACGAGGGGTCCGACGTCCTCCCGGCCACCCTGGCCCTGGGCGCGGGGGTCCTGGTGATCTACGCCGTCGTCGCCCGTTCGCGGGTGCGCGAGCTGGGCCGGGCCTGCGAGGCGCGCGGGGAGGTCCTGGCCTCGTACCGGAGGGAGCTGGACCGGCGCCTGGGCTCGGCCCGGCGGGCGGTCTGCATCGAGGCCCTCGTGGGGGGAGGCCTGCTCGCGAGGGTGGTCCTGGGCCTGCTGGGCCTCATGGAACCCTTCCGGTCCTCGGGGGCGGCGGCGCTCTCGGCGGCGGCGGGGGTCCTCCTCCTCGCGGTGGCGGTCTGGCGCGGCCTCTCCCAGCTCCCGCGCCTGCGGGGCGAGCGCGCGGATCTGGGGTAGTTGGCCTGGGGGCCGACGCTCGATGCGAACCTGGAGCGCGACCTGGTGACCCGGGCGCGTTCCGGGTCCGCCCCCGACCGCGAGGCGGCCTTCGCGGAGGTATTCCAGGGTCTGCGCGAGCCCGTCCTGGCGCTCTGCCTGAACGTCACCGGCGAGCGCGGGGAGGCCGAGGACGCCCTGCAGGAGACCTTCCTGGCCGTGGCCCGGGGCCTCCCTGCCTTCCGCGGGGACGCTCGGCTCACCACCTGGGTCTACCGCATCGCCATCCGGGCCGCCCTGCGCGTGCGTTCGCGCCGCCGCCGGACGACCTTCGCCCCCCTGGAGTGGGACCCCCCTGCGCCGTGTGCGCCGGACCCGCTCCTGGGCGAGGAACTGCGCGCCAGGGTCGCCGAGGCCATGGGTCGGCTCCCGGCGGAGCACCGGGTGGTGCTCTCCCTGGCCGCCCTGGAGGGCCTGCCCCACGCCGACATCGCCGAGGTCCTGGGGGTCCCCGTGGGGACGGTATGGTCCCGGCTCCACGCCGCGCGAACCCGTCTGGCGGCGGCCCTGGGACCCTACCTGGGGTAGACTGGGCGAGTCGCGAGGAGATGTCCATGCAGATGGGGTTCGCTCGATGCACCCTGGCGGTGGTCCTTGCCGGTTGCACCGAGGCCACGCCCACGAACACGCCCGCACCCGCGCCCACGCTGACGTCCGAGGACGAGGCCCTCCGTGCCATCCAGGAACTCGTCGAGGGCCACGCGGACCGCGAGGAGGAGGGGCGGGTCCTGGACCTCCTCAGGGCTCTGGAACCCCCGGTCCTGGACGCGGTCGTCCGCCGCTCGGACCTGGGGCGCCTCCTCGCGGCGGTGGACGACCGGGCCCTGGGCCCCGATCACCGGACGGCCCTCCTCGGGCTCCTGGCCCAGGAGCGCCTGGGCCACCTGGGCATCGCCGCCAGGGCCGCCCTGGTGGACGCCCTCCAGGGGGGCCAGACGGACGCGGCCGAGGAACGGGCCATCGCCGCGATCTTCGAGGGGACCCGGGGCCCGGACCTCACGGGGCTGAAGAACGCGGTGGATGCGGGCGGGGACGAGCGGGACCTGGCCCGCCTCGTCTACCACGACCTGGACGACGAGGCGCTGAGGGGCAGGCTCCTGGCCCACATCGCGGCCGAGGCCTCGCCCGCGGGGGAGCTGAAGGTCCTGAGCGACATCGACGACACCCTCTACGCCCACTGGAAGGACACACGCTACCCCTCGGGGACCGTCTACCCAGGGGTCCTGGCCTTCTACCGCGAGCTGGACCTGGGACCCGCCGGGGACGGCCGAGAGGGGGACCTGGTATTCGTGACGGCCCGGCCCGGGGACCGCACCGGGCTGGTGGAGTCCCATACCCACGAGGCCCTGCGCTCGAAGGGGGTGGGCGAGGCCGTGGTCCTGACCGGGGACGTGGGGAGCCTGGCGGGGGACGAGGCCATCGCGGGCCGCAAGTTCGAGGACTTCGAGCGGTACCTCGCCCTCTACCCGGAGTACCGCTACGTGTTCACCGGCGACAGCGGACAGGGGGACGCGGCCTTCGGCGCGCGGATGGTGGCCGCCCACCCGGAGGCGGTGGCGGGGGTGTTCATCCACGACGTCGTGGCGACGCCGCCCGAGGGGCGAGAGGGGCACCGCGCCCGGGGGGTACGTCTCTTCGACACCTATCTGGGGGCCGCCTGCGAGGCTCACGAGCTGGGCCTGGTGGGGGACGAGGGGCTCTCCCGCGTGGGGCGCGCGTGCCGCGAGGAGCTGGGGCGGGTGGTCTTCGCCACGGACGCCGAGCGCGCGACGCGGTTCGCGGACCTCGCGCGCGACCGGGAAAGGGCGAACACCCGGCTCCCGGAGGCGTCGCGCCTCGCGGGGGAGTGAGCGTGGAACCCGGATTCGTCAACGCCCATACCCACCTCTACAGCGGCCTGGTCCCCCTGGGCATGCCGGCGCCGGACCCGGCCCCGGAGGACTTCCTGCAGATCCTCCAGCGGGTCTGGTGGCGCCTGGACCGGGCCCTGGACGTGGCCTCCCTGGCCGCCGCGGCCCGATTCGCCGTGGCCGAGGCCCTCCTGGCCGGGACGACGACGCTCATCGACCACCACGAATCTCCCGGGTGCATCGAGGGCTCCCTGGACGTGCTGGCCGATGCCTGCCAGGGGCTGGGCGTGCGGGCCCTCCTCTGCTACGGGGCCACGGAGCGCAACGGCGGCCGCGAGGAGGCCCGCCGGGGGCTGGAGGAGTGCCGGCGGTTCTGCCGGGAGAACGACCGCCCGCTGGTCCGCGGGCTGGTGGGCCTCCATGCCTCCTTCACCGTCTCCGACGAGACCATACGGGAGGCGGGGGAACTCGCCCGCGAGCTGGAGACGGTCCTCCACGTCCACGTGGCGGAGGACGTGGCCGACCTCGAGGACGCCGCCAGGCGTGGCTACTCGGGCCCCGTGCAACGGCTCCTGGACCTGGGGGCCCTGACCCCGGGCTCCATCCTGGCCCACGGGGTCCACCTCACGGACGCCCAGGTGAAGCGGGTGGGGCGCCGGGGCGCCTGGCTCGTCCAGAACCCACGCTCGAACCGGGGCAACCGGGTGGGCTATCCCCGCGCCCTCTGGGCCAGCGGCCGCGTGGCCCTGGGCACCGACGGCTATCCCTCGGACATGCGCGCCGAGCACCTGGCGCTCCTGGTCGAGGCCATGCAGCACGGGGACGAGGCGGCGAGCACCGCCCGGCGCCTGGCGGCGGGCTGGGACCTGGCGGCCGAGCGTTTCGGCGTGCGCTTCGCGCCGCCGGGACCGGGAGCGGCGGCGGACCTGGTGGCGCTGGAGCCCGA
>JACQVX010000268.1 GCA_016209495.1 Planctomycetota bacterium
GCCCAAGCCCATCGACTTCGAGAGCCTGGCCGTCACCCTCCGCAACGGCCTCGAGGCCCGGCAGCTGCGCCAGAAGGTGGACCTGCTGCGCGAGAAGCTGGCGCCGTCGCACTTCGACCACATCATCGGCGTGAGCCGTGGCGTCCGTGGCCGCCACCCGCGCCAGGGCCTCGTAGAGCCGGCACATCGGTTCGCTGTCCCCCACGAGGGAGCCGAAGGCACGGCCCTCCGCCAGGGACTCCCTGAGGGCGCGGTTCTCCCGGGCCAGGGCGTCGTGGTCCAGGGCGCGGCGCGCCACCAGGCGCAGCTCCTCCACGTCGTAGGGCTTGGCCAGGTAGTCGTAGGCCCCGCGCTTCATGGCCTCCACGGCCACCCGCTCGCTTCCGTGGGCCGTGACCATGACCACCGGCGGGGCCCGGGGCCTCCCGCGGATCCGGGAGAGGACCTCCAGGCCGTCCTGGCCGGGCATGTTGATGTCCAGGAAGACCAGGTCCGCGGGGGCGGCCTCCAGGGCCGCCAGGGCAGCCTCCCCGTCCGGGGCCTCGACCACCCGGTGGGCGTCCGCCTCCAGGGCACGGCGCATCCCCAGGCGGGCCGCCGCCTCGTCGTCCACCACCAGCACCGTGCCGGGGGCCCTCGCCTCCCTCACGCCGCTCCCTCCGTCGATGGCAGCCGTACGCGGAAGACCGCGCCACGGCCGAGCGCACCCTGACCCACGTCCACGGTCCCCCCCATGCCCTCCACCCGCTGCCGCACGATGGCCAGCCCCAGGCCCGTCCCGCCGGGCCTCGTGGTGAAGAAGGGTTGGAAGACGCGGTCCCGGAGGCCCGTCGGGACCCCGGGCCCCTCGTCCTCCACCTCCAGGAGGACCGAGCCGTCCTCGCGCCGGGTGCGCAGCCACAGCCCCCCGCCCGCCTCCCCCATGGCCTGGATCCCGTTCTGCACGAGGTTCAGGACCACCTCCCGCAGGGCCACCGGGTCGCCGCGCACGCGCAGGTCCCCGGCCCCACCGTCGTGCTCGGTGCGCAGGACCACCCGGTCGGCCGCCTCGTGGCGCATGAGCTCCACCGCGTCGTCGGCCAGGGCGGCGAGGTCCACGGCCTCCCCGGCCGCGGGGCGGGGACGGGCGAAGGCCAGGAGCTGATCGGTCACCGCCGCCAGGCGGTCCACCTCCTCCACCACCACCCCCAGGTCCTCCCGGCGCCGGTCGCCCTCGGGCAGCCCCTCACGCACCGTCTGGGTGAGGGCCTTGATGGAGGACAGGGGATTCTTGACCCGATGGGCCACGCTGGCGGAGAGCCGTCCCAACCCCTCCAGGGTCTCGTAGCGGTGCATGCGGCGCTCCAGGGCCAGCTTCTCCTCCGCCACCCGCAGGTGGTCCATGGCCAGGGCCACCTGAGCGCAGAGGCCCACGAGGACGCCGCACTCATCGGCGCTCAGGGGCTCGGCGCGGCCCCCCAGGACGAGCAGGGCCGCGACCCGACCCCGGCGCCGCACCGGGAAGACCCAGCGCGCGTCCATGCCGTCCAGGGCGCGGGCCGCCTCGCTCGGGGCCTCCTCCCGCCAGACCAGGGGGAGGCCCTCCGCCTCGAGGAAGTCCACCAGGGTGGGGTAGTCCCGCCCCGCCTCCTCCGCGGAGAGGACGCGGACGCGCTCGATCCCCACCGCCTCCTGGACGGAGCGGGCCGTCTCGGAGCGCAGGCCCGCCAGGTCGAGCCGGCCCTCCTCCACGCGCCGGGCCAGGTCCTCGGAGACGTGGACCAGGGCCCCGCCGCCCCCGGTGCGCCAGCGCTCCACCGCCCCCTCCAGCCGCGCCAGGGAGGCCCTGGCCGCCAGGAGGGGGACCAGGATCAGCAGGGCCTCCACCAGGCGCTTGTTCAGCCCGAGGGTCTCCTGGGCCCGAGTGGAGAGCAGGCTGACCACCCACAGGTAGAAGAGGATCGAGGCGGCCGCCAGGGCGAGGGCGACGGCGCTCCGGTGTAGCCGGAGGTCCAGGTAGTGGTAGCGGTAGACGTGCCAGCCCAGGACCAGCCCGGGGAGGACGGGGAAGAGGGAGGCCGCCAGGACCAGCGGGGCCCAGGCGTCCCGGGCCGCCAGGAAGGCCAGGGCCACGAGGACCGCCGCCGCGGCCAGGGTGGCGGCGAAGGCGCGAAAGAAGCGGGCCTCCCGGGGCTCCCGGGGCCGCGTCCCCAGGCCGCTGGCCAGGACCGCCCCCACCGAGAGGCCCAGGACCATGACCGCCGAGGCCGCCCCGAGCCAGCCCGCCAGGATGAGGCCCGGAGGGGCCGCCGGCTCTGCCCAGAGGCGGGCCAGCGGCCATGGGACAGCCAGGGCGGGCAGGTAGAGGAGGGCCGGAATCCAGGGCCGTCGGGGACGCCGACCGGCGAGGGTGTAGGCCACCAGGACGTGGACCAGGAGGCTGGGGGTGAGGCCCAGCCCGAGGAAGGAGGCCGGAAGGGCAAGTCGGTTCACGGCGGCCACGGGCCGGCCCACCAGGAGGGTCGTGAAGGCGGCCACCGTCTGGCCCGCGTGCCAGAGGAGGAGGCACGTCACCAGGGCGCGAAGGACGCGGAAGCGCGGCTCCTGGACCTGGCGGCGCGCCGCGGCCCGGGCCAGGAGGCCGTAGAGCACTGCCCCGAAGCAGGAGCCCACCAGGTAGAGGGTCTCGTGGATGGGCAGCATGGGCCCGGCATGATAGCACCGTGGGAGGCGTAGTCAGCTCCGTACACGGCGCGGCCCCGGCTCGCGAGCCGGGGCCGTCACGCCCTGTCGAGATCGGTGGGCAGGGCCGGCCGCGGACTACGGCACGTCCACGTACTTCCCGCCGTTCTCCGCCGCCACGGCCTGGAGGAAGCCGCGGAAGCCCCCGCTGTCCACCCCCACGCCGAAGACGTTGACCTTGGCCCCCTGGGTGTTGGCGCTCTTGATCACCCCCTTGTGCCCGCTGTGGCCGTTGGCCCCGCAGTTCGGGTCGCCGTCGGTGAGGAGGACCACCAGCTTGTTGTCCCGGTCCAGCTCCAGCCCCCTGGCGGTGCCCGGCCCCGTCATCGTGCCTCCGTCCGGGTCGAGCCGCTGGATCCAGGCGAAGGCCGCGGCCTTGTTGGCGTCCGTGGCCTTCTCGGTGCCGTTGCTCTTCCAGGCAATGATAGAGCAGTCGTAGGCCACGATGTTGAACTTGAAGTTCTCGGTGAGCTGGCCGATGGACCGCATCAGCTCGGTCTTGGCCCGGGTCATCCGATCCCCGCGCTTCGGGCTGCCGTCCAGGCCTGTGAAGGTCTTGGAGTCCCAGCCCATGCTCCCGGAGCGGTCGATGACGAAGACGATGCTGTCGGACTCGGAGGGGACCTCCTCGCCGAAGAACTCGGGCTGGTCCTTGTTGTCGTCCTCCGGGGGCTTCTTGTCCCCCTCCGGGTCCACGTTGCCCTTGGGCGTCTCCAGGGGGAGGTCCATGTTCGACCCGGCCGGCGGCGTGGTGCCACCCGCGGGGGGCGTCCCCGCGGTGGTCTGGGCCTGGGCCAGTCCCGCGACGAGGACGGTGGCCAGGAAGGCGAGGGCCAAACTACGAGCAATGGGGTGCAGAGGCATGGCGATCATCTCCGATGTCCCGAGCGGAGCGAGGGACGTGAGGGACTCGTTCCCTTGACTGGCGCGGCGCTGCGGGCGCCTCAGGAGATAGACGCTGCGGGGACCCGACGTCTTGCGGAGTCCCATGCGGCGCGGTGTCCCGAGCGGGGCCAGAGACGTTCTCGACTGACTTCCCGTCCGGCGCCAGGTACGTGTTCCACGCGGTGTAACGAGCATCCTCGCCCATGGTTGCGGCCCGGAAGACCTCCTGGACGCGACGGGTGAGATCCCCGGGGCGCCCGGCCCCTATCTTCCTCCGGTCCACCTCCCGCACCGGGGTGATCTCCGCCGCCGTCCCGGTGAGGAAGATCTCGTCGGAACAGTAGATCTCGTCCCGGGAGAGGCGCTCCTCGGAGACGGGGACCCCCATGTCGCGGACGATCCGAAGCACCGCGTCCCGGGTGATCCCCGGGAGTATGCCCTGGATGGGCGGGGTCCGGACGACCCCGCCCCGGTAGGCGAAGATGTTCTCCCCGGTCCCCTCGGCCACGAAGCCGTCCGGGTCCAGCATGAGGGCCTCGTGATAGCCGTCGTCGACCGCCTCCCGCTTGGCCATCTGGCTGTTGGCGTAGTTCCCGGTGATCTTGGCGTGGGTCATATTGATGTTCACGTGGTTGCGCGTGTAGGACGAGACCCGCACCCGGATCCCCTGGGCCTCGGCGTCCTCGCCCAGGTAGGCCCCCCAGCCCCAGGCCGCGATGCAGACATTCACCGGGCATTTCCGGTTGTCGATGCCCATGCGCCCGTATCCGAAGTAGATGAGCGGCCGGATGTAGCAAGCCGGGACGCGGTTCGCGCGCACCGTGTCCAGGATGGCCCCGGAGAGGACGGGACGGTCATAGGGGATGTGCATGGCGGCGATGTGGGCCGAGTCGAAGAGCCGGTCCACATGCTCCTTGAGGCGAAAGACCGCCGACCCCCTGGGCGTGGCATAGCACCGGATGCCCTCGAAGACCGCGAGCCCGTAGTGGAGGCTGTGGGTCAGGACGTGGACCCGTGCCTCGTCCCAGGGGACGAGTTCTCCGTCCATCCAAATCTTGTAGAGGGGCTGCATCACCATTCGGAGGGGGCCCTCCCTGGGCGGTGCGGCGAGTGGAGCGGATTATAGGAGACCCCCCTCCCGATGCAAGGCGATTCCCGAACACGCCGAGCGCCGCCTCCCCGATGCCCGTAGAGTCCGATGAAGTCGCCGAGTTAGGACCGAAACCCGGAGTTGAGGCCGCGTCCCGGATACCACGCTCGGTCGCAAAGCGCCGACCCTAGACTATTTCCCGACGACCGCCCACCTCCACCGTCCCTCCCCCCGGCGCCTCGCGACGCCGTCCTCGCCTGGGCACGAGCTTCCGCGTGTCCCACCCCTCGTCCGCCCTGGACGAATCCCCCAGGAGACGTGCGTCTCCCTGGCCCGGATGGCCTGTTTGCCCAGCATCCAAGCCACTCCACGGCCAGTCGAGGATCCGGCCCGCCGCAATGCTCCGTCAGGCAAGCCCATCACGCAGTGCGTCATCGCCGCAGGGCGCGGGACTCTCGGCTCCCGGCCTCGATTCGCTTGCAGGGTCCCGAACGGTGTATAGAATCCGCCCCGTCGAGCGAAGTGGGTTCGACGGAGTCATGGCCGAGACGTCCTCTGGATCGGCTCCGGTCGGGAATGACTACGACTCATGGAGGTGGTTGCGCGGCGGCGACGCAGGCGGGCCACCGAGGCGAATCCATGAGCCAGGGTCGGGTCCTTCCCTCGCGGTCCAGTGGAAACGGAGGCCGAAACCTCACGAGAGCGGGGCCACCCCGGGAGGGTGTGGTCCGGCGCGTGCGCGAGGCAAACCCCTGGAGCGC
>JACQVX010000269.1 GCA_016209495.1 Planctomycetota bacterium
AAGCGCAAGGCGGGAGGGCCTGCCGGCGGCAGGCCCGTGGGCGCGGCGAATGTAGCAGTGATTGTCTTACGGCGACTTAGGGCGTGGGCGGGACGGGGACCCACCCCTCGGGGACGTCCAGGGGCCAGCGCTCGTGGCGCAGGGAGGTGGGGTCCACGCACCCGACCCGGCCGTCTGGACCCCGGGCCACCAGGCGGTCGTCGCGGGGGAAGGCCAGGGGCACCGCGTCCCAGCGCAGGGCCATCCGCTGGACCTGCAGGCCGGCCCCATCCCGCCGGAGCGCCAGGGCCCCGCCGGGGCCGAAGATCGCCGGGCCGAGGAGCGGTCGGGCGGGACCTCCCCGGCTGGGCTCTACCGCCTCCAGGACCCATTCCTCGCCGCGCCCCAGGGGGCGGGCCACCAGGCTCTCGACCTGGCGTTCGGCGCCGCCGCGGGGACGGAGGCGCTCCCAGCGCCTCACGGCGGCCCAGCGGGTGGAAGGGGCGAGGTCCAGGAATTCCTCGGTTCGGTCTCCGTCCCTGTCCCCCTCGCGCAGGGGCAGGCACAGGACGGTGCGGGGCCGGCCGCCCGCCAGGGGGAGGCGCACGACTCGCTGGCCCTCGCCGCGTCCGCCGGGGGCGAGGAGGAAGGCCGAGCGGCCGTCGCGGGAGCGGCGGAGTAGCCGACCGCGCCGGACGTCCAGGTGGAGGGCGGCCGGGTCTCCGGCGCGGATGCGGGAGAGCCGCCCGGATCGCGCCTCGAGGAGGCGAACCTCGCCGGGCGCCGTCACGAGCAGGAAGGCGGTGCCCTCGCGCGCCGCCAGGACGCGCGCCCCCGCCGGCACCTCGACGGGCCGGGCCTGGCCCCCGTCCAGGGGGACGAGGGTCAGGCCCGTTCCATGCGGCGCGGCGAAGGGGAGGATCTCCAGGGTCCAGGGTCTCCGAGGGCCCGGAGTCTACCCCGGATCGGCGACTACAGGATGGTGAAGGGCTTGGTGTTGGACTTGTCGCCCTTGACCACGACGTAGACCTCGCCGGTCCTGGCCGAGGCCGGGACATGGACGACGATGACCGTGTCCGAGAGGCTGTGGATCACCGCGTCCTCGCCGCCCACGTAGACCTTCAGGTCCGCCAGGTCCTTCGAGAAGTGCTTACCGGTGATGGTCACCAGGTCCTGGGCCCGCCCGGCGCCTGGGCTGATGAAGTCTATGACGGGCGCGCTGCGGAAGAGGCCGGTGATCCAGTTCCAGACGCCGCCGAAGAAGCCGGGCTTCGTCCAGCCGCCCACCTTGCCGATGGGGCACACGTGGGCCGGGGCGATGGTCCCGCCGGGCGGTTGCACGCCGGGCAGGCCGCCGGTGCCTGGGAAGGGGAAGCCGCCGGCGGTGGGCGGGACGGGATAGGCGGGGGGCAGGCCGCCCGTGCCCGCCGCCGGGGTGCTCCCCAGGGTCACCCGCTCGCAGCTCGCCATGGGCTGGGCCGGCGCGGACTCGCCTCCGCAGACGAGGACCTCGCCCGAGGGGAGGAGGGTCGCCGTGTGGTAGGCCCGCGGCGTCCCCAGGGCCGGACCCGCGGAGAATCCGCCGCTCCCGCTCACCGCGCCGGCAGGCTCGGAGTAGACCTCCGTGGTGCCCAGGGCGCGGCTGCCGTCGTAGCCGCCGGCGAACAGGACCTGTCCCGCCTGCGCGGACGTGGCCGTGTGGCCACGCCGCGGGCTGAGCATGGAGGCGCGCAGGGAGAGGAAGCTGGAGGTGCGCACGTCGAAGACCTCCGCCGTGGTGGAGACGCCCTGGGCCGTCGTGATGCCTCCGGCCACCAGGGGCGAGCCTCCGGCGGTCAGGACGAGGCTGGCCTCCAAGCGCTCGGCAGCGGCCCGACCCGCGGGGCTGAACTGCTCCGTCGCCGGGTCGTAGACCTCCGAGGCGGCCGCGGCCAGCGTGGACCCCTGGGTGGTGTAGCCACCCAGGATCAACACCTTGCCGCCGCCCATGACGATGGCGACGCCGAGGCCTCGGGGCTGCACCATGGCCGACTTCAGCGCGGCGAATGCCCCGGTGGCCGGGTCGAAGGTCTCGGCGCTGGCCAGGAAGGCCGGGATGCCGCTGGCGCTCCCGGTGCTTCCGCCGGCGATGAGGACCCGCGTCCCCGCGGCGGTGGCCACCAGGGTGGCCGTGTGGCCTGACCTCGCCGCCGTCATGTCCGGGCCGGGACCGAAGGCGCGGCTCGTGGGGTCGTAGACCTCGGTGCTCCGGAGCGAGGCCCCGGAGTAGGCGTCCTGGCCCCCGGCCACCAGGACGCGTCCACCCGGGAGGAGGGTGGCCGTGTGGTGGATCCGGCGCTGACTCAGGCGCCCCGTGGGGATCACCGTCCCCGCGGCCGTGCAGACCTCGGCCGTGTCCAGGACCATGCCGCCCTGACCGGAGCCTCCCACCAGGAGGACGTCGCCCCCGGCCAGGAGGGTGGCGGTGTGCCGCTCCCTAGGGGCCGAGAGGGGTGCCGCGGGGCGAACCGTGGCTCCGCCCGTCGCGGAGGCCGACGCCCCCGCCACGGAGCCCGCGGGGCCGGCAGGGATGATCGTGCGCCGGTCCTCCTTGGCGCAACCGGTAGCGAGCAGGCCCGCGCAGACTCCAGCCACGAAGAGGTGCTTCGGATTCATGAATCCCTCCGGCCCGTGACCCAGTGGGCCAGGCGACCGTGCGCAGGAGGTGTGCCGGGTCGCGCATGCGTGAAGCGGGGGGCTTGACGAGGTGCCAGGCGGCCCGGTGCGCAGGCCGTGCGTACCGGTGCCTCGTCTTTCAGCGGATGAGCATGGCGTCTCCGTAGGAGTAGAAGCGATACCTGGCCTCGACGGCGAGGCGGTAGGCCTCCAGGACTCGCTCGCGACCAGCGAAGGCGGCCACCAGGGCCAGGAGGGTGGAGCGGGGGAGGTGGAAGTTGGTCACCAGGGCGTCCACCGCCTGGAAGCAGAAGGGCTCCAGGATGAAGAGGGTCGTCTCCCCCTCCAGGGGTGCGCCGGCGGCCACGGCCTCCAGGGTCCGGGTCACCGTGGTCCCGACGGCCACGACCCGGGCGCCCGCGAGGCGTGTCCTGGCAACGGCCTCCCGGGTGGCTGCCGGGACGCGGTAGGCCTCGGCGTGCATCCGATGATCCTCGAGGCGTGGAGTGCTGACGGGGCGGAAGGTCCCCGGCCCCACGTGCAACGTGAGGAAGGCGGTCCCCACGCCGCGGAGGGCCAGCGCCTCCAGGAGCCCCGCCGTGAAGTGGAACCCCGCGGTGGGCGCGGCCACGGCGCCGGGGTGTAGTGCGTAGACCGTCTGGTATCGCTCCCGGTCCTCGGCGTCCCGGGGGTCAGCGCCTCTCGAGCGGCGGATGTACGGCGGCAGGGGCACGCGGCCGTGGACGCTGGCCACCTCGAGCGGGTCGGCGCCCCCCACGCCCTCGAGCCTCCACAGGCCGTGGCCCAGGCACTCGGCCAGTCGCAGGGCCTCGACCCCCGCCACCCGGAGGACCTCGCCCGGGTGCAGCCGGCGCGTGGGTCTCGCCAGGGCCTCCCAGCTCCCGTCGAGGCGAGGCGCCACCAGCAGGAGCCCGACCCATCCCCCGGAGGCGCGGCGGGCCTCCAGCCGCGCGGGGAGGACGCGGGTGTCGTTCAGGACGAGGAGGTCGCCAGGGGAGAGGAGGGAGGGAAGGTCGCTGACCCGCGCGTGGGTCACGACGCCGGGCGGCCCGCCGCGGTCCAGGACGAGGAGCCTGGAGGCCTCGCGTCCAGGCAGGGGGGACTGGGCGATGAGGTCCGCGGGGAGGTCGTAGTCCAGGTCTTCGGGGCGCACCTCGCCAGGATACAAGCTGCCCAGCAGAGCAACGTTGCGTCGTCGCGAAAAAATATGGCAGAATTCCCTCAAGTCCGCGCGGGCCACGAGCCGACATCCTCAATGACGGGGGCGTCTGGCCAGGGTAGGCGGGCGCCCGTGGTTCGACGAGCGATGTCGTGAAGAGAGGTGGACCATGGCAGGTCCTATCGATCCGGGCAGTTTCAACTTCCTAGGCCTGACCCCGCCCAACTCCATCGCCGCCCCGGGCCAGGACAGCCTGGCCCAGGGGGAGGTGCGAGCCCCCATCCCCGTGGGAGGTTCCACCGGGGACATGGTGGAGATCAGCCGCGAGGCCCAGGACGCCGCCCGGGCGGTCAACCCCAACGCGGCCACGCAGGGGGCCCCGGGAGAGAATCCCCCGACGGGCCGGGGAGGCGCGGAGACCATCGACCGGCAGGGGACGGCCGGGCCCCAGGCCCGGGAGGGCGTCCTGGCCCAGGACCAGGCGGCCGCGGCCGCCCGGCCCGAGCAGGCCGCCCGGGGTCTGGCCTCGCAGGCGGCCGCCTCCCAGGTATCGAACTACCTCAACACGGCGGTGCGCTTCTCCCTGAATCGGAACCTGGGCTCCATCCAGGCCCAGGTGGTGGACCGGCGGACCGGGGAGACGGTGCGGTCCATCCCGCCGGACGAGAGGATGCGCATCGCCGAGCAGTTCGCCCGCAATGCGAAGGACCTCTTCCAGGAGGAAGAGGGGGGAGCCCTCGACGCCATAGCCTGAGCCGTCGCGGCTCCCCGTCCCGCCTGGCTTGACCTCCGTCCCACCACGGCTAAGATCCAGCGTCTCTCGGCTCCCGGAGGGCGCCATGGCTGGAAACACGCTCATCATGGGCGCTGCGGGGAAGGACTTCCACGTCTTCAACACCTGCTACCGCGAGGCCGAAGGGGCCCGCGTGGCCTGCTTCACGGCGACCCAGATCCCCAATATCCACGGGCGTTCCTACCCTCATCCCCTGAGCGGTCCTCGCTACCCCCAGGGGATCCCCATCCTCCCGGAGGAGGAGCTGGAATCGGCCATCTCCCGGTTCGGCGTGGACGAGGTCGTCTTCTGCTACAGCGACGTCTCCTACGACTACGTGGCGGCTCGTGAAGCCCGCGCGCTGCGCGCGGGGGCCCAGTTCCGGCTCGCCCCGGTGGAGACCATGATGATCCGGGCCCGCCGGCCCGTGGTGGCCGTCACCGCCGTGCGGACCGGCTGCGGGAAGAGCCAGACCACCCGGGCCATCGCCGAGAGGCTCGTCGCCGCCGGACGCCGCGTGGCGGTGGTGCGCCACCCCATGCCCTACGGGGACCTCCTGCGCCAGGAGGTGCAGGAGTTCCGCCACCTGGACGACCTGGCCCGCGAACGCTGCACCATCGAGGAGATGGAGGAGTACGAACCCCACCTGCGGCGCGGCCACGCGGTCTACGCCGGGGTGGACTATGGCAAGGTCCTCGCGCGGGCAGAGGCCGCGGCGGAGGTCATCCTCTGGGACGGCGGGAACAACGACCTCCCCTTCTTCCGCCCCGACCTGCACGTGGCCGTGGTGGATCCGCACCGCCTGGGCCACGAGACGGCCTACTACCCGGGGCGGGAGAATTTCCTCCGGGCCCACCTCATCGTCATCAACAAGGTGGACTCGGCCCGCCCGGAGGACGTGGAGGAACTGGAGCGCCGCGCCCACGAGGCGAACCCGCGGGCCCAGGTGATCCGCGCCCGCTCCCCCATCGCCGTGAGCGACCCCGCGCGCATCCGGGGCCGCCGGGTCCTGGTGGTGGAGGACGGCCCCACCCTCACCCACGGGGGGATGCGCTTCGGGGCCGGGGTCCTGGCGGCCAGGACCTACGGGGCCGAGGTCGTGGACCCCAGGCCCTGGGTCACGGGGACCATCGCGGAGACCTTCCGCGCCTACCCGGACATCGGTCCCCTCCTGCCCGCCATGGGCTACGGGGAGAGGCAGGTGCGCGACCTGGAGGCCACCATCCGCGCGGCCCAGGTCGACGCGGTGGTGGTGGCCACCCCCATCGACCTCGCCCGGGTGATACGCATCGACAAGCCGCACGTGCGGGTGACCTACGAGCTGGAGGAGGTGCGACGGACGGGCGTGCCGTCCCTGGAGGAGATCCTGGGCGGGCTACTGGGCGGTCGGTGACCCCGAGCGACCACTTCGCCGACCGGCTCTTCGAGGCGGTGCGGCGGACGGGCAGCGCCCTTTGCGTGGGCATCGACCCGGTGTGGGAGCGCATCCCCGCCGGCCTGCGGGAGGCCGAGGGAGGGGACCCGGCGCGGGCCTTCCTGGCCTTCGCCCGCGGGGTGGTGGACGCGGTGGCGGGGGTGGTGCCGGCGGTCAAGCCCAACGTCGCCTTCTTCGAGGCCGCCGGGGCCGAGGGTTACGCGGCCTACCTGGAGACGGTGCGCCACGCCCGGTCGGCGGGCCTGGTGGTCATCGCCGACGTCAAGCGGGGCGACATCGACAGCACCGCGGAGGCCTATGCCCGGGCCCACCTGGAGGTGGCCGGGGCCGACGCGGTGACCGTGAACCCCTACCTAGGAGGGGACGGGGTCCGGCCCTTCGTGGAGGTGGCCGCGGCCTCGGGCCGCGGGGTCTTCGTCCTGGTGCGCACCACCAACCCCTCGGCGAGGGAGTTCCAGGAGGCCGACGCCGGCGGTGTCCCCCTCTGGCGGCGCGTGGCGGAACGGGTGGCGGCCTGGGGCGAGCCCCACCGCGGCCGTTCGGGCTACAGCCTGGTGGGGGCGGTGGTGGGGGCCACCTCGGGGACCGCCCTGGGGGGAGCGCGGTGCCTGCTCCCGGCGGCGCCCCTCCTCGTCCCGGGGTACGGCGCCCAGGGGGGGAGCGCCCGGGACCTGACCCCGTGCTTCGACGGTCAGGGTCTGGGGGCCCTGGTCAACGCCTCCCGTTCCGTGATCTACGCGGGCGAGGGCGAGGACTGGGTCGAGGGGGTGCGCTCGGCGGCCCGCCGCGCGGGGAGGGACATCGACAGCGTGCGCGGCCGCGGGGCCCATGCCTGAGCTGGCCCGCGGCGCCGCCCTGGGGCTCGCCGCCCTCTACCTCGTGCCCCGCCTCCTGGTCGGGGGCCTCTGTCGGCCCGGGGCCGGCCTCTCGAGCGCGGACCTGGAACTGGACGCCGATCTCGTGCAGGCCGCGGTGGAGCTGCTGGGCCTGGCGGCGGCCTCGGCGGCGGGGCTGTGGCTGGGGGCTGCTCGGGGTCGGGGCGAGGCGCTGCCCCGGTCGGCCCTGGCCCGGGCGGCCCTGGCCCTGGTCGTCCTGGGGGCGTCCCCAGTCCTGTGGGCCTACGACGGGTTCGGGGCCGCGCGGCTGGCCCTCTCCCGGGCGGTCCTCCTGGCCGTGGCGCTGTCCATCCTGGGGCTGGCCGCGGACCCCGGGGCGCGGCGGGTCCTGTTGGCCCTGCTCGTGGCCACGGCGGCGGCCCTGGGCCTGGGGGCGATCCACAGCTACGCCTTCGACCTCGCGGAGGCCCGGCGCGCCCTCGAGCGGGACCCCGCCCTGGGCCGGGTGGCCGGGGAGGGGCTCGAGCTGGACCTCCGGAACCGTCTCTACACCGACGAGGCGGCGGCCCCCTTCGCCACGAGCGGCCTCCTGGCGGTCGCGGCGGTCATGGGCCTGGCCCTGGCCGCCGGGTGTGCCTGGGACTCCGCGCGCTCGGAGGGGCCGGGAGGCCATCGGTACAGGCTCGCGGCCCTGGCGGCGTCCTCGGCGGCGGCGCTGTCCTCGGGGGCGGCCCTGGTCGCCGCCCGCAGCGCCGCGGGCTGGGGGGCCCTGGGGGTGGCGGTCCTGGCCCTGGCCCTTCGGCTCGCCGGGCCGCGCTGGCGCCGGGCGACGGCGGCCCTGGCCCTGGCCGGGGCCCTGGGGCTCGCGGCGGCCGCCGGGTCCCTCGGTGTGCGGCGCGTGGCCGCCGCGGTGGGCGGCGAGACCCTCACGGTCCGCGTGGAGTACTGGGCCGGGGCCCTGCGCATGGCCCTGGACCGTCCCTGGACCGGCTGGGGGCTGGGGGCCTTCGGGCACCTCTATCCCTCGTACCGGCCGCTGATGGCGGAGGAGACGCAGCACGCCCACGGCGCGGTCTTCCAGGAATGGGCGGAGACGGGGCTCATCGGCCTCGCCGCCCTGGCGGTCTTCTGGGGGGTGGCCCTGGCCGGGGCGTGGCGCCCGGCGGGGTCCCCGGGGGCGGTCCCGGAGGGGCCCGTCCGCCTCGAGACCCTCCTGGCCGCCCTGGGCGGCCTTGGCGGCCTCGCGTTCCTGCGTGGCCTGCCGGTCCCGCTGGCGGCGGACCCGGCCCGGCTCGCGATGATGGCCCTGGCCTGGCTCGCGGTCTACGGGGCCCTGGTCCGCCACCTCCGGCCCGGCCGCGGCGTGGCCCTGGGCCTCTACGCGGGGCTGGCCGGCCTCCTGGCCCACGGACTCCTGGACGTGGACCTGGAGGACCGCGCGGTCCACCAGTGGGGGCTGGTCCTGGCGGCCGTGGCCCTGGCCCCGGCGGCCGCGAGGGCCGCGCGGGGAGCGGCGGGGCCGGTCCTGCGCTGGGCCCTGGGGCTCGTCCCCCTGGCGGCCTTCCTGGCCCTGGGCCTGGTCGTGCTGCCGGCGGCCCTGCGCGCCTGGAGGCACCGGGTCGAGGCCCGCGCCCTGGAGGCCAGCGGTCTGGAGGACGGCTCCACGGTCCCCGGCTTCGTGGCGGCGGGCCAGGGGGCGGTGGACCGGGCCATCGCGGAGTGGGGCGAGGCGGTCCGCCGATCCCCCTGGGACCGGCGCGCGCGGCTGACCCTGGCGCGGGCCCACGCCCGGAGGGGGGAACTCACCGGCGACCCGGCGGAAGGGGCCCGTGCCGAGGCCGGGTACCGCGAGGCTGCGGCCCTGGTGAGGCCCAACCTGGAGGAGGCCGCCCGGGCCCACGAGGCGGCCCTGGAGGCGTTCCCAGGGGACCCATCGCAGCGGTGGCTGGCGGGCATGGCCTGGCTCGCCCTGGCCCGCGCGGCCCGCGACGGCGCCGCCCGCGACCGGGGCGTGGCCCACCTGGAGGCGGCCCTGGAGGCCCTGCCGCGGGAGTCGGGCTTCCACCGGGCCCTGGCGGGGGCCTGGCTCGACGAGGCCTCCGGGGCGCCGGACCCTCTGCGCGCCCTCCATCACCTCCGCGCGGCGCGCGCGACCTCTCCCGCCCAGCCGAGGGTCCGCTACGACCTGGCGCGGCTCTGCCGGGACCTGGCCCCCACGGGGGACGGCCCCGCCCTGCGGGCCGAGGCGCGCCGCGAGTTCGCCGCGGCCCTGGAGACGAGCGCCCGGGTGCGGAACGAGAGGCTCCGGCTCCCGGCGCAGGAGCTGGAGGCCTGCCGCGCCGCCCTGCGGGAGCTGGAGCCGGGGGGGTGAACCCGCGCGGGGGGCTCGCCCGTGACGGGCTCGCGCTCGGCATGCTCCTCGCGGCAAGCGCGGGCTGCGCCGTGGCCTGGGTGGACGTGGACCCGCCCCGGGTCGTGCACGAGCTGGGGCCCCCCGGCGCGAGGCGGCGCCTCGAGGACTGGGCAGGGGTGGTCCACGTCCACTCGGTCCGCTCGGGGGACGCCTGGGGTCGGCTGGAGTCCATCGCCCGCGATGCCCGCCGCGCCCGCTGCCGCTTCCTGGTGCTCACGGACCACAACAAGGTCGGCTACCTGCCGCGCGAGGGGGACGTGGCGGGGCTCCTCGTCGCGGTGGGGACCGAGGTCTCGGCCCCGGAGGGGCACATGCTGGCGCTGGAGGTGTCGCGCGGGTACAACCGCCACAGGCCTGCCTCCGCCACGATGGACGAGGTCCACGCCGAGGGCGGCTACGTGGTCCTCGCCCACCCGGAGGGACCCAGGGGCTACTGGAAGGACTGGAGCGTGGACGGCTTCGACGGCATGGAGGTCTACAACGTCCACTCGGACGTCCTGGACGAGTCGCCGGCCTGGAGCCTCGTCAAGCTGGCCCTGATCTACCCCCTGGACCCCCGGGGGATGCTGGCCTCCATGGTGGATCGCCCGGCGCGCGCGCTGGCCCGCTGGGACGCCCTCACCCGGCAGAGGCCCGTGGCGGCCTTCTGCGGGAGCGACTCCCACGGCTACCTGGATCTGGGCGGCGGCTTCGCCGCAAGCCACGAGACGGTCTTCCGGCTGGTCCGGACCCACGCCCTGGTGGAGGAGCCCACCCTGGAGGGCCTGCACGAGGCCCTGCGCCGCGGGCGGAGCTTCATCGGTTTCGACGCCTGGGGGGACACGACCGGCTTCCGGTTCATCGCCACCGACGGCGAGGACGCCTGGGTGATGGGCGAGGAGCTGGCCTGGAGGCCCGGGCTCCGCCTGCGGGTGGACCTGCCGCGCCGCGGCATCCTCCGCGTCTACCGGGAC
The DNA here is from genome assembly GCA_016209495.1 of Planctomycetota bacterium. Taxonomy (GTDB): domain Bacteria; phylum Planctomycetota; class JACQVX01; order JACQVX01; family JACQVX01; genus JACQVX01. The sequence goes on from JACQVX010000269.1 coordinate 10,224, forward strand.
GGGAGGTCCCTGGTCCGCGTCCGCGGGCGCCACCTGGAGGTCCCCCTCGAGTCCGGCGGGGTCTACCGGGTGGAGGCGGACCGGGCCTGGGGTCTCTTCCGGCGGAGCCCCTGGATCATCTCGAACCCCATCTACGTGCGGGACGCCCCCGGCGCCCCGGGCCACTGATGCGGCCCCGGTGGCTCGCGGCGGCGGGGGCGCTGGTCCTGGCGGCCTTCGGCACCGCGGCGGGATGCCGCATGACCCACCGGCCGGCCGACGCCTCCTACGGCGGCCCGCTGCCCCTGGACGGAGAGGTGGCGGCGCGCTTCGCCTACGACCCGGCGGAGTTCCTGGTGGAGACGGGTGAGCGGAGGGGGGGACGCACGGACCACCACGTCCTGGTGGACTGCGGCTTCGCCTTCCCGGAGCCCGTGGACGGCCGAGCCGTGTCCATGGGCGCCGAGTACTACCGCAGCCTCCACCTGGGTCCCGACGGCCGCGCCCCCTGCGTCATGGTGGTCCCCATCCTGGGGGGCGGATATTCCGTGTGCAGGGGCATCGCCGCGCGCCTCACCCGCGCGGGGGTCCACGCCTTCATCCCGCTCCGGGACGCCGCCGTCATGGACCCGGGGCGGGACGCCCAGTCGGTGGAAGGCGTCCTCGTCACGAGCACGGTGCGCCTGCGCCGTGCCCTGGATTGGCTGGAGAGGCGGCCGGAGGTGGACGGTGCGCGCCTGGGCGTGGTGGGGGTCAGCCTGGGCGGGATCCGCGCCGTCATCCTCTCCGCGGTGGAGCCGCGCCTCGTGGCCTGCGTCTTCGTCATGGCGGGGGGGGACCTGGGGACGGTGATGGCGGGCTCGGTGGAGCCCGAGGTGGTGCGCTACCGCCAGGCGCGCATGGCCGCAGAGGGCCTGGACCTGGAGGCCTTCCGGAGCCGGTTCCAGGAGCGCCTCCGGACCGACCCGCTCCTCCTCGCGCCCTACGTGGACGCCCGCCGGGTCCTCCAGTTCGTCACCACGCGGGACCGGACCGTGCCCACCTCCTGCCAGGAGCGGCTGCACCGGGCCATGGGTGCCCCGGAGGCCTGGCTCGTCCCCACGGGCCACTACAGCGCGGCCCTCTACGTGGACCCCATCGAGGACGAGATGACCGCCTTCTTCCTCCGCCGGTTCGGGATGGGGTCCGCGCGCTGATGGCCTGGCGCCGGGGGGAGTTCCCGGCCCTCGCGGCGGGGCTGGCCATGGTCCAGGCCTCCGCCTGCGCCACCGGCGCCCTCCCGGCCGACCTCCAGCGCCACGCCCGGCCCGAGTATCGCATCCCGCCGGGACTGGGCCTGGCGGAGAAGGCCCGTCTCTTCGAGGAGCGCCTGGCCCGGCGGTTCCTCTCGAGCGAGGGCGTGCTCATCTACCGGCGCCCCAGCGCGGCGCCGGACGCCCTGGCCGGCGCGCCCTACGGCGACCTGGCGGACGCCGCGGCCTGGACCGGGGCCCTCCTGGCGGCCGAGGCCTACCGCGCGGGGCTCCGCGGGGACCCGGAGGCCCTGGGCCGCGTGGGGCATGTCCTCTCGGGGGTGGAATGCCTCCTGGCGGTGACCGGCGTCCGGGGTCTCCTGGCCCGCACCGTGGACCCCGCGCCGCACCCGGGGGCGGAATGGCACCGGGGGGCGGCACCCCACGAGGGCCTCTGGTGGCGCGGCGACGTGAGCCGGGACCAGTACGCGGGGGTCGTCTTCGGCCTGGGGGCCGTCCTGGAGACGGTGGGGGACCCGGCGCTCCGCGCGCGCGCCGGGGAGGCGGCGGCGGCCATGGCCGACCACCTCCTGGACCACGGCCTGGCCATCGTGGACGTGGACGGGGAACGGACCACCCACGGCGACCTCCGGGGGCGCATCCTGGGCCTCCCCATCGGGGTCAACGCCCTCATCGACCTGGCGGTCCTGCGCGTGGCCTGGGAGGGGACGGGGCGGGAGCCTTACCGCCGCGCCTACCGGAGGCTGGTCTGCCGGGGCTACCCGCGGATCGCCTGGTGGATGAAGGTCCAGGCCTTCGGCCGGACCAATCCCTCCAACGACGTCATGGGGTTCCACGCCCTGGCCGTCCTCCTGCCACGGGAGGAGGACCCGGAGGTGCGAGGGGACTACGGGGCCGCCCTGGAGCGCGCCTGGTCCTTTGTCGGCGAGGAGGGGAACGCCCTCTTCGCGGCCGTGTACGTGGCGGCCCGGGGACTGGACGCGGCCCGGGCGGCCGCCTCGGCGCGGGAGACCCTGCGCCTCTTCCCCCTGGATCGGCGCGCCTTCGAGGTGGACCTGCGCGGGGCGCGGGACATCCCGCGCTCTTTCTGGCGGGACCGCAAGGGGGAGGCGCAGGCCTCGGTGGCCCTGCCCGTGAACCTGCGCGGGGCCTCGTCCTACCAGTGGAAGTCCTCCCCCTACGCCCTGCGAGCCGCGCCGGGGGCGAGGGGGGAGCTGGAGTACAGCGGGGTGGATTACCTGGCGGCCTACTGGCTGGCGCGCCGGGCGGGGGTTGTCGATGCTGACGGCTGAGGACGGCTTCTTCGCGAAGGTCGTGACCTACAACAAGCTCGTGGACAAGGGCGTCCTGGACGCGGTCATGGCGGAGCTGGACGGGGTCCCCGGTTTCACACTCCGGGCCTTGCTCATCCAGAAGGGCCTCATCACCGAGCGGCAGGCGGAGCGGATCGACGGCCTCCTGGCCGCCCAGGGGGCTCGCCCGAGCGCCCCCGCGGCCGAGCCCGCGTCCGGGGCCCCGGCGGGCGAGGCGCCGTCCGTGGCCCCGGCCGGGGAGGACAGCCTGCGGCACCCCGTGGACCGCCTCCTGAAGTTCATGTGCGACGTGAAGGCCTCGGACCTGCACCTCTCGGCCGGGAACCGGCCCATGGTGCGGGTGGACGGCGACATGCGGGTCATCGAGGGGGCCCCGTCGCGGGACGACGCCCAGAACGTCAAGCTGCTGGACCCCATCCTCCCCCAGCGCAACCGGGAGGAGTTCGCCCGGCGCAACGACACGGATTTCGCCTACGAGCTCGTGGGCCAGGGCCGCTTCCGGGTCAACGTGTTCCGGGACCGGCGGGGCGTGGGGGCCGTCTTCCGCCTCATCCCCTCCCGGGTCCTGACGGTGGAGGACCTGGGCCTGCCGGAGGCGGTGCGCCGATTCTGCGACCTCCCCAAGGGGCTGGTCCTGGTCACAGGGCCCACGGGCAGCGGCAAGTCCACCACCCTGGCCGCCATGATCGACCACATCAACCGCACCGAGAAGTGCCACATCATCACCATCGAGGACCCCATCGAGTTCACCCACGAAAACCGGCTCTGCCTGGTGAACCAGCGGGAGCTGGGCCAGCACACGGACGGCTTCAAGGACGCCCTGCGGGCCGCCCTGCGCGAGGACCCGGACATCGTCCTGGTGGGGGAGATGCGAGACCTGGAGACCACGGCCACCGCCATCGAGACGGCGGAGACGGGGCACCTGGTCTTCGGGACGCTGCACACCTCGACGGCGTCGAGCACCGTGGACCGGATGATCGACCAGTTCCCCGCGGGCCAGCAGGCGCAGATCCGGACCATGCTCTCCAACTCCCTGAAGGGCGTGGTCTCCCAGACCCTGCTCAAGCGCCGCGGGGGCGGGCGGGTGGCGGCCCTGGAGATCCTGGTGGTCACCCCGGGCATCGCCCACAACATCCGGGAGGGCAAGACCCACCAGGTCCCGAGCGCCATCCAGACCGGGGGGAGGCTGGGGATGGTCGAGCTGAACGCCTCCCTCCTCAAGCTGGTGGTGGACGGGGTGGTGGAGCCCCGGGAGGCCTTCGACGCGGCCCTGGACAAGCAGGAGTTCCTGCAGCGCCTGGAGGCCGCGGGGGTCGCCCATGGCATCGACCCGGGGGCCGAGGCGGAGGAGGCCGCGGGCCGGAGGCGCTGAGGCGCTCAGGAGAGCCCCACCCCCCCGCCGAGGGGGGGACATCGGGGGGGAACTGTCTTCGGTTCCCCCCCGAGAATCAGAGCCCCACCCCCCCGCCGAGGGGGGGACATCGGGGGGGAAC
>JACQVX010000273.1 GCA_016209495.1 Planctomycetota bacterium
GCGTGGGCGTGGCCGTGGCCGTGGGCGTGGGCGTGGCCGTGGCCGTGGGCGTGGGCGTGGCCGTGGCCGTGGGCGTGGCCGTGGCCGTGGGCGTGTCGCGGCTCAGGTCGCCACCATGCGGGGCATGGTGATGCTGCATTGCGAACAGGTTCAGGCCATCCTGCGAGCAGATGATGCCCCGGACTTCACAGACGCCCATCCCAGCGCCGACCGAGCCGGGAGGAAATCAGGCTCCTCTCGAAAACCTGAGAGGACGGTGGCCGCCGTGGCCCTGGGCATCACCTCGCGGGTGGGCTCGGTCCTGGGGTTCGTGAGTGGCTGGACCAGGCCCTCATCGCCCTCCCACGAGACGCTGCGTTCCGCACTGGAGGGTTTGCGTCACGACCTGGCCACCGCGCAGAGGATCCGGTCGACCCACGACGGGCTGGTGTGGTAGGCGTCTAGCGACGGTAGACCACCAAGGCGTCGGAGACGGTGCGCTCCCCGTGGTGGTCGGCGCGACCGTTGTCCGAGGGGTGGTTGACGACCCCGTTGATGGACATCTCCCTTACCCACATGGTGGTGGACCCGCCTCCGTCCAGGTTGATGGCCTCCACCGCCCCCAGGTCGATCAGGAAACGGGCCAGCTCGTTCAGGGACATGCCGGCGCCGGCGGAGGTGCGTCCATCGACGGTCACCCACAGGAGCTTCCCTGCCGCATCCACACCCACGGCGGTGCGGGGGTGGCGGCTGGTAGCGAAGCTGGTGGCGGCGGAGGGCCAGATGTCCACCCGGCCAGCGGTGACGAGGTTGGGGTGTCCCCCCAGGGCCTGCCGCGCCGCTGGCCAGTTGGCGCCCGCGTCCACGGGCTCGAAAAGGACCTGACCCCCCGGCGCGATGCCGAAGGCGCGCCGGGCCTGGCCGGACATGGCCCCCGGCACGAGCAACGCTCCGTCCACCTTCACCAGGCAGAGGGATCGCTGGCCCGGACCGAAGAAGCCGCCGTTGACGGCGGCCACGGCCGCGGGCTGCGTCTCGGCCGCGCTGGTCTTGATCCCCGAGCCAGTCCACCGGGGTTTGGCCTCGAGGCCGCGCACCCCCAGGTCGACGACGAGGACATTGGTGGTCTGGGGCTGGCCGTAGAGGCCCGTGTGCACCTTCTTGCGCCACTGGACGCCGGGAACCACATCGACACGCTGCCACCGGTCAGGGTAGTCCACCTCCACGGAGAGACGGAATCCGCCGGCGAAGGTACTCCCGCCCTTCGAGTAACTATCGACCACCAGGTAATACGTCCCCGCAGCGAGGTTGGGAACCTGCAGGAGGGTGTTGGCGCGCGCCCGGCAGCCCGTGGCCGTCATGCCCGAGAGCCCTAGGTCGTCCAGGAGGTGCAGGTCCACGTCCACTCCAGGGTCCTCCGCCACTTCGGCCTGGAGCGTCCCGGCGTGGGCGAGGCGCAGGCGGTACACCAGTTCCGGCCCCTCCTCCCCAAGTTGGGGGGCGCAGGAGTAGTGGTCAATGCTACGGCTGGCGGAACGCCGGGTGTCGTTGCGCTCCACGAAGGGGAAGGAGCGGATGACGAAGGGGTCGGCAAGGGTGCCCGTCCCCGGCGCGAGGGCCGGCGAGGTGGACGGAGCGAGGGCCGCTGACGCCGCGGACGACGGCGGGGCGACGTGCGATCGACCCGGCGGGGAGCACCCGACCAGGGCGAGCGCCAGGACCAGGAGACGGCCTTGCATGGCCTGCGACGCTGCGCAAGCGACACACCGGGCCCAACCGGCCGGGGCCCAGGAGCGGCCGCCGGTGGCCCCTGACCGCCCCCGTTCAGGTGGCCGTGGGAGGACGGGGGGTGGCGGTCCAGGGGGGGACATGACACTCGCCGCGCGACAATGGCGAAACACCAGCCGAGCCGGCCGGCCGCTCGAAGCAGACCACACCCAGGGGTCCCAGGGCCAGGGCCACCTCCCCCCGCAGGAAACGCCAGAGGGGCTCCCCCACCGCCTCGTCCCTCCAGCCGTGGAGCGCGCTGGCAGCGGCCAGGGCCTCCCGCGAATCGGGCCTTGAACGCAGGAGGGCCTCCCGATCCCGCGACGCGAGGAGCAGCTCCGGGGCGATGCCCGAACGGTCCGCGTGGAGACGGACGAAGGCCCCGAGCAGGTCCATGGCGCTCGCCATGGCCGGGTCGGTGACCTGGGCGGGGATGGGCGCGGGGTAGCGATCGGGGGGGCAGGCATCGCCGCGGTCCAGGGCCCGGAGCAGGCCCTGGCCATGCTCGCGGATGGTCCGCGGCGAGAGGCCGCGGACCCGGTGGAGCTCCTCCAGGTGTTCGGGGGCCGCGCGGGAGAGGGCCACGAGGGCCATGTCGGGGGCGATGGCCTGGCGCGGGACGTCGGCCGCGGCGGCCACCTCCTCCCGCCACAGGCAGAGTTCCCGCAAGATGGCCAGCTCCGAGGGGGCCAGCCGGTGCCCCCCTCGCACCCGCAGCAGGAGCTCGTCCGCCGAGGGTTCGTAGCTCCGCTCGGCCGCCAGGGCGCCCAGCTCCGCCTCGTACCACGGCCGCCTCCCCCGCCTCTCGAGCTCGGCCTCCAGGGCGTGGAACAGCGGGAGGAGGTGCCTCACGTCCTCCAGGGCATACTCGAGCATCCGGGGCGTGAGGGGCCGATGGGACCAGTCCGCCAGGGTCTCCCCCTTCTCCAGGTGCACACCCAGGACCTGCTCCAGCAGGCGCACGAGCCCCGTCTGGTAGCCCAGCCCCACCAGGGAGGCCGCCACCTGGGTGTCATGGACCGAGACGCACATCACGCCCAGGGTCCGGTAGAAGACCTCGACGTCGTTCTCGGCCGCTTGCATCACCTTCTCGACCGAGGCGTCGGCCAGGAGCGCCGCCAGCGGGTCCAGGTCCGGCACCGCCAGGGGGTCGACCACCGCGGCCTCCTCCGCGGTGGCCACCTGCACCAGGTAGAGGCAGGGGCGATAGGTGCGCTCGCGGTGGAACTCCGTGTCGACCGCGAAACGGCCCGCGGCGCGCAGCCGCCGGCAGAGGTCCTCCAGGGCCCCCTCGGTGCGGACCATGACGCTTGTCACGGGGGGCGATGGTAGTGGCTCCCACCGACCGGGAGGAGCGAAATCGCCACACCCAGGCCCCTTGCCCCCGCGGGCCACCGCAGTAGCATCCGCCGCCGGGAGGGGATGAGGCCATGGCCCAAGAGACCATCCGAGGCGTCCTGGACGAGCTGGGCATCCGCGACCCCTGCCTCGGCGCCGACGGGGTGGACCCCACAGGACCCGAGCTCGTCTCGGTGAGCCCGGTGGACGGGTCCGTCATCGCCCGGGTGCGCACCGCCTCGCTCGAGGACTACGAGGCGGTCCTGGACCGTTCGGGGGCCGCCTTCCGCCGCTGGCGCGCCCTGCCGGCGCCCCGGCGCGGCGAGGTGGTGCGGCAGATGGGCGAGGAATTCCGGCGCCTCAAGCGGCCGCTGGGCCGCCTGGTCTCGTGGGAGATGGGCAAGATCGCCGCGGAGGGCGAGGGCGAGGTCCAGGAGGCCATCGACGTCTGCGACTTCGCCGTGGGCCTCTCCCGCCAGCTCTACGGCCTGGCCATGCACAGCGAGCGGCCGGGCCACCGCATGTACGAGCAGTGGCACCCCCTGGGGGTGGTGGGGGTCATCACCGCCTTCAACTTCCCCGTGGCGGTCTGGGCCTGGAACGCGGCCCTCGCCCTGGTCTGCGGAGACGTCTGCCTCTGGAAGCCCTCCTCCAAGACCCCGCTCTCGGCCGTGGCCTGCCAGGCCATCGCCCGCCGCGTCCTCGCCCGCCACGGCCTGGAGGGGGTGACGGGCCTCGTGGTGGGCGGCGGGGCCTCCGTGGGGGAGCGCCTCATCGAGGACCCCCGGATACCCCTCGTGAGCGCCACCGGCTCCTGCCGCATGGGTCGCCACGTGGCCCAGGTGGTGGGCCGGCGGCTGGGCCGCACCATCCTGGAGCTGGGGGGCAACAACGCCATCGTCGTCATGGCCGACGCGGACCTGGAGCTGGCCACCCGGGCCATCCTCTTCGGCGCGGTGGGGACCGCGGGCCAGCGCTGCACGAGCACCCGGAGGCTCCTCCTGGAGCGGCCCATCGCGGACGAGGTGCTGGGGCGCCTCCGCCGCGCCTACGCCCAGGTGCGCATCGGGAATCCCCTGGACGAGGGCGTCCTCATGGGGCCCCTCGTGGACACGGCGGCGGTGCGGGCCTACCACGCGGCCCTGGTCGCGGTGCGCGAGCAGGGGGGCGAGGTGATCCAGGGCGGCCGCGCCCTCTCCGGGAGCCGCTACCCGGGCGGCTGCTACGTGGAGCCCACCCTGGTCCGCGCCAGGCCGGAGATGCCCATCGTCCGGGAGGAGACCTTCGCCCCCATCCTCTACTGCATGGAATTCGACAGCCTGGACCAGGCCCTGGAGATCCACAACGGCGTGGCCCAGGGGCTCTCCAGCGCCATCTTCAGCACCTCGCTTCGATCCGCGGAGCGATTCCTCTCGGCCGAGGGCTCGGACTGCGGCATCGCCAACGTCAACATCGGGACCAGCGGGGCGGAGGTCGGCGGGGCCTTCGGCGGCGAGAAGGACACGGGCGGGGGTCGGGAGTCCGGCTCGGACGCCTGGAAGGCCTACATGCGCCGCCAGACCTGCACCATCAACTACTCCGCGGAGCTGCCCCTGGCCCAGGGCATCCGGTTCGGCGAGTAGCGGCGCGCCCGCACGCCATGGCCGAAGAGGAGCAGAGCGCGGCCCTCGGCTCCACCGTAACCCCCATGGTCGTGGCCGCGGTCGTCCTCGGATGCGGCCTCGTGGCCTGCCTGGCGAGCGGCGTCGTCGCCTGGGGTCTCTACTTTCGCGCGAACCCGGTGGGACCCGGTCCCTCCGTGATCGCGACGACGCGCTACACGGGCGGCGTGACCGACGCCTGGGATCTGGAGGTGGAGTCGGTCGCGAACGAGCCGGACGGCTCTATGCGGGTCGTGGTCCGCTCCCGCGACCCGGAGGGCCGACCCTGGTCCCGCTTCGACCTCCTCGAGGCCTGGGCAGCCCCATCCCTGGAAACCGGCGCGCCGCGCCATCGGGTCCATGTCCTCGAGGGGCCGCCCGGCGGGGCGCCGCCCCCGGATTTCCGCATGCGCTTCCACATCCCGGCCGGCGCCGCCCCCGGCCCTGGCCAGGCCACCTACCTGTGGGTCCGGCGCGCGACGTTCCCCGTCGGTTCGGGCCAGCCCTCGGAGGCGGAGCACGGGATGCGTTGCAGGCCCTGACCGGAGCCGGTACCGGAGATCCACCGCACCACACGCCCACGCCCACGAGTCGCGGGTGAGGAGTCACGATCCACGATCGACGGACGTGGCCCGAAGCTCGTGGCCGTGGGCGCCCCGCGACAACCCTCCCCCGCGCACGCCCATGGGGCCGGCCGCGGCGCGTCCTACGGCGTCCCCCCCAGCTTCACCTTCAGCCCCAGGCGCTCCCCGCCGCGCAGGACCACCACCTCCGTCTCGTCCCCGGGCTTGAAGCGCCCCAGGGCGTGCATGAAGTCGTAGACCGTGTCCACCGCCTGGCCCCCCAGGGCGACCACCACGTCCCCGCCCTTCAGCCCGCCCGCCTCCGCAGGCCCGCCAGGGGAGACGTCGCTCAGGCGCATCCCGCCCGACTCCTGGGTGTAGTCCGGCATGACCCCGAGCCGCGCGCGGCCACCGGCGGGGACGCCGGCCCCGGCGTGGGGGTCCTCGCGATGGGGCGCCGCCACGCGGACGTATTCCGGGCGGGACTCCAGGTCGGCCAGGTCCCGGACGCAGCGCAGGGCCGCGCGGGCGACCCGGGCCGCCCCCTCGGCCTCGATCCGGTCGGCGTCGTCCGAGGGGCGGTGGTAGTCCCTGTGGGTCCCGGTGAAGAAGAAGAGGACCGGTATCCCCGCCACGTAGAAGGACTGGTGGTCGCTGGGCCCGAGGCCGCTCCCGGAGAGTGCCGGGGCGAGTCCCTCCCCGGCCGCCGCCCCCTCCACCAGGGCCCGGAAGCCCGGGGAGGTATCGACGCCGCTCACCTCGACCCGGTCCTCCCGCAGCCTGCCGATCATGTCCATGTTCACCATGGCCGCCAGGGATTCCACGGGCTGCGGGGGGTGGGCCACGAAGTGGGCGCTCCCCAGGAGGCCGCGCTCCTCGCCGCTGAAGGCCACGAAGTAGACCGTGCGCCGGGGCCGTTCGCTGGAAGCCATGGCCTCGGCGACCTCCAGCATCCCGGACGTCCCCGAGGCGTTGTCGTCCGCCCCGTTGTGGATCTCCCCCAGGGCCTCCGGCGCCAGGCTCCCCGAGCCGCCCCTCCCCAGGTGGTCGTAGTGGGCCCCCACCACCACCGCCTCGCCGCGCCGCTCCGGGTCGGCGCCGCCCAGGCGCGCCACCACATTGCGCGCCGTCACCGTGCTCCGTTCGATGGAGGCCGCCAGGCTCACGGTCCCGTCCAGGGCGAAGGAGGCCGGCGCGCCGGCCGTGTCGATGGCCCGCTGGGTGGCCTCCAGGTCGCGGCCCGCGAGCCGGAACAGGGCCTCCACCAGCGAGAGCCGGAGGTGGACCGCGGGGATCCCCAGGTCCCCCTCTTCCGCGTGCGGGTCGAAGGGCAGGGCCGCGTCCGGGTCGTCCGGGTGGTTCAGGGGGTCCGTGACCACCAGCAGGGCCGCGGCCCCGTGGGCCTTGGCGTTCAGGGCCTTGGTGGTGAAGAGGGCGGGGGCCCCCAGCCCCTCCCGCTCCCGGGGCTGGTGGCGCAGGACGAGCACCGCCTTGCCGGCGACCTCGAGCCCCGCGTAGTCGTCATAGCCTCGCTCGGCGTCGCTCACCCCGTAGCCCGCGAAGACCAGGGGGAGGTCCTTCCACTCGCCGCCGGCGCTGAACCCGAAGGGATTGAAATCCCTCCCAGGCTCGAAGTCGCGGTACCACTCCCCCAGGGTGAGGCGGAGGCCGGCCCCCTCCCCCAGCCGGCGGGCCGAGACCACCTCGAAGCCCTGGAACCACCCCCCGTCGTCCCCGGCCGGCTCCAGACCCAGGCGTTCGAACTCCCCGGCGATGTAGTCCCCGGCGAGCCGCTCCCCGGGGCTCCCGGTACCCCGCCCCTCCATGGCGTCGGAGGCGAGGTGGGCCACGCGGCCCTGGATGTCCCCGGCGGCGACCTCTGGGCGGGTGGCGGCCGAGGCCGGCCATGCCAGCAGCAACAAGGCGAGGAAGCTCGTGGCCACGGGTTGGAGCTTAGAACTCGTCGTCGTCCCAGTCGTCGTCCCCGCCGGACTTCCCCCCCGCGGGGGAGGCCTCCTCCGGCTTGACGTTTTCCGGGGGCTTGGCGGCCAGTTCCTTGAAGACCTGGTAGAGGATGACGCGGGGGGAGGGCCGGATCTGGCCGCTGGAGAGTAGCCCCTGGGCCAGGGAGGTGAGCGGGTTGCCCCCGCCGGCCGCGCCGGCGCCGGAGGGCTTGGGCAGGTCCTCCGGGTCGGGGGCCACCAGGCCCACCACGCGTCCGTCCAGGGTGGCCGCCACGCCCCCCACGTAGGCCTGGGCGTCGGCGGCCACACCGTAGAGGCGGCCGTCCAGCAGCTCGTTCACCCGGGTCAGGAGGAAGCGCTTGCGGTGCAGATAACGCTTCTGCGACGGGGCGACGAAGACCAGCTCCTGGGCCATCGCCAGCTCCACGTCCTCGTCGAAGGCCATGGGGGCGAGGTCCTGTTCGCCCTCCACGGTGAGGAAGGCCAGGCCCAGCTCGTCGGCGCGGCCGGTGAGCTTGGCCTTGACCACCTGCTCCTCGCCCAGGGTGACCTTGAATTCGGTGGGCGCCTTCGGGGCCCCCCCGAATCCGCCGCCGCCGCCACCCAGGATCTTGCCCAGGTCCGGCATGTCCTTCATGGGCTCGATGGCCCCCGTCGAGACGATGACCGTCCTGGGTCCCACGGCCAGGCCCGTGGTGACCTGGGCGATGCCCCCGCTCATGTATGGCGAGGTGCTCTTCTGCTCGAAGCTCACGGCCAGGACCGAGGGACCGGTCTTCGCGAGAATGGCCAGGATCGCGTCCCCCTCCTCGTCGCCCAGCGCCGTCGAGATGGGGGGGGCCAGCACCCCCGCCAACGCCAGGACCGCCAGGGCTGCCACCGTCCTCGTCATGGCCTCATCCTCCCACCGCCCGCGAAGCGCCTCTCGCGGCCGCGAGCGGCGCCATTGTAGGGCCACCGACCCCGTGTGCAAGGCAGGCCCGCCCGGGCCGCTACCTCGACTCATCGTCGGACCCCCCGGACCCGGCCGCGTCCGGGAGGAGCTCCAGGGTCACCATCAGGTTGAGCCTCTCCGCCCCGCGGATGATCTCCACGGCCACCGGCGAGCCCACCGGCGAGCCGCCCCCCACCAGGACCAGGCGCCGGAGCGCGCCGGGCGCCGTGACGGGGAGGCCCCCGAAGCCCACGATGACGTCCCCGGTCCGGAGCCCGCCCTCGGCCGCGGGCCCGCCCTCGGCCACCTCCTCCACCAGGACCCCGTCGGCGCCCAACAGGTGCGCCACCATGGGGTCCATGGCGGCGACGCGGACCCCGAGGCGTCCACGGGGCATGGCCACGCCTTCGCGCAGGTGGCGCGCGACGTCGAGGACGAAGTCCATGGGCAGGGCGAAGTGGATGCCCTGGGTCGAGAGCAGGCCCTGGCCCGCCTCCGCGTGCTGCTTGATGAGGGGCAGCAGGCGTTCCAGCTCGCCGGCCCGCGCCTCGTGCGGCTGCGTGGTCCCCCCC
>JACQVX010000270.1 GCA_016209495.1 Planctomycetota bacterium
ACGCATCGCGCCGCCGCAGCCGGCCGAATGTAGTCAGTTATTGTTTTACGGCGACTTAGAACGCGCCGGTCCGCGCCGGCGCCTCCAGGAATCGCTCCCGGAAGGTCGCTACCGCCTCGGGGCTGACCTCGTCCGAGTCGCGCAGCCGCCGGTAGACGGCGGCCGGGTCGGCGTGGACCCGCTCCGTCACGGTCTTGGCCGCGTCAATGAACCGTTCGATACGCCGCTCGATCTGGCCGTGCAGCAAAGGTGCCAGCGGGCGGGCCAGGAGGTGGAGCGGGACGAGGTCGGCCCGGAACCAGATGTGCGCCGAGGTGTCGAGCAGGCCATCCTCCTCCGGGTGGAACTCCACCAGGATCACCCCGCTCCCGGTCACGGCCGGCAGGAGGTCGCCCTCGATCTTCCCTCGCCCGTAGTAGACCCGCTTCTCCCGCTCCCGATAGACCAGGGACATCCTGGCCATGGCCCCGTCCAGGTCGTCGATGCGGTACGCGCCTCCATCCTCGCGCTGGATGTCGTAGTCATCCGTCCCCAGGGCGCGGAGGATGGCCGCCGTCAGGTCCAGGCGGTCGAGGAGGTAGTCGTAGGTCTCGAGGTCGCTTCGCACCTGCTCGTGCCGGGTGGGCGCCCAGACCGTCGGGCGGCTCACGACCCGGCGGACCTGCCGTGAACGTCGCGGGTCCCCGATGTGGTCGTAGGGGATGGGCGAGTCGTCTCGCCCCGCGTGCGCCAGCGGTCCAAGGGCGAGGGCGAGGGCCAGGAGTGCGAAACCTCGCGGGCGCATGCTCCCTCCGGGGCGCTGCGGTCGCCGGGAGTCTACAACGCCCCGGTAGCACCCGCAAGGCAACGGCTTCCATCGGGCCGCCGAGGCCCGTAGAATGCGACGCCCCATGCAGGTCCAGGTCAACGGCGAGCCCCGGGAGACCTCCGAGGGGCAGACCCTGGCGGGCCTGCTCGAGGAGCTGGGCATCGAGGCGACCCAGGTGGCCGTGGAGTGGAATCGCGAGGTGGTGCGCCGCTCCCTCCTTGGCCAGCGCCGCCTGGCGGAGGGCGACCGAGTGGAGGTGGTCCGCTTCGTGGGCGGGGGTTGAGGGCCATGGCGATGCAGGACGAGAGGCTGCGCCTGGGGCGCTGCGAGCTGGGCTCGAGGCTCATCCTGGGTACCGGGAAGTACGCGGACCTGGACACCATGACCCGGGCCCTGGAGGCCAGCGGCACGGAGATGGTCACGGTCGCCTTGCGCCGTGTGGACCTGCGGGACACCTCGGACTCGGGGCTCCTGGGCCGCCTGGCCCGCGGCCGCTACCGCCTCCTCCCTAACACGGCCGGCTGTACCACGGCCGAGGAGGCGGTGCGCACGGCCCGCCTGGCCCGGGAGGCCCTGGACACGGACCTCGTCAAGCTGGAGGTCATCGGCGACCCCCTGACCCTGTTCCCCGACGGGTCGGCCACCATCGAGGCGGCCCGCGTCCTGGTCTCGGAGGGCTTCACGGTCCTGCCCTATGTCCTGGACGACCCGGTGGCCTGCCTGCGGCTCCAGGACCTGGGCTGCGCGGCGGTCATGCCGCTCGCGGCCCCCATCGGGAGCGGCCTGGGTATCCGGAATCCCTGCAACTTGCGGATCATCCTCGAGCAGGCCCGGGTCCCGGTCATCGTCGACGCCGGCGTGGGGACCGCCTCCGACGCGGCGGTGGCCATGGAGCTGGGCTGCCAGGGGGTCCTCATGAACACGGGCATAGCCGGCGCGCGGGACCCGGTGCGCATGGCCCGAGCCATGCGCCTGGCGGTGGAGGCGGGGCGCGACGCCTTCCTGGCGGGCCGGATCCCCCGGCGGCTCCACGCCTCGTCCTCCAGCCCCCTCGAAGGGCTCATCGAGTAGACGCGGCGCTGCAAGGATCGAGGCGGCCTGGCGCGGCCACCCTCCTCGCCCTGGCGGGCGCGGCGGCCCTGGGGGTGGCCCTCGCCGGGGGCCTGGCCCGGCGGAACGCCCTGGCGAGCTCCCCCCCGGCCCGCGCCGACGAGGAACTCTCACGCGCCCGCGCCCTGGCGGCCGAGCTGGCCCAGGGGCCGGGCCGCTGGGCGATCCCGGCCGCCGGCGTGGCGCTCTCCCTCGCGCTCCTGATCACCGCGGGACGGCTCTTTCGACCTCCGCCCCGGGGCGAGAGTTCCCCCATGGCCTGGGACGAGATCGCATCCGTGGTCCTGGTCCACCAGGGCTGCTTCCACTGGGCGGTCGCCGGTTCCATCGCCCTCTGGGGCGGCGCCGGCGGCGGCCTGGAGCGCCACCACTTCGGCGCCGTCGTCCTGGCCAACCTGGCGGCCTGCGTCTGGCTCCTGGCCCGGAACGGGCCCGGCGCGGCGGGCCTGGGGCTCCAGGGCGCGGTGCGTTCGTCCCTGGTGGGGGGGCTGCACTACGCCCTCTTCCTCCCGGTCCTGGGTGCCGTGGCCCTGGTCAACCTGGCGGGCCTGGACGCCCTGGGGGTCGAGGTTACCCGGCAGCAGGCCGTGGTCGCCATCGAGGGCGAGCGCGACCCGGCCCTGGTGGCGACCTTCGTCCTGGCGGCGGGGGTCGTGGCCCCGTTCGCCGAGGAGGTCTTCTTCCGCGGGGCCCTCTACCCGGCCCTGCGCCGCCGCCTGGGGGTGGCGGCCGCCGTGACGGTGGACGCCGCGGCCTTCGCGCTGGTCCACCAGGCCCCGTCCCAGGCGGTTCCCCTCTTCGCCATCGGGGTGGTGCTCGCGGTCCTCCGGGAGCGGTCCGGCGGCATCGTCGCCCCGGTGGTCTTCCACGCGGCCCACAACGCCCTGAACCTGGCCGTGGCCCTCCTGCACGCCCAGGCCGGGTAGCGCGGAGATCTTACGCGGCCATGACAAGCCCCCGCCCGGGGCGCTGCTATCCTCGGCGCCCCCGAAGGGAGGTGGGGCGCAATGTGGATGCGAGCGGCCCTCGCGGTGGCCTGGGCCCTCTGGGCGGCCGCGGCGGCCTGGGCCCAGGGGCAGGGCGCCGTCGAGTCGGAAGTCGTCGTCACCGCCAGCCGCCGCGCCGTGCTGGAGCATTCCACCCCGCGCGCCGTCTCGGTGGTCTCGCGCGATGGCATGGGCGACGCTGGCTCGCGCACGGTCCCGGAGGCCCTGCGCCGCGCCCCCGGGGTCCACGTCCAGGAGACCGCCCACGGCCACGGCACCCCCATCGTCCGCGGTCTCCTGGGCCCGCAGGTCCTCCTGGCCATCGACGGCGTCCGGCTGAACGACGCCGGGTTCCGGACCGGCCCGAGCCAGTACCTGGCCACCGTCCCCCCGGACGTGGTGGAGCGCATCGAGGTCCTGCGCGGGCCCTCCGGCGTGCTCTACGGGAGCGACGCCATGGGCGGGGTGGTGAACGTCATCCCCCGCGCCCCGAGCGGCCGCGCCGGCTCGCACGGGGCCGCCGCCTGGCGCCACGCCTCCGCCGAGGCGTCCGAGACCGGTCGCCTGGAGGTGGACTTGGGGCTGGGCGACCTGGCGCTCCTGGCCGGCGGCTCGCACCGCGACTTCGGCGACCTCCAGGCCGGGCGCCACGCGGGCACCCTCCCCGCGACGGGCTACCGCGAGGCCTCGGTCGATGCCACGGTGCGACTCCGGCCCCGGGCGGGCCGCGAGTGGCGGCTGACGGCGCTCCACCTCGAGCAGGACGACGTCCCGCGCACCCACAGCACCACCCGCGCGGTGCCCTACCGCGGGACGCGGGTCGGGACGCGCGCCCGGCGCGCCTTCGACCCCCAGCGGCTGTCCTTCGCGGCCCTCACCGTGGAGGACCGCTCGGCGGGCGCGCGCGTGGCGGAGTCGCGCCTCACCGTCTCCCTCAAGCACCGCCTGGAGGGCCTGGAGGACCTGCGCACCGACGGCCGCTTCGAGCGATTCGAGGATGAGGTCACCTCGCCTGGGCTACTGGCCCACGCCACCCTCGACCTGCCGGGGGGCCACCGGCTCACGCCGGGCCTGGACTGGTACCACGACCGCCTGGGTAGCCGCCGGCGGGCCTACTCGGCGGCCGGCGTCCCCACGGCCTTCCCGCGCGGGAACCTGCCCGACGACACCGACTACGACGTGGGCGGCCTCTACCTGCAGGACGACTGGACCGTGGTGAGCGACCGCCTGGAGGTCGGCGCCGGGGCGCGCTGGGCCCTCTTCGCCGTCCGCGCCCGCGAGACCCGCGAGTCCTTCGGCGGCGTGGACTTCGGGACCATCGACGAGACCTTCCAGGACGTGGGCGCCTCCCTGGCGGCGCGCGCCCGGCTGGCCGGCGCCCTGTGGGCCGTCTCCGGCCTGCACCGCGGATTCCGCGGGCCGAGCGCCGACGAGCTGGCGGCCCTGCGCGAGACCTCCTCCTCCTTCGACGTGCCCAATCCCGGCCTGGGCCCGGAGAGCGCCCTCGCCGCCGAGGGCGGACTCCAGTGGGCCGGGCGGCGCTGCACCGGCAGCCTCTTTCTGCACCACACGCTCGTGGAGGACACCATCGACCGCGAGGACGCAGTGCTCGACGGCCAGACGGTGGTGAACGGGAAGAAGGTGCAGCGCCGCGCGAACGTGGGCCGCGCGCGGATCACGGGCGTGGAGGCGGCCGGCCGGGTGGCCCCGGCCGAGGGCTGGGAGGCGACCCTGGGGGCCGACTGGACCTGGGGGGTCGAGGAGGGCGAGCCCCTCAGGCGCAACCCGCCGGCTCGCGGCACGGCGGCTGTCCGGCGGCGCGTGGCGGAGGCCTGGTGGCTGGAGGCGGGCTGTCGCGCGGCGCGGGAGCAGCACCGGCTGAACCCGAACGACCGGAACGACGACGAGCGCATCCCGCCCGGGGGGACGCCGGGCTACGCCGTCTACGACCTGCGCCTGGCCGGCGCCCTGGGCGAGGCCGCGCGCCTCGCGCTCGCGGTCGAGAACCTGGCCGACCGAGACTACCGCGAGCACGGCTCGGGGCTGAACGGGGCCGGCGCCAACGCGGTGATCGAGCTCCGACTGGCCTGGTGACTTCCCAGGGGTCTGGTGTAGACTCGCGCCCCCCATGGGGCCCGCCACAGACACCCTGGCGACCCGCGGCCGCCACGGCCCCTATGGGGGACGCTACGTCCCGGAGACCCTCCTGGCCGCCCTGGAGGAGCTGGAGGCGGCCTTCGCCGGGGCCTGGGCCGACCCCGCCTTCCGCGGCGAGCTGGACGGGCTGCTCGCGCGCTACGTGGGCCGCCCGACTCCGCTCTACCCCGCCCGGCGGCTCTCGGAGGCCATGGGCGGCGCGCGGGTCTGGCTCAAGCGCGAGGACCTCTGCCACACGGGGGCCCACAAGATCAACAACGCCCTGGGCCAGGCCCTCCTGGCCCGCCGCATGGGAAAGCAGCGGGTCATAGCGGAGACGGGGGCCGGCCAGCACGGCGTCGCCACCGCCACCGCCTGCGCCCTCCTGGGCCTGGCCTGCGAGGTCTACATGGGGACCGAGGACCTTCGCAGGCAGCGGCCCAACGTGGACCGCATGGGGCTGCTGGGGGCCCGGGTGCACCCGGTGGAGACCGGGACCCGCACCCTCAAGGACGCCACCGGCGAGACGATCCGGGACTGGCTCGCCCACGTTCGCGACACCCACTACATCATCGGTAGCGTCGTGGGGCCCCACCCCTATCCGGCAGTGGTGCGCGCCTTCCAATCGGTCATCGGGCACGAGGCCCGTGCCCAGGTCCTGGAGGCGGAGGGCCGCCTCCCGGATGCGGTCGTGGCCTGCGTGGGCGGCGGGTCCAATGCCCTGGGGATCTATTCCGCCTTCCTGGGGGACCCGGGCGTTCGCCTGGTGGGGGTGGAGGCGGGCGGGGCCGCCAGCCTCTCCGCGGGCAGCCCCGGCGTCCTGCACGGCTGCCTCTCCTACCTCCTCCAGGACGCGGACGGACAGGTACTCCCCACCCACTCCATCGCCGCGGGCCTGGACTA
>JACQVX010000272.1 GCA_016209495.1 Planctomycetota bacterium
CCTCATGGACGTGGTGCGCGGAAAACTCAGCGTGTTCGTGAACCAGAGCCAGTACTACCCGTTCGCCGAGATGGGCGCTCGCGGCTTCTGGTCGACCGACGTGTGGATGGGCCCCTGGCCCCTCCTGCGCGCTACCCTGGGCGCGTGCCCCCCTTCCCCGCGGACCTCTGGCCCTTCCTCCGGCTCGCCCCCTTCCTCCGCCCCCACGCGGGAGCGGCCCTGCGTTCGGCCGCGGCCGCCGCCCTGGCGGCCGGGGCCGCGGCCCTGTTCCCCTGGGCCCTGAAGGGAGCGGCGGACGCCGTCCTCGGGAGCCCGGCGGGCTGGGCGGCCCTCGCCGGCCCCTGCGCCCTGGTCCTGGCCGCCGCCCTGGCCCGCGCCCTGGCCGCGGCCCGTCTGCGCTCGGAGTCCTCCGCCCTGGGGGAGGCGGTGGGCGCGGACCTCCGGCGATCGGCCTTTCGCGCCCTGGTGACGGCCGACCTGGCGCGGGTGCGCGTCCACCACTCGGGGGAGATGGTCTCCCGCGCCCTCCAGGACGCGAGCGCCCTGCGCCAGGTCCTGGTCGAGGGGACCCGGGGCGCGACCCTCCACGCCGTGAGTCTCGTCGCCTCGGGGACGCTCCTCGTGACGCTCTCCCCCAGGCTCTCCCTGGTGCCCCTGGCCCTCCTCCCGCCCCTGGCCCTCGTCTCCCGCAGGTCCGCCGCGGCGCTACGCCGCTCCGGCGAGGCCTCCCGAGCGGCGCAGGACGGCCAGTCCCGGGCCGTGGCCGAGGCGGTCGCCCTGGCCCCCCTGGTGCGGCTCACGGCCGCCGCCGACAGGCTCCAGGCGCGCTTCGAGGACCACCTGGCCCGGGATCGGGAGGCCGTCGAGGCGGCCCACCGCGAGCGCTCGCGGCTCCAGACGGCCCACGAGGTCCTGGGCGCCCTCGCCACCGTGGCCCTCCTGGCCCTGGGGGCCCGCGAGGTGGCGGCGGGGCGCCTGAGCGCCGGCGGTCTCCTCGGCTTCGTGTTCTACGCGCGCATGGCCCAGGCCTCCCTGGCGGGCCTGCAGGGCGCCTGGGCCCTGGCCCAGCACGCCTCCGGGGCCGCCCGGCGCTTCCTGGATCTGGCCCCGGCGCCCGCGCCTCCCGCGCCGCCGGGTCCTGGGCGCCCGGCCGCCGGGCCGGACGGCGGGCTGCATGCCCGGGGGCTCCGCTACGCCTGGCCCGGGGGCCCCGAGGTCGTGGCAGGCCTCTCCCTGGACCTCCGGGCCGGGGGGCCCACGTTCCTGGAGGGGGCGAGCGGCTCCGGCAAGTCCACCCTGGTGGCCCTCCTCGCCGGCCTGGCGGCCCCCTCGGCGGGGGAGGTGCGCCTGGACGCCCGGCCGGTGCGGGCCCTGGAGGGGGTCGAGCGCCGCCGGTCCGTCGGTGTCCTCACCCAGGAGGCGGCCTTGCTGGACGGGACCGTGGCCGAGAACCTGCGGCTGGGCGACCCGGAGGCCCCGGACGCGGCGCTGCGGGAGGCCCTGGAGGCCGTGGGGCTCTGGACGGCCCTGGGCCGCGGGCTCGAGACGCGGGTCGGGGAGGGCGGCTCGGCCCTCTCCCGGGGAGAGCGGCAGCGCGTGGGCGTGGCGCGCCTCCTCCTCCAGGACCCGGCGGTGGTCCTGGCGGACGAGCCCGTGGCCTCCCTGGACGCGGAGGCGGCCGACCGGGTCCTCGGGCTCCTCTACGCCCACTTCGGGGCGCGGACGCTGCTCGTCACGGGCCACGCCGCCCCGCCGGAGGGCCCCTGGGCGCGGGTGCTACGCCTCGAGGCCGGCCGCGTCTGGCCGCAAGAGGAGGCCTACGTCGCCGGGACGAACTTGTAGCCGTAGCAGAGGATCCCCGACTCCCCGTCCTGGCGGATCCGGCGGAACTCCACGCGCACCCGGTCGCCGATGGCCAGCCTCGCCAGGTCGCAGTCCACCACCTGCGCCATGAGACGGACCCCGTCGGTGAGCCGGATGAGGCCCACCGCGTAGGGCGCCTCGTCGGCGTAGCCCGCCGGGGCCACGCGGATCACCGTGAAGGTCTCCACCACGCCCTCGCCGGCCAGGGTGCAGGGCTCGAAGGCCCGGCCGCGGCACTTCGCGCAGAGCGTCCGCGGGGGGAACGCGACGTGGGCGCAGGCGGTGCAGCGGGCCGCCTCGTAGCGGTAGCGCTGGGGGATCTCTCGCCAGTAGCGTGCGGTGCCGATCATCGCCGTCCCTCCCCCTGGAAGATGTGGACCACGGAGCTGGCCCCCGTGCCGCCCATGTTCTGCGTGAGACCCCAACGGGCGCCGCGCACCTGCCGCTCCCCGGCCTGGCCGCGGAGCTGGACGACCGCCTCGCGCACCTGCGCGACGCCGGTGGCCCCCACCGGGTGGCCCTTGGACTTGAGGCCGCCGGAGGCGTTCACCGGGACGCGCCCGCCGAGGCGGGTGTAGCCCGAGCTGGCGGCCTCGCCGCCCTTGCCCCGGTCCGCCAGGCCCAGGGCCTCGACCACCATGACCTCGGCGATGGTGAAGCAGTCGTGGACCTCGGCGAAGGAGAGCTGCGAGGGCCCGACCCCCGCCTGGGCGTAGGCCTGCTCCGCGGCCCGGGCGGTGGACCCGAGCCAGGCCAGGTCCTCTCGGTCGGCCAGGGCGATGGTGTCGGTGGCGTGGGCCGACGCGGCGACGCGGACCACGGGGGCCCGTGCGAGCCTGCGGGCCAGCTCCACCGGGGCCAGGACCACGGCGGCCGCGCCGTCGGTGATGGGCGAGCAATCCAGGACGCGCAGCGGATCGGCCACCAGGACCGACTCCATGACCTGCTCCGGCGTCACCGGGTCCCGGTACTGGGCCAGGGGATTCATGGTCCCGTGGGCGTGGTTCTTGACGGCCACGTCGGCGAGCTGTCTGCGGGTCGTGCCGTAGCGGTGCATGTGGACCCGCGCCATCATGGCGTAGAGCCCCGGGAAGGTCACCCCGTGGTAGCCCTCGTACTCCTGGTCCGCCGCCGTGGAGAGGGCGTAGGTCGCCGCCGCGCCGTCCACGTCGGTCATCTTCTCCACGCCGCTGGCCAGGACCACGTCGTGGGCCCCCGAGGCCACGGCGATGTAGGCCTGGCGGAAGGCCAGCCCCCCGGAGGCGCAGGCCGACTCCACGCGCACCCCCGGGATGGGCCCCATGGCGAGCTCCCCCGCCAGCATGGCCCCCAGGTGCTCCTGGCCGACGAACAGCCCGCCGCTCATGCAGCCCACGTAGACCGCGTCCACGCGGTCCACGCCCGCGTCCTCGACGGCCTCCAGGGCGGCCTCCGTCCAGATCGCCCGGTGCGACTTCTCCCAGAGCTCGCCCCACCGGTTCATCCCCACGCCGATGACTGCTACCTCTCGCATGGCGGGACTCCTCACTCGCAGGGCTTGCGGATCTTGCCGCGGAACTTCGCGTAGGTGCCGTAGTCGATGTAGACCGGGTGGTCCTCGAGCTGGGCCCGGGTCCGCGGCGCAAGGTCCCGGACCTCCTCGATCCGCGGGGTGACACGCCAGATGAAGCCGTCGCTCCCGGAACCGGAGCCGTAGCTCACCATGAGGATCCGGTCGCCCGGCGCGGCCACGTCGAGGACCGCCGTGAGGCCGAGGGGCGAGGCCCCCGAGTAGGTGTTCCCCAGGGTGGGGCAGAGCCACCCCTCCTCCACCTTCGCGCGCGGGAAGCCCAGCTCCTGGGCCACGCGCATGGGGAACTTGCCGTTGGGCTGGTGGAAGACCGCCCAGCGGAAGTCGTCCGGGCGCGTCCCGCTCTTCTCCATGAGGCCCCGGGCGCAGGCGGCGGTGTGCCGGAAGTAGGCCGGCTCGCCGGTGAAGCGCCCGGCGTGGCGGGGGTAGAACTGGTGCTCCCGGCGCCAGAAGTCCGGCGTGTCGGTCATGAAGCTGTAGGTCGCCTCGCAGACCGCCACCAGGCGGTCGCGCCCCATGATGAAGGCGGCGGCGCCGGCGGAGGCCGAGTACTCCAGGGCGTCCCCAGGGGCACCCTGGGAGGTGTCGGCCCCGATGGCCAGGGCGTAGTCCATCTCCTCGGCCCGGGCCAGGGAGAGGGCCACGAACATCCCCTCGCTCCCGGCCTTGCAGGCGAACTCGAAGTCGGCGCAGTGGACCTCCGGCGTCATCCCCAGGGCCTCGGCGACCACGGTCCCGCTGGGCTTGACCGCGTAGGGGTGGCTCTCCGAGCCGATGTAGATGGCCCCGATGCGCCTCGGCTCCACGCCGGCGCGGCGCACCGCGTGCCGCGCGGCCTCCACTGAGAGGGTGATGGTGTCCTGGTCCGGCGTGGGCACGGACTTCTCGCGCAGCATCAGCCCCTTCTTGTAGGCGGGGGCGTCGGCGCCCCAGACCTTGGCGATCTCCTCGACCTTGATGCGGTGCCGCGGGACGTAGGCACCATATCCGGCGATCCCGACATCCATGGGCGTCTCCTCCATCGTGGACGGGCGACGCACGATACCCGAGGCCGTCCAGGCGGTCAACTTGCGGCCCCCGCCCCGCGGGCGTAGACTCGCGCGGGATCTGGCGGTGGGAGGCGAGCCGGTGGTGCACGAGCGGTATCGACGCCATGGGCGCGGCTTCCTGGCCGCCAGCGCCGCCGTGATGGTGAACGCCGGCCTCTCGGACCTCACCCGCTGGGGTCGCCGCCGGGACCCGGGTCCGGACCTCCGGGAGCACCGGGTGGGTCTCACCGGGCTCGCCCCCGCCCAGGAAGGCCTGGTCCTGGCCCACCTGACGGACCTGCACGTGGGTCTGCTCACGCCTCGGGTCCGGCTGGAGCGGGCGGTCCGCATGGTGCAGTCGATGCGGCCGGACCTGGTGCTGCTCACCGGGGACTACCTCTGGCACGGGCTGGAGTTCCTGCCTCACCTGGAGGACCTGGCCCGGCGGCTCCCGCGGCCCGCCATCGCCACCCTCGGAAACCACGACCACTGGTGCGGCGCCGCCCGGGTCCGCGCGGCCCTGGAGGCCGCGGGGGTCCGGGTCCTGCAGAACGAGCGCCTGCGGCTCGAGCTCCGGGGCCACCCCTTCACCGTGGCAGGGATCGACGACGCGCGCACGGGCCACGCGGACGTCCCCCGGGCGATGGCGCTCACCGGAGGCCCGGGCCCGGTCCTCGCCCTGGCCCACTGCCCGGGCTCGGCGCCGGAGGCGGCCCGCCTGGGAGCCCGACTGATCCTGGCGGGCCATACCCACGGCGGGGCCCTCCGCCCGCTGGGGCTCACGGTCCCGGCCCGGGCGATGTCGGGCCGGTACCTGGCCGGCTGGTACACGGTGGAGGGCGTCCCGCTCTACGTGGGGCGCGGCGTGGGGGACAGCGGCATCCCCATCCGGCTGGGCCGCGAGGCCCGGCCCGAGGTGACCCGGATCACCCTTGCGGCCGCCGACCGGTGAACGAGGACCTGGTGGAGGTGGAACTGGCCGGATACCGCTGGCGCATGGCGCGGGCCTTCGAGGCGGCGGTGCGGGAGGGCATCGCCCTGCGGCTGGAGGCCGTCCCGGCGGACCCGGCGGTGACCATCATCAAGGATAACCGCGCCCGGGCGGTCTACCGCGTGCCCCTGGACGGGGCCGGGACCTTCTACCTGAAGCGCTACCGGGTGCGGGGGTGGCTGGAGAGGCTCAAGCACCTCCTGGTCCCCTCCAAGGCGGTGGCCGAGTGGCGGGCCATGCGCGAGCTGGCGCGGCGCGGCCTGCCCACGGCGGAGGCGGTGGCGGTGGCGGAGCGCCGCCGCGGGCCCCTCCTGGAGGGCGCGGCCTTCGTGGCCACGGCCATCGAGCCGTCCCGGACCCTGGGCCGGCACCTGGGGACCCTGGACGCCACGGGCCGCCATGCCCACCTCCGCGCCCTGGCGGACCTGGCGGCCCGCCTCCACCGGGCCGGCGCCCGCCACCCGGACTTCCACCTGGGGAACGTCCTGGCCGTTCCCGACGCCGACCCGCCGCGCCTCGCCCTCGTGGACCTGCACGCCGTCTCCTTCCCCTGGGGCCTGGGTCGGCGCGCGCGTCTAAGCTCCCTGGCGAAGCTCTGCGAGGCGCTGGTCCCGGCCCACCCGGAGGACTTCCGTCTCGTGATGGAGACCTACCACGCCCTGGAGCCCGGCCTCGCCCCGGACGCCGCCTCGCTCGCCGCGCGGGTGGCCCGGGAGGCCCGGCGGATCCGGCGCCGGCAGGTGCGCTCGCGCTCCCGCCGCTGCCTCCTGGAGTCCTCGCGCTTCACCCTGGAGCGGCGGGGGCCGCTCCGCATCTGGAGGCGCCGCGAGCTGGGCCCGGACGAACTGCTGGGGCTCCTGGCCCGCCACGAGGCAGCCCTGGCGCTGGGCGGCCCTGAGGTCGTGGCCCGCTCCCGCCGCGCCGCCCTCACCCGGCTGACCCGCGAGGGGGGTGGGGCCTGGTGCGTCAAGTCCTTCCCGAGCGTCAACCTCCTGGGCTGCCTCCCCACCCTGGCGGGCTGGTCCCGGGGCCGCCGGGCCTGGGTGGCCGGGAACGGCCTCCTGGTGCGGGGGCTCCCCACCCCCGAGCCCTACGCCCGGGTGGAGGAGGGGAGCCTGGGCTTCTATCGCAAGGGATACCTCGTGACGGAGTTCATCGACGGGGCGTGGCCCCTGCACCGCTACGCCGCCGCCCTCCCGGACGGCCCGGCGCGGCGCCGCTTCGTGGCCTGGCTCGCCGGCGAGGTCCGCCGGCTCCACGAATCCGGGGCGCGGCTCCACGACCTTTCGGCCAAGAACGTCCTCGTGCGGCCCGATGGTGAGGGCTGGCGCCTCTGGTTCATCGACCTGGACGACGTCCTCCTCTGGCGGAGCGCCACCGCCTCCAGCCGGCGGAGGAACCTGGTCCAGCTCGGCCACCTCCCCCGCGGGGCCGCCACGCGCACCGACCGTCTGCGCTTCTGGCGGGCCTACGCCGGGGTGGCCGGGGAGGCCGGGGGGCGCGGGGGGTGGAAGGCCCTGGCCCGGGCCATCCTCGAGAAGGAGCGCCTCTACCGCGAGCGGACCGGCCTGGAGGAC
>JACQVX010000275.1 GCA_016209495.1 Planctomycetota bacterium
ACCACGCCCGCGGGACCATGCGGACCAGGGGAGTGCCTTCGATGCCGCCTCCGTCTCTCCGGGGTGGCCGGCCCCGCGGGGGTCCGGCGTTCTTCCTGGTCGCCTTCGTGGCCTGTTGCGGGGGCTGCGGCTTGGCGGTCCCGGGGGGAGAGTCCGGGCACCGGCCCCTGGCCCTGCCGGCGAGTCCCCCCTCCTTCCAGCGCTCGGCCCCGGGTCCGCCCCAGGGGGTGGTGGCGGCCCGGGCCCTGGTCGTGGCGGACATGGACGGGGACGCCGACCTGGACGTCCTGGCGGGGGGCGACGGGGAATCCAGGCTCCTCCTGGGGGACGGACGGGGCGGCCTCGCGACCGCGCCGGCCGGGGCCCTCCCCGCCTCGGTGGCCCTGGGCCGCCCGCTGCGCTCGCTGGTGGCGGGGGACATGGACGGGGACGGGGACACCGACGTGGTCCTGGTCCCGGACGAGGCCCAGACCGCCGTGGAGCTCGCGCCGGATCGGGACGCCGAGGCGGCGAGCGCCTTTCCGGACCAGAACCAGGGGCTCGCGAAGTTCGCCATGAAGCGGAGGACCGGGTCGGCCAGTCTGGCCCTCGTGGCCTTCGACCTCTCGGGCATCCCCGCGGGCGTCGAGGTCCTCTCCGCCTCCCTGGGGCTCTACCACCTGGGTCCGGCAGCCCAGGGGGCCATCCTCTCGGCCTACCAGATCCTGGGGCCATGGACCGAGACCCAGGTCACCTACAACAACCGCCCCCCGAGGGCGGCCGCCCCCGATGGGACGCTCGCCATCGGTGACGCCTCCGTGGGGGTGGTGCGCAGCCTGGACCTGACGAGCCTTGCCGCCGCATGGCTGGACGGGGCGGTGGCCCACCACGGGGTGGTCGTGGCGCGCACGGACGTGGCGGGGGCCGACCTGACGGTCTACTCGAGGGAGAACGGGACGCCCCCCGACCCCGCCAGGGCCCCCAGGCTCTCCCTGGTCTACCGTCACCGGCCGCTCCTCCTCCGGAACCGGGGACCCGGCGCCGGGGCCGGGACCTTCGACCTGGTGCCCCTGACGGCCCTGGCGGGGGGGGCCTCGCGGGCGGTCCTGCTCCTCGACGCCAACGGGGACGGCCGGCCGGACCTCTACCTCTCGCGCGAGGGTGGGCCGGACCTCCTGGCCCTGGGGGACGGCGCCGGGGGTTTCGCACCGGCGCCGGCCGCGGTGCCGGTCTCGAGCGTGGCCAGTGTCCACGCCGCCGCCGCGGACCTGGACGGCGACGGGGACCCGGAGA
Source organism: Planctomycetota bacterium (assembly GCA_016209495.1). Taxonomy (GTDB): domain Bacteria; phylum Planctomycetota; class JACQVX01; order JACQVX01; family JACQVX01; genus JACQVX01. The sequence continues at coordinate 1,273 of JACQVX010000275.1, forward strand.
TCTACGTGGCGGTGCGGGGCGGTCGGGATCGGCTCCTCATGAACGGCGGCGGGGGGGTCTACACCGACGAGGGGGCCACCCGGCTCCCGGCGGCCGCGGACCTGGACTCGGGGCGGGTCGTCCTGGCGGACTTGGACGGGGACGGCGACCTGGACGTCTTCCTGGCGGGGACGCTCGGCGCCCCCGACCGGCTCCTCGTGAACCTGGGGGGCGCGGTCTTCGCCGACGGGAGCGCGGAGCGTCTCCCCGGGGGGGCGGCGGCCGCGAGCCCCGCGGCGGCGTTCGCGGCCAGGCTGGACGCCGACGGGGACCTGGACCTGGTGGTCCTGGACGGGGCCGCCGCGGGCCTGCGGGTCCTGGTCAACGACGGCGGCGGGCGCTTCACCGCCCTGGCGGGGGGGCTCCCGTCGCCGGTCGCCGCCGCCGGCGCGGCCCTGGGGGACCTGGACCGGGACGGCCACCTGGACCTCTACATCGGCGCCGCCACGGCGGGCGGGGACGAGCTCTGGCTGGGGCGCTAGGCGGCCGCGGGCGGGGCCTGCGCCGGGGACAGGTGGTGGCGGGCCGCTACCGGGTCCTGGGGCCCCTGGGGCGAGGCTCCCGGGGGCGGGTCCTGGAGGTGGAGGACCTCTCGAGCGGCGGGGGCCGGCTCGCCCTCAAGGTCATGGAGGGTGGCGCCCCGGACGTGGAGGCGGCGAGGCGCGAGTTCCTCCTGCTCTCGGAGCTGGTCCACCCGCACCTGACCCGGGTCCTGGACTTCGGGACGCTCCCGGACGGCCGGCCCTGGCTGGCCGGGGAGCTGGCCGAGGGCCCGGACCTCCTGGGCGCGCGGCTCGCCCCGGGTCCTCTGCGTCGGGTCGTGGCCCAGGTGGCCTCGGCCCTGGACGCCCTCCACGCCCGGGGCTACGTCCACCGGGACGTGAAGCCCGCCCACGTGCGAGTCTCCGGGAGGCCCCGCGCCCCGGTGGCGCGGCTCATCGACCTGGACCTGGCGGTCCGCGAGGCCTCGGCCCGCCGGTCCCCGGCCAGCGGCACGCCGCTCTACGTGGCCCCGGAGGTCCTCCTGGGGGAACCCGTGGACCGCCGCTCGGACGTGTATTCCCTGGGGGCGACCCTGTTCCACGCCGTGGCCGGCCGGCCGCCCTTCCCGGGTCTGCACCTGGCGGGCCTGCTGCGGGCCCACCTGGACTCGCGGCCGCCCCGGCTCCGGGACCTGGTGAGCGGCGTGGCCCCGGACCTGGACGCCGCGGTGGCGCGGGCCCTGGCCAAGGAGCCCTCGGAGCGCCAGGCCTCCGC